>NZ_JAOCDM010000139.1 GCF_029840925.1 Pseudomonas sp. GD03858
CCCGATAGTCCTTCGGCGACTGCTCGAAGTGCTTCTTGAATGCCCGGCTGAAATGCGCCGAGTCGGTGAACCCCCACTTGTAGGCGATCGAGGTGATCGACTCGCGCTGAAGGAACGGATTGCCCAGGTCGTCCGCGCTGCGCTTGAGCCGCGCACGCTGGATGTACCGGCAGACACTGTCGCCTTCCTCCTCGAACAGGCGATACAGATGCCGCACCGAAATACTCAGGCGTTCGGCCAGGTTGGCCGGGGTCAGCCCCGGCTGGCCCAACGACTCGTCGATCACCTTCTGCACGTGACCGCGCAGGCTGGCGCCGCTGAGGCCGGACAACAAGCCCGGGTTGTCCTCGCCACGCTCGAAGCCGGGCTCGAGCAAGGCGATGAACGCCGCCTGCAGGGCATCGCCCTGGGTTTGCCCGGCTTCGTCGCCCTCGCGGCACAGCTGATCCATCAGCAGGTGCAGCATGCGCCCGCAGGCGTTGGTCGAGGAGATCTTGCCGAACGCCGCCCCCTGCCCTGCCAGGTGCTTGCACACTTGCTCGCGGGACAGCGACAAGGACACATGCTCGATCAGGCCGAACGGGGTTATCTCGCAAGGCCCCACCGAATCCATCAGCAGCAGTTCCCCCGGCGAAAGCTGGACGCTCACACCGCCTTGGGTGACCTGCGAATAGCCCATGCGCTGGCTCACCAGGAAACAGTGCTGGTCGTCGTCGCGGTCGGGGTTGTCGCCCAGGCGTCGGATATTGCCGGCGTTGGTGCGCAGGTTGGCCAGGGCAAGGCCGGCGCGATTGAAGGTCGAAATCTCGCCGATGAACAGCGAGCGGTTGAAGGCAAGCTCGGTCTGGAACCGGCCACAGACCTTCTGCATGGCCGTGGTCCAGTGCTCCAGGCCGTCGTGGGCCGGGTTTGCGCGCAGCGAAGAAGCGGATTGGGGCATGGGCATGGCGACCTCCATACGCAACGATTGTTGTTATGGGGCAATTGTTAACATGTTATCAATGATGGCACAACTGTCATCTTGTTCCCGAGCGCCCCGCTCGGGCTCCTCAACCTGGTGCGATACCTGTGGGAGCGGGTTTATCGGGGCGCTACAGGATACGCAAGGATGGGTTGACTTCAGAGATCGCGCAGGGTGCCTGCCAGCGCGTCGAACGCCTGCCAGAGATGCTGGCGCTGCTCAGTGGCGAGGGGGATGTAGCGACGGAACGCAGGCACCCGGTTGACCACCTCGCTGGCGCCCATGTGCTCCAGCGTCACCTGCCACTGGCCGTCGCGGCAGTCGATGGCCAGGCGCTTGAAGTCCAGGGGCATGAGCATGGCGTGGACCGCTGCCAGGCGTGCCTGCAGCGTCTCGAACAGGGCCTGGTCGCCACTGCGCAGTCGGCAGGCAACGCCAGTACGACGCAGCGCACCGGTGTGATGCAGTTCGGCACGCAACGTGCCCTGGCCGCGAGCAGGCACGCGCAGGATGAACTCGCACATCACCAGATGCATCAGCAGGTGACTCTCGGTACGTTCACGTACTTCGATCTGTGGGCCATCCTCGCGGTAGGTAAAGCGTGCTGCGGATTGCAAATCCGTCAACCCAAGATTGCGCTGCAGCCGCGCCAGGGTCGCACCCGGCCGGTATCCGGCCGGGGCGCGTGGACGGGTCAGACGCTCAAGCCAGTTTGCCGACATGCTGCACCTGCGTGTTGTGAGACTGACCTGGTTCGGCGGCGAATTCCTTCTCCAGCACGTCCTCGACCCGAGCTGGCCGGAACGGATTGACCTTCTGCACGCACAGCGTCCAGAATAGCGCATAGGCGGCGGTAGCGCCGAGCATCACGGCGAACGGCACATAGACATCGGCAGGATCCATGCCCGGTGGGGTGATGAACCACATGCCCAGCAGGATGCCCACGCTGGAGACGATCTGCGGCAACGGGAACAGCGGCGAACGATAGGCGCGCGGCAGGTCCGGACGACGGATGCGCAAGATCACCACCGACAGGGTCACCAGCAGGTAGGCCGTGCTCCAGGCACATACCGCCGCCAGCACCAGGTGCAGGATGTTGTCGGTGTTGCCGCCCAGGTACCAGGCGTGCAGGCACGGGATCAGCGCCACCACCAGGATGCACAGCAGCGGCGTCTTGAAGCGTGGGTGCAGGTAGGTGAAGACCTTGGGCAAGGCCCCGTCCACCGCCATGCCGTAGAGGATGCGCGGCACCCCGGCCATCAGCGTGTTGATGGTGGCGGCCCCGGCGAACAGAAAGCCGATGCCCAGCCACACCGGGCCGATATCGCCCATCACCTGCTCGGCGAAACGCGGGATCGCCATGGGCGTGTCCAGCAGGTGCACGCCGTTGGCCGCGTCGAGCACGACGTTTTCCACCTGGCGCTTCATCGCCGCGCCGTAGATGAACATGCAGCTGGCCACGCCGAACAGGCCCAGGGCCATGGCCTTGGGCATCACCCAGGCCGAACGGCGCAGCTCCGGCGCCAACGGGGTGACGAATTCGCAGCCGACGAACATGAACATGGCCATGCCCACCAGCGACAGGATGGTCATCAGGTCGGTGCCGACCAGCGACACGCCGAACGGCCCTTCCAGCGCCACCGCGGGCGCGGCGATCAGCCCTAGCACGCCGAACACCATCAACGTGGTCCACATGCCGAAGGTCAGCACCACTTCGGCGCGGCCGAAGGCGCTGACACCGAACGCATTGAGCACGCCGAACACCAGCACGAAACCCACCCCCAGCAGCCAGGAGCCGCCGGCCGATTCGGCCAGGGTATTGAGGTGTTCGAAGTTCACCAAGGCCATGACCCCGGAGAGGATGGTCTCGGCGGTGCCGGCGAACACGTGCACGATCAGGTAGGCCGAGAGGGTCCCGGTGATGGCGAAGAAGCGGCCCAGGCCGCAGTTGATGTAGTCGTAGACCGAGCCGGTGGTCGGCAGGATCGCCGCCGCCTCGGCGAAGGTGGTCGACTGCGCCAGCATCATTACCGCCGCGATCACCATGGCCACGGCGAAAGCGCTGCCGCCAATGCCGAAGCCCATGGTCGCGGTGAGGATCACGGGGCTTGCCATGATCAGGCCGACGGTGCTGGCCAGCGCGGTGGGAAAGCCAACGCTGCCACGGTTGAGGTGCTCGGTGAGCTTATTGTTGATTGTCATGGGTGGGCCCTGGGTGGACGAGGGAAAGATGACCGCTTGCCGGGCGCGCCGCAAGTGCTGGCGATCGCCGCGAGTTCGTAAGGGTGTTTGGCATCCATCGCGGGGCAAGCCCGCTCCCACGCCTGTTACCCAGGTTGCGTGGGAGCGGGCTTGCCCCGCGATGGGCTCAACACCACTACCCGATCACTTTGACGTTCCCCGCCACAGCGGTCTTGCCACTGCCTGCCGCCCTACTTGTTGCTGGCTGCCAGTTCAGCCCTGCAGCATGCCCTGGATCTGCTGGGTAGCCTGGCGCGTGCTGGCCGCCAGCTTCTTCACTTCATCGGCCACCACCGAGAAGCCGCGCCCCACCTCCCCGGCCCTGGCGGCCTCGATGGCAGCGTTCAACGCCAGCAGGTTGGTCTGCTCGGCAATGCCGCGAATCACCCCCACCGCCGTGGCGATACGGGCATAGGTGGCCTGGTTGTGGGCCTGCAATTGCTGGTGGCTGGCCTGGGCGTCGCGCTCGTCGCTGATGTCGCGGACCGCGCCGAGCACCCGCACCAGCACGCCCTGTTCGTCGCGTACCGCGCGGCCCCGTTCGCGGCACCAGATGTAGCCACGGCGCTTGTGCCGCATGCGGTACTCGAACACATACTCGCCGCTGGCCTGGGCGCCGAGAATCTCGCGGTCGAACACCGCCATGATCGCCGCCAGGTCGTCGGGGTGAGTGATGCTCACCTGGGCGTCCCAGCCATCGGCCAGCTCCTGGGGGCCATAGCCCATCACGGCGCGAAAGGCATCGGACAGGCGCATGCGACTGTGCGTGTGATGCACCTCGCCATGGGCCACCTCGATGTCCCAGGTACCCTCGGTGAGCGTGGTTTGCAGCAGCGCCCAGAAATGGCTTTGCCGCCGATGCGCCTCACTGGCCTGAACATGCTCGTCGAGCTGTTCGCGCAGCGCCGCGCACTCGGCCTGCAGCCGCTGCTGTTCGGCCACCTGCTGCGCCCTGGCCTGCTGCTGGCGCTCCAGCGCCTGGGCCAATGCCTGCAACTCGTCGCTCGCCTGTTGCAACTGCCGGGCCTGGGCCTGGCGCTGCCGTTCCAGGTCCTGGAAAGCCTGCAGCAGCGTCGGGTGCTGGCGCACCTCGACCAGACTCTCGGCAATCTCGCCCTGGCCAAACCGCGCCAGCGCCTCGCTCAGCGCGCCTACCCACCGATCACTGCGAAACAGCATCCGCGCCCCCTTCATGGCCATGGACAAAAGCGTCAGTTCAGCCGATTCGCAGGATGCGGTCTTGCGTGCGCCTGCCGCCGCCTTGATCCATGCTGCCAGGGATCAGCTGGCAATGATGGCCTTGAGCACCGTCCTGAAGGTCTCCAGCTGCGCCTCGCTGAACTGGCCGAAAACCTGCTCCTGTTGCACCTGGGCGATCTGCCAGAGGTCCTCGGTCTGCTCGCGCCCGGCCTCGGTCAGGCACACCCGGCCGTTGTCGTCGGTCACCAGCCCTTTGTCGGTGAGGTTGACAATCGCCTCGCTGACTTCGCGCTCCGGCATCGCCACTTCGCGCAGCAGGTCCGCCGGGGCCAGGCCAGCGTCGTGCTCGAGCACCATCAGCATGCGCGCCTCGCTGGTGCGCAGGCCCGTGGCCAGTTGCCGTGGCTGGTAGCTGTGCTGGTAGCTGCGCAGCGCCTGGGTCATCAAGTAATACAGGTTGTGCCGCAGACGCCCCTGGAAGTGGCTGATGGGCGCTGCGCCTTCCGTGCGGCGGGTCATGCGTGTATGCGGCAGGACCATCGAGTAGGCCCCTTGGTGATAGAGCAGTGGCGAACGCCCCAGGTCGTCGAAGGCCAGCACCCGGCCGATCAGGATCCAGTGATCGCCGCCATCGAGCTGCTGGAACTTCTCGCAGATAAAGCGCGCCGCGCAGCCCAGCAGCAGTGGCGCGCCGCCTTCGCCGGTTTCACAGACGATACCGGCGAAACGGTCTTCGCTGGGGCGGGCGAAGGTGTTGGACAGCTCGATCTGGTCGGCGGCCAGCACGTTCACGGCGAAATGGCTGGCGGCGTCGAACACCGCATGGCTGCTGGAGCGCTTGTCGATGCTCCAGAGCACCAGCGGCGGGTCGAGGGACACCGAGTTGAAGCTGTTGGCGGTGACGCCAACCCGGCGCCCCGAGGCATCGGCGGCAGTGATCACGGTGACGCCGGTGGCGAAATTGCCGAGGGCGCGGCGAAAGGCACGGCTATCGAAGGGAGTGGACATGCAAGGCTCCATCATCGTTGTTGGACTGGGCTGGATCGGTTTGTGGGAGCGGGCTTGCCCCGCGATTACGTCAGGCGCGTCGACCGGGGTGCCTGGTCGAGCGCCAGCGCGGGGCAAGCCCGCTCCCACGTTGTGCCAACCCTGTTCATCGGTTGCAGCTCAGGTCATCGCCGGATCCGGCTCCAGCCCCATCAGCTCGCGGCCAAGAATCTGCGCGCAGACGTCATAGTCGGTGTAGGCATGCGCCCCGGTCATGTGCGCGTCGCGGAACAGTCGCTGCATCTCGTTGCTGTCGAACCACGCGCCACCGCCAGCGGCCTCCATCAGCCGGTCCACGGCCTGGATGCACAGTTTCACCGCATACCCCTGGTTGGTGCGCCAGTAGGTCAGCTCGGTGCGGGTCGGGTATTGGTGGCGGGCGCTGTGCTCGGCGATCTGCTCCCAGCTCTTTTCCAGCAACGCCCGCGCCGCGGCCACCTGGTGGGTGGACTCGGCCAGGCGCATCAGCGCCGGGGTGGCAGCGCCCACGGCGGCCCCGGTGTAGGCGCGCACTCGGTTGCGGGTCTTCTCCTTGAACGCCTCGAGCATGCGTTCGGCGATACCCAGGCTGACCGTGGAGAACCCGCTGGCGAAGTACGGTCGGTACGGATTGAAGTAGATGGCGCTGTCCGGGTACAGCCCAAAGCCCGCCGACTTGCCTTCCATCATGTCCTTGGCCTTCTGGATGCGATGCTCGGGCACAAAGGCACGCTCGACGACCAGCGTGCGGCTGCCGCTGGCGCGCATCCCGGCGGCGAACCAGTCGTCGCGGATCTGGTAGTCGCTGCGCGGCAGCACGGCGAAGCAGTAGTCCTGGCCACCCTCGGGATTGGTCCTGCGAAAGCCCATGATCGCCCATTCGGCATGGTCGCAGCCGCTGCTCCAGCCCATCTCGCCACTGAACAGCACGCCGCCTTCGACCTCTTCGGTCCGCCCGAACGGCGCGATGCTGCTGCTGGCGGTGGCATCCGGATCCGCGCCCCAGATCTCATCCTGCAACCGCGCCGGAAACATCGCCAACTGGTGGCTGTGGGTACACAGCAGGCTCATGGCCCAGGCGGTGCTGGCACAGGCGCCGGCCAGCGTGGCGATGCATTCGGCGAACTGCGGCAGGCTGATTTCCAGGCCGCCGTAGTGCCTGGGCAGGAACGCCCTGTGCAGGCCGATGGCCTTGAGCGCGGCGATGTTCTCGGCGGGCACGGTACGCTCACGCTCGGCCTGCTCGGCGCGGGCGGCAATGGCCGGCAGCAAGGGCTTGAGGTCTTCGAGCAGGAAGTTTGGCTTTTTCATGGTCTGGCTCATTGTTATTGGACCCTGGCGAGCCTCGCCTTCGACGCTCGGCTCGCTGATGAATGCCGGGTCAGTATGGGAGCCGTGGTCGAGACGGAAAATGCAACTTCCGCACCTCGTATTGCACTTTTCGTGGCGCCTGGCAGGCAGGGTCATGCAGGCGGCATGGGCAGACAAGATCGCCATCGTGTCGCGCTTTAAGCTGGGGGAAATCGGGCCGCGACGCGGCCCATCGCGGGGCAAGCCCGCTCCCACGAAGCCCTCGGCAAACCACCCGGAGCCCTGCCATGAGCGACATCGCCCTCCTCCCCAGCGTCAGCGCCTTCCTGGCCCGCGACCACGGTCTGTACATCCATGGCGCAGCGATCGCCAGCCAATCCACCGCCCGCATCACCGTGCACAACCCGGCCAACGGCGAAGCCATCGCCCAGGTCGCCGATGCCAACCTGGCCGACGTCGAGCGCGCCGTCGAGTCGTCCCGCCAGGGTTTTGCCAACTGGTCACGCACCAGCCCCGCCGCCCGCGCCGCGGTGTTGTTGCGCCTGGCCGACCTGCTGGAGGCCAACCGCGAGGAACTGGCCCAGCTGGAAACCCTGCAATCGGGCAAGCTGATCGGCATCGCCCGCGCCTTCGAAGTGGAACAGGCCGCGCACTTCCTGCGTTACTACGCCGGCTGGGCAACCAAGATCACCGGCCAGACCATCACCCCGTCGCTGCCCTCCTTCGCCGGCGAGCGCTACAGTGCCTTCACCCTGCGCGAGCCGGTGGGCGTGGTGGTGGGCATCGTGCCGTGGAACTTCGCCACCATGATCGCCCTGTGGAAACTGGCCTCGGCCCTGACCACCGGCTGCAGCATCGTGCTCAAGCCCAGCGAGTTCACCCCGCTGACCCTGCTGCGCATCGCCGAGCTGGCCAGCGAGGCCGGCCTGCCGCCGGGCGCGCTGAATGTGCTGACCGGCGGCGGCCTGGTGGGCAAGGCGCTGGTCGAGCACCCCGGCACCGACAAGGTATCGTTCACCGGCTCCGTGCCCACCGGCATCGCCGTCGGCCAGGCCGCCATGGCCGCCAAGCTGACTCGCGCGACCCTCGAGCTGGGCGGCAAGAACGCGGTGGCGTTCCTGCCCGACGTCGCCCTCGACAAGGCCGTGGACGGCATCATCGAAGCCGGCTTCCTGCACAGCGGGCAGATCTGCGCCGCGGGCGAGCGCTTCTACGTCCATCGCTCGCGCATCGAACCGCTGCTCGAAGCGCTGTCCCAACGCTTGGGCCAGCTGAAGATCGGCTCGCCGCTGGACGAAACCACCCAGTTCGGCCCGGTGGCCAACAAGCCGCACCAGCAAAAGCTCGGCGAGCTGTTCGCCATTGCCCGCGCCGAGGGCAACCGTATCGTCCATGGCGGACGTCTGGGCGACGGCCCCGGCTGTTTCGTCGAGCCCACCGTCATTCTCGCCAATAGCGCGGGCGACACCTTGCTCAACCAGGAAACCTTCGGCCCGGTGGCGACCTTCCTGCCCTATGACGACGAGGACGAGTTGCTGCAGTTGATGAACGCCTCGCCCTATGGCTTGAGCGCGAGCCTGTGGACCAACGACCTGGGCAAGGCCATGCGCCTGATCCCGGAAATACAGGCCGGCACCCTGTGGGTCAACATGCATACCCTGCTCGACCCGGCGGTGCCGTTCGGCGGCATCAAGGCCTCCGGCATCGGCCGCGAGTTCGGCTCGGCCTTCATCGACGACTTCACCGAGCTGAAGTCGGTGATGATGCGCTACTGACCATGGGCGCCGCCACCCATGACCTGGGGCGCTACTGCCTGCAGGCCTTCAGCCAACAGGTGCCGGCCTCGCTGGCGGCGTTCTACCGTGTCGATGCCGAGCAGCAGGCCTGCGACTTCCTGTTGCAGGACCTGCAGGCGCCGATGCATGCCCGCTACCTCGAGCACTATCGGGCTTTCGACCCACTGCAGCCCGCGCGCTGCCAGGCCATCGGTCACCCGGTGGTGTCGCTGCGCCAGGGCCTGGCCTGTCTGCCAGCGGCCCAGGGCCACACCTACCGGCGCTTTCTGGCGCAGCACCAGGTGGTGGACGTGGTGGAGATCATCGCCCAGGTCGATGGGCGCCCCGTGGCCGGCGTCTCCTTGCTGCGGTGCGCCAGCCTCGGCGAATTTCGCGGCGATGAACTCGCGCGTCTGCTGCCGCTGCACGGCCTGATGCAACTGGCGCTGGCCAGCGAGCCGGCAATCAGCCGGCCCGCCTCGGTCGAGCTGACCCCACGCGAACGACAGATCGCCGAACTGCTGCGCCAGGGCAGCAGCAACAAGCTGATCGCCCGCGCCTTGGGCGTCGGCCTGCCGACGGTCAAGACCCACCTGATCAACCTGTTTCGCAAGGTCGGCGTGGGCAACCGCACCGAACTGGTGGCCAGCCTCTACCTGTGACTCAACCTTCCGGTTGATACCGCCCCAAGTCTGTCTCTTGCACCCTGTGGCCATCCCAACCACAGGAGTCACCACCATGCCGAACCAAGCCGACTGGATCACCGTGGGCGCCCTCGCCGAAGGCTTCGCCCCGGAAGCCTTCATCCTGCCGCAACTGGCCGATCTGTCCGGGCGCACGCTCACCCTGCACTTCGCCAACGGCTGGATCATCGAACACCGCTTCGACAGCGAGCGCCTGCATTGGCAGGCGGCTGACGGCCACAGCACTGGCAGCGCCGAGTACCGAGCGAGCTCCGTGCGGCCTGGCATCTATCTGGTCGATTTCCTCAAGCACGAGGCGGGCCAGGCCTGGTCGGTATCGCTGGTGCTGGACACCTCGAGCCAGGCCTTCACCGCCGTGCTCGGCCGTCTGCCCGACCAGGCACGCATCCAGCGTGGCCTCTACGAGCTGGCCCTGGCCGGCGAGGCGCTGACCGGCGTCGAAGCCCGCTTCCTGCACGGCAGCCTCGACCGCCCGTGGCAGAACGGCGCCTGCCCGCACGCACCGACCACCGAGCTGGTCGGCCTGCGCAACCACTACCGCTACAGCCCCACCGAGGAATACGAGCACATCTACCTCAACGCCAACCACTACAGCTGGCAATGCCTCAAAGGCGTCGAGCAGGGCCTGTGCGACACCGATCGGGCGTACTACTACAAGATCGCCGAGCAGCTGTACCTGTTCGTCTGGTGCGAAAAGATCGTCCCGACCCTGGGCCTGGTGATGATCGACCTGGCACGGCACCGCAGCGACGGCAAGATCTTCGGCTACCAGGGCGGCGGCTTCGATGCCCTGGCCAACTTCCCGGTATCGTCCCACTGCCGGGTGCTCAACCGCACGGAGCACCTGCCGTGAGCCGCAGCGTGCTGATCACCGGGGCCGGCAGCGGCATCGGCGAAGCCTGCGCCCTGCGCCTGGCCAGCCAGGGCTGGCAGGTGGCGCTGGTAGGCCGCCGCGCCAAGGCACTGGAACGCGTCGCGCAGGTATGCGGCGGCCTGGTGCTGGCTGGTGATGCCGCGGACAGCGCCACCTGGGCGGATTTCATCGAGCAGGTGCGGGCCCGCTTCGGTGGCCTCGACGCGGTGATCGCCTGCGCTGGCGGCCATGGACTGGGACGGGCCGACCAGACCAGCGACGATGCCTGGCGCGAGGCCCTGCGCAGCAATCTCGATAGCGCCTTCCATACCGCTCGCGCCTGCCTGCCGCTGCTGCAAGCGCGGCGTGGCAGCCTGGTGCTACTGGGCTCCATCGCCTCGCTGGCCGCCGGCCCCGAGGTCTGCGGCTACACCACCGCCAAGCATGCTCTGGTCGGCCTGACCCGCTCGCTGGCCCGCGACTACGGGCCACTCGGGGTGCGGGTCAACTGTGTGTGCCCAGGCTGGGTACGCACGCCCATGGCGGACCAGGAAATGCAGCCATTGATGGCGCATTACCAGGAGGATCTCGACGCTGCCTACCGCCGAGTCACCGCTGACGTGCCGTTGCGCCGCCCGGCCAGCAGCGTGGAGATTGCCGCCGTGTGCCAGTTCCTGATCAGCGCCGAGGCCAGCATCGTCACCGGCGCGGTGATCACCGCCGACGGCGGCTCGACGGTGGTCGACGTGCCGACCCTGGCGTACGCCCACCTGGAGCAGCCCGCATGAACCCGCGCTACGGCTTCGAAGGCAGCACGGTGCTGGTCACCGGCGCGGCGGGCGGGATCGGCCAGGCCATTGTCGAAGGTTTTGTCCGTGGCGGGGCTCGAGTGCTGGCGGTGGACCTGGACCCACTGGCGTTGCAACGCCTGGTCGAGTCACAGGCCGAACAAGGCCATCCGGTCCAGGCCCATGCCCTGGACCTGGCCGACCACGCGGCGATCACCCAACTGCTGACCGGGCTCGAACGCCTGGACGTGCTGGTGCACAACGCCGCCTACTTCCCGCTCACGCCGTTCGCCGAGATCGTCCCGGCGCTGCTGCGGCGCACCCTGGCGGTAAACCTGGAGGCATTGTTCTGGCTGACCCAGGGCGCCTTGCCGCTGTTTCGCCGCCAGGGTGGCGGTTGCGTGCTGGCCACCTCCTCGGTGACCGGTCCGCGGGTTGCCTACCCGGGGCTCAGCCACTACGCCGCATCCAAGGCCGGGGTCAACGGTTTCATCCGCAACGCCGCGCTGGAGCTGGCGCCGCTGAACGTCAGGGTCAATGGCGTGGAGCCGGGGATGGTACGCACACCGGCCATGGGCAATCTCGGGGATGCGGCCCTGAATGCGCGTATCGCGGCCGCCGTGCCCCTGGGGCGGTTGGGGGAGCCTGCGGATATCGCCGCGGCGATGCTGTTCCTGGCGTCCGACGCCGCCCGCTACATCACCGGCCAGACCCTGGTGGTGGACGGCGGCGCGACCTTGCCTGAAAGCGCCGCGAACCTTTGATGGCAAGCCTCGTGGGTGCGGACCAGCCACCTGCACTGGCGGCTACGTGCAAGCCGTCTGGCAGCCACGGGCAAGACCGCCGCCACCGTTCCACGCGCTAATAACCCGTCACCTTCGACACCTGCCTCCACAACGACGCGGCACTCAAGACCGCACACAACAAACGAGGATCGATCCATGCGTCTCACCCCACGTCGCACCGCCCTGGCCACCGCCCTGGCCGTGCTGGTCCATGGCCAGGCCAGCCCGGCCTACGAGCTGTACGCCGATGATGACAGCCACCTGAACGCCGATCTGCTGGCGGTCTGGGGCATGTTCAACAGCCGTCACAACTACGACGGCACCCAGGGTGGCTCGACCTGGCGCGAAGCCTTCATCAAGTACGGTCTCAGCGGCGACCAGGGCCTGGCCGGCAACGGCACGCTTTATGGCGCTTTCAACTGGGTCAGTTCCGGTGCCTGGGGCGACGGCGACGCGGGCGGCAACCAGGACGGCTCCGAACGCACCACCAAGATCGAGGATGCTTACCTGGGCTGGCGCTCGGGCGACCTGTTCCCGCTACTGGGCAAGGATGGCGTGGACATTTCCGGCGGTCGCCAGGTGATCCAGCTGGGCACGGGTTTTCTGATCAACGACGACGGCCCCAACCTCGGCAAGGGGCCGGCCGATGGCCACCTGAACCGGGGTGGCGGCTTCTACCTGGGCGCGCGCCATGCCTTCGACCGCACGGCGGTGCTGCGCCTGGGCGGCAAGGAGGGGTTGCACGGCAGCGTGCTGTGGCTCAAGTCCGACAACCGCGCCCAGGCCGAGACCGAGCTGGCCGCTGGCACCCTGGACTACAGCCACGAGCTGGGCACCCTGGGCCTGACCTACATCCACGGCATCGACGTGGCCGATCAATGGGCCAGCGAGTTGCAGAAGGCCAGGGAAGGCATGGATGTCTACAGCCTGCGCGGCGAGGGCAATGCCGGCCTGGAAAACACCCGGCTGGCCTTCGAGTACGCCTGGCAGGACACGCGTGGCGGCAACGAGAGCGCCTGGTACGCCGAGGCCGGCTACACCTTCGCCGACGCCCCCTGGGCCCCCCAGCTGACCTACCGCTACACCCGCTACTCGGCAGGCTGGGACCTTTTGTTCACCGGGCTGTCCAGCGGCTACGGCACGTGGATCCAGGGCGAGGTCGCCGGCAACTATGCCGGGCCGTTCAACACCAACAGCGGCATCCACCATGTCGGCCTGAAGGCCACGCCACGGGACGACCTGACCGTCGGCGCGCTGTTCTTCGATTTCAATACCGTGCGCACCCGCGACACCCTGAACCTCGACGCCCAGGAGCTGGATCTGTATGTGGAATGGGCGGTCAGTGAGCACCTGATCGTCACCCCGTTGCTGGGGCTGTTCAAGCCGCGCAAGGATCAGAGCAATGGCGGCAACCAGGTGGGCAGTGGCACCAACGTGTACAGCCAGCTGACGGTG
>NZ_JAOCDM010000014.1 GCF_029840925.1 Pseudomonas sp. GD03858
GCGCCAGCATGTTCTCCGGGCGGACCCACTGGTCGAACTGCTCGTTGGTCAGGTACTTCAGTTCCAGCGCCGCCTCGCGCAGGGTCTTGCCCTCGCTGTAGGCCTTCTTGGCGATTTCCGCCGCCTTGTCGTAGCCGATATGCGGGTTCAGCGCCGTCACCAGCATCAGGCCGCGCTCCAGGTGCGCGGCCATCTGCCCGGCATCGGGCTCGATCCCGGCCACGCAATGCTGCTGGAAGTTGCGACAGCCATCGGCCAGCAGTTCGATCGACTGCAGCAGGTTGTGGATGATCACCGGCTTGAACACGTTCAGCTGCAGGTGCCCCTGGCTTGCGGCAAAGCCGATCGCCGCGTCGTTGCCCAGCACCTGGCAGGCCAGCATCGACAGTGCTTCGCACTGGGTCGGGTTGACCTTGCCGGGCATGATCGAGCTGCCCGGCTCGTTGGCCGGCAGGCGTACCTCGGCAATCCCGGCGCGTGGGCCGGAGCCCAGCAGGCGCAGGTCGTTGGCGATCTTCATCAGGGCCACGGCCAGGGTCTTGAGGGCGCCGGCCAGGCTGGTCAGCGGTTCGTGGCCGGCGAGGGCGGCGAATTTGTTCGGCGCGGTGATGAACGGCAGGCCGGACAGCGCGGCCAGCTCGGCGGCGATGGCTTCGGCGAAACCGTGCGGGGCGTTGAGGCCGGTGCCCACGGCGGTGCCGCCCTGGGCCAGTTCGCACACCGCTGGCAGCGTCGCGCGGATGGCGCGCTGGGCGTAGTCGAGCTGGGCGACGAAGGCCGAGACCTCCTGGCCAAAGGTGATCGGCGTGGCATCCATCATGTGCGTGCGCCCGGTCTTGACCAGGTGCGTGTGCCGTGCCGACAGCTCGGCCAGCCCGGCCGACAGCTCGGCGATCGCTGGCAGCAGCTTGTCGTGGACGGCCTTCGCGGCGGCGATGTGCATGGCGGTGGGGAAGCAATCGTTGGAGCTCTGCGAGCGGTTGACGTGGTCGTTGGGGTGCACCGGCACCTTGCCGCCGCGGCCCTTGCCGGCCAGCTCGTTGGCGCGCCCGGCGATGACCTCGTTGACGTTCATGTTGCTCTGCGTGCCGCTGCCGGTCTGCCACACCACCAGAGGAAACTGGTCGTCATGCTCGCCCTCGAGCACCTCGTCGGTGGCCTGCTCGATCAGGCGGGCGATGTCGGCGGGCAAATCGCCGTTGCGGTCGTTGACCCGGGCAGCGGCTTTCTTGATCAGCGCCAGGGCGTGCAGGACCGCAAGCGGCATGCGTTCCTTGCCGATGGCGAAGTTGATCAGCGAACGCTGGGTCTGCGCGCCCCAGTAGGCGTCGTCTGGAACTTCGACCGGGCCCAGGCTGTCTGTCTCGATACGGCTCATGCTGCGCTCACTCCTTTGTAGTTCGAAACCGCAGTTTAGGCCCTGATTCGACGCAGCGGTTCCCCTGCTCGTCGTGCCACTTGAGCACTTCGCCATCACGGCGCAGAATGCTCTACCCTGAGGTATCCGCCTCCCTCTCTTGAAGGAAATGCAATGACCCGTCTCCGTGCCCTCTGTGCCGCCGTCGCCCTGGTCTGCGCCAGCGGCCAGGTACTCGCAGCCACTCCCGGCCACAATGCCGCCGCCGAGAAATTCCTGACCTTGGCCAACGCCGACAAGCTGGGCACTCCGGTGTACATGCAGGTCCAGCAGATGTTCGCCCAGCGCTTCGAGCAGACCAAGGCACCGGCGGCCAAGAAAAACGTGCTCGACAGCTACCAGGCCAAGGCCAACGCCGCCCTGGACAACGCCATCGGCTGGAAGAAGCTCAAGCCGAAGATGGTCGACCTGTACACCGCGACCTTCACCGAGGCCGAGCTGAACGACCTGGTCAAGTTCTACGAGTCGCCGCTGGGCAAGAAGGTCCTGCGCGAGATGCCGAAAGTCACCCAGCAGTCGGCACAGCTGACCCAGCAGAGCCTCGAGCCCGCCGTGCCGGTGGTCAACAAGCTGCTTGACGACATGACCAAGGAACTCGACCCGAGCGCCGGCAAGGCCGCCCCGGCGAAGAAGTGAGCCCGACGCGATGAGCATGCAGCAACGCATCGAACAGCAACTGGCGCCGCTGGGCACCGATCACCTCGAAGTGCTCAACGAGAGCCACATGCATAGCCGTGGCCAGGAGACGCACTACAAGGCGGTGCTGGTCAGCGCCCAGTTCGCCGGGTTGAACAGTGTCAAGCGTCACCAGAAGGTCTACGCCACCATGGGTGATCTGATGGGTCAGATCCACGCCCTGGCGATCCACACCTATACGCCCGAGGAATGGGCGGCGGTCGGCGCGGCGCCGGCCTCGCCGGTGTGCGCCGGCGGCGGGCACTGAATCCTTTCCGTCGTTCTGGTACAATCTCGCAAAATCCGGGGGCCGCTTTGCGGCCCTTTCGCGACACAAGGCCGCTCCTACAGGAATACGCATTCCCCTGTAGGAGCGGCCTTGTGTCGCGAAAGGGGCGCAAGGCGCCCCCATGCTTTTTCATGTCAAACCCGGTCCGCCCCTTACGAGGGCAACCACCAGGAGTTTCAGATTCATGACCCAACCGATCGTCGTGGCGGCGCTGTACAAGTTCGTCACCCTGCAGGACTACGTCGAACTGCGCGAGCCGCTGCTCAAGGCCATGCTCGACAACGGCGTCAAAGGCACCTTGCTGCTGGCCAACGAAGGCATCAATGGCACGGTCTCGGCCACCCGCGAAGGCATCGACGCGCTGCTGGCCTGGCTGCGCAGTGACCCGCGCCTGGTGGATGTCGACCATAAAGAGTCGTACTGCGACGAGCAGCCGTTCTACCGCACCAAGGTCAAGCTCAAGAAAGAGATCGTCACCCTCGGCGTGCCGGGCGTGGACCCGAACCAGGCGGTCGGCACCTACGTCGAGCCGAAAGACTGGAACGACCTGATCAGCGATCCGGAAGTTCTGCTGATCGATACCCGCAATGACTATGAAGTGGCCATCGGCACCTTCAAGGGCGCCATCGACCCGAAGACCGAGAGCTTTCGCGAGTTCCCGGAGTACATCAAGGCCAACTTCGACCCGAGCAAGCACAAGAAGGTGGCGATGTTCTGCACCGGTGGCATCCGTTGCGAAAAGGCCTCCAGCTACATGCTCGGCGAGGGCTTCGAAGCCGTCTATCATCTTAAGGGCGGCATCCTGAAATACTTCGAGGAGGTAGCGCAGGAAGAAAGCCTCTGGGACGGCGACTGCTTCGTCTTCGACAATCGGGTCACCGTGCGTCACGACCTGAGCGAGGGCGAGTACGACCAGTGCCATGCCTGCCGCCACCCGATCGATGCGAAGGACCGTGAGTCGGAGCACTATTCGCCAGGCGTCAGCTGCCCGCATTGCTGGGACACCCTGAGCGAGAAGACCCGGCGCAGTGCCATCGACCGCCAGAAGCAGATCGAGCTGGCCAAGGCGCGCAACCTGCCGCACCCGATCGGTTACAACTACAAAGCCGAGGCCTGATGCATGTCCGCACGCCTGCTCTATGTGATGGACCCGATGTGCTCCTGGTGCTGGGGCTTCGCCCCGGTGGCCAAGGCGCTGATCGCCCAGGCGCGCGAGGCTGGTGTCGCCACCCGCCTGGTACCCGGTGGGCTGCGCAGCGGCGGCAGCGCCCTGGATGCCTCGACCCGCAAGTACATCCTCGAGCACTGGCAGGCGGTGCATGACGCCACCGGGCAGCCATTCCTTTTCGATGGCGCGATGCCTGACGGCTTCGTCTATGACACCGAGCCCGCGTGCCGCGCCCTGGTCGCGGCGCGCGAGCTGGACGATGAACGGGCCTGGACGCTGCTCGGGCTGATCCAGCGTTCGTTCTACGAGCAGGGGCTGGATGTCACCCGCGCCCCGCAGCTGGTGGAGCTGGCCGTACTGGCCGGTTTCGACCGCGAACAGTTCGCGCAGCGCTTCACTCACTCGGACACCCGCACCGCCACCAGCGAAGACTTCGGCTGGGTGCAGGATCTGGGCATCGCCGGTTTTCCCACCCTGTTGGCCGAGCGCAACGGCCAGCTGGCGTTGCTGACCAACGGCTACCAGTCGCTGGACAGTCTGCAACCGCTGCTCGGCCGCTGGCTGCAGCAGGCTGCCTGTGCTTGATCTGCCAGGGTCGCCAGACCCTGTGCCAGGGAAGTCTCCCGCCGTGCCCGATCGCCTGAGCTGGGCGGAAATCCGCCGCCTGGCCCTGCACCACAGGAAAGCCCTGTGGACCGCCAACCTGGTGGCCGTGCTCGCCGCGCTGTGCAGCGTGCCCATCCCCTTGCTGCTGCCGTTGCTGGTGGACGAGGTGCTGCTGGGCCACGGTGACGCTGCGCTGAAGTGGATGAACAACTTCCTGCCGGCGGGCTGGCAGGTGGCCGCGGGCTACATCGGCCTGATGCTGGTCGCCACCCTCGGCCTGCGCCTGGCGGCACTGGCGTTCAACGTGGTCCAGGCCAAACTGTTCGCCGGCTTGGCCAAGGACATCGTCTATCGCCTGCGCATCCGCCTGATCGAGCGGCTCAAGCGCATCTCGCTGAAAGAGTACGAGAGCCTGGGCAGCGGCACGGTGACCACGCACCTGGTCACCGACCTGGACACCCTCGACAAGTTCGTCGGCGAAACCTTGAGCCGCTTCCTGGTGGCCGTGCTCACGCTGACCGGCACCGCCGCCATCCTGCTCTGGATGCATTGGCAGCTGGCGCTGCTGATCCTGCTGTTCAACCCATTGGTGATCTATTTCACCGTGCAGTTGGGCAAGCGCGTCAAGCACCTGAAGAAGCTCGAGAACGACAGCACCGCGCGCTTCACTCAGGCACTGACCGAGACCCTCGACGCGATCCAGGAGATCCGTGCCGGCAACCGCCAGGGCTACTTCCTCGGCCGTCTGGGTCTGCGCGCTCGCGAGGTGCGCGACTATGCGGTGGCCTCGCAGTGGAAGAGCGATGCCAGTGGCCGGGCCAGCGGCCTGCTGTTCCAGTTCGGTATCGACATCTTCCGTGCCGCGGCGATGCTCACGGTGCTGTTCTCCGACTTGTCGATCGGTCAGATGCTGGCGGTGTTCAGCTACCTGTGGTTCATGATCGGGCCGGTGGAGCAGTTGCTGAACCTGCAATATGCCTACTACGCGGCGGGTGGCGCGCTGAGTCGTCTGAACGAGCTGCTGGCGCGTGCCGACGAACCGCAGTACCCGGCCGCCAGTGACCCATTCGCCGGGCGCGAAACGGTTGGCATCGAGGTCCGTGACCTGCGCTTCGCCTATGCCGACGAGCCGGTGCTCGACCAGCTGAACCTGTCCATCGCGCCGGGCGAGAAGGTGGCCATCGTTGGCGCCAGCGGTGGCGGCAAGAGCACCCTGGTGCAACTGTTGCTGGGGCTGTACGGCGCCCAGGCCGGTACCATCCGCTTCGGTGGCGCCAGCCTGCAGGAGATCGGCCTGGAAACCTTGCGTGAAAACGTCGCGGTGGTGTTGCAGCATCCGTCGCTGTTCAACGACAGCGTGCGCGCCAACCTGACCCTGGGCCGTGAATGCAGTGACGAGTCCTGCTGGCAGGCCCTGCGCATCGCCCAGCTGGACGCCACCATCGCCGCGTTGCCGCAGGGGCTCGACAGCATCGTCGGGCGTTCCGGCGTGCGCCTGTCGGGCGGCCAGCGCCAGCGCCTGGCGATCGCCCGCATGGTGCTGGCCGAACCCAAGGTGGTCATCCTCGACGAGGCGACCTCGGCGCTGGACGCCGCCACCGAATACAACCTGCACCAGGCCCTGGCCCGTTTTCTCAGTGGCCGCACCACGCTGATCATCGCCCACCGGTTGTCGGCGGTGAAGCAGGCGGACCGGGTGCTGGTGTTCGACGGCGGGCACGTCGCCGAGGATGGCGGCCATCAGCAACTGATCGCCGAGGGCGGCTTGTACGCCAAGCTGTACGGGCACCTGCAGCAGACCTGAGACAGGCAGCGGCAAGCGGCACGCGAGCGGAAGGTTTTTCTTGGCGCTTGAAGCCGTCGGCTTGTCGCTCCTTCATGGCAAATGGCCTACGCTGTGCTTGTCTAGGTCGATTTGTGCCTTATCTGCCGTCATGACAGGGATTACATGAAGGGAAAACGGACTCTCGAAGCGCCGAGGTTGCTGGGTATCATCTGGCCATTCGTCGCCGTTGTGGTGTTCCAGGTGCTGTTGGGCAGCCTGAGCCTTTACGCCCTGTCCGCGATGCGTGCCTATGTCGCGGGCGAGAGCCTGTGGTCCAAGGCGCAGAAAGACGCCATCTATTACCTCAACCTCTACGTGGCCGATCGCGACCCACAGACCTACGAGCGTTATCGCCGGGCCATTCTCGTGCCCCAGGGAGACCATGACCTGCGCTTGGCCCTGGACCGCCCCGTCCCTGATCTGGAAGCCGCGCGCCGGGGCATTCTGCAGGGTGGCAACCATCCCGACGACGTTGCCCGGATCATCTGGTTCTACCGCAATTTCCGCCATGTCAGCTACATGGAGACCGCCATCGACTACTGGAACATCGGCGACGACTACCTGCGCCAGCTGGACGTGCTTGCCGGCCAGATGCGCGAGGGGTTTGCCGCCGGCAACGTCGATGCGCGACAGATGGCCAGCTGGCGGGCGCGTATCGTCGCCATCAACGATGGCGTGACGCCGGCGGCCAAGGCGTTCAGCGATGCCCTGGGCGAAGGCTCGCGCATGTTGCTGAAAGTGCTGATGCTCACCAACCTGGCTACCGCGCTGTTTCTCATCGCCATGGCCTGGCGGCGTTCGAGCAAGTTGCTGGCTCAGCGCCAGGCCTTCGCCAGCGCGCTGCAGGAAGAGAAGGAGCGGGCGCAGATCACCCTGGCGTCGATCGGCGATGCGGTGATCACCGCCGACGTCGAGGGTTACATCACCTATATGAATCCGGCAGCCGAGCAACTGACTCACTGGCAGGCGGCCCAGGCTCAGGGCCTGCTCTTGGCGTCATTGTTCAGCCTGCTCGATGAAAATGCCCAGGCCGACAGCCGTACCTTGGTCGAACAGGTGCTCAGTGGCAGTCTCAAGGGCGGCGCCGAACATGCGCGGCTGATCCAGCGCCTGGATGGCAGCACGGTGTCGGTCAATCTGGTCGGGTCGCCGATCCTCACCGAGCGGCAGGTCAGTGGCATCGTCGTGGTGCTTCACGACATGACCCAGGAGCGCCAGTACATCGCCAACCTGTCCTGGCAGGCGACCCACGACGCCCTGACGGGGCTGGCCAACCGTCGCGAGTTCGAATATCGCCTCGAACAGGCCCTCAACGGCCTGGCTCGCCAGGCCGGGCGCCATTCGTTGATGTTCCTCGATCTCGACCAGTTCAAGCTGGTCAACGATACCTGTGGCCATGCGGCCGGCGATGAGCTGTTGCGGCATATCTGCGCCGTGCTGCAATCGGGCCTGCGCGAAGGCGACACACTGGCCCGGTTGGGTGGTGACGAGTTCGGCGTGTTGCTGGAGAACTGCCCTTCGGAACAGGCCGAGCGCATCGCCGAGCAGTTGCGCCAGGCCGTGCAAAGCCTGCATTTCGTCTGGAAGGGGCGGCCTTTCGTCACCACGGTCAGCATCGGCCTGGTGCATATGACCCAGGCCCACAACACCCTGGAGGCTTCCCTGAGGGCTGCGGACATGGCCTGCTACATGGCCAAGGAGAAAGGCCGCAATCGCGTCCAGGTGTACCACGCGGACGACAGCGAGCTGTCGATGCGCTTCGGCGAAATGGCCTGGATCCAGCGCCTGCATGTGGCGCTGGAAGAAAACCGCTTCTGCCTCTATGCCCAGGAAATCGCACCGTTGCAGCCCCATGAAGGCCCCGGGCATATCGAAATCCTGCTGCGCCTGCATGACGAGAGCGGGCGCACCATCCTGCCCGACAGTTTCATCCCCGCAGCGGAGCGCTATGGCTTGATGACCGCCCTCGACCGTTGGGTGGTGCGCAGTGTCTTCCAGGTGATCCGCCAGTGCCTGGACGAGGGGCGGGAGGGCCCCTTGGCCATGTGCGCGATCAATCTTTCCGGCTCCAGCATCGGCGATGACAAGTTCCTGGAGTACCTGCAGCGGCTGTTTGGCGAGTTCGATATCCCGCCACGGTTGATCTGTTTCGAAATTACCGAAACCAGCGCGATCGCCAATCTGGGCAGCGCTATTCGATTCATCAATGAATTGAAAGGATTGGGCTGCAGATTCTCCCTCGACGACTTCTGCGCCGGAATGTCGTCATTCGCCTATTTGAAGCATTTGCCTGTAGACTTCCTGAAGATCGACGGAAGTTTCGTCAAGGACATGCTCGATGATCCGATCAACCGGGCGATGGTCGAGGTGATCAATCACATCGGCCACGTCATGGGCAAGCGGACCATTGCCGAGTTCGTCGAAACGCCATTGATCGAGCAGGCCTTGCAGGAGATCGGCGTGGACTACGCCCAGGGCTATCTCATCGAGCGCCCGCAGGTGTTCACCTGCGACAGCCTGCAGCGTCAACGGATTGCCGCGAGGCCCCTCTTGCACCGGGCGCCGGGGACCTTTCGCTGAACAACGCCCGAAAATCACAGGGAATCAAGGAGCTGACAGTGATCGACGCGTTCGTACGGATCGGACCATTGATGGATCCGGCCAGTTATCCGGATTGGGCCCAACAACTGATAGAGGATTGCCGCGAAAGCAAGCGTCGGGTGGTGGAGCATGAGTTCTACCAGCGCCTGCGCGACGGCCAGCTCAAGCAGTCGACCATCCGCCAGTACCTGATCGGTGGCTGGCCGGTGGTCGAGCAGTTCTCCCTCTACATGGCCCACAACCTAACCAAGACCCGCTATGCCCGCCACCCAGGCGAGGACATGGCGCGACGCTGGCTGATGCGCAACATCCGCGTCGAACTCAACCATGCCGACTATTGGGTGAACTGGTGCCAGGCCCACGGTATTCACTTGCATGAGTTGCAGTCGCAGGAGGTGCCGCCGGAGCTCAATGGCCTCAACGACTGGTGCTGGCGGGTATGCGCCACCGAGTCGCTGGCCATCGCCATGGCGGCTACCAACTATGCCATCGAAGGCGCGACCGGCGAGTGGTCGGCGGTGGTCTGCGCGAACGATACCTACGCCCAGGGCTTCCCCGAGGACACCCGCAAGCGGGCCATGAAGTGGCTGAAGATGCATGCGCAGTACGATGATGCGCACCCCTGGGAGGCACTGGAGATCATCTGCACCCTGGCGGGCGAGAAGCCCACGCTGGGGCTGCGCACCGAACTGCGCCGGGCGATCTGCAAGAGCTACGATTGCATGTTCCTGTTCCTGGAGCGTTGCATGCAGCTCGAAGGGCGCCAGCAAGGGCGCGCGCGCCCGGCGTTGGCGGCGGGGTAAAACCATCGCGGGGCGAGCCTGCTCCCACACACCGTTTCAGTGGCGTGGGAGCGGGCTTGCCCCGCGATGTCCATCAAGATTTACTGCGCGTTCAGCGCCTGTCCGTTCACATCCTTGCTGTCCGGCCCCATCAGGTACAGGTAGACCGGCATGATCTCCTCCGGCAGCGGATTGTTCTGCGGGTTTTCGCCGGGATACGCCTGGGCGCGCATTGCCGTGCGCGTAGCGCCCGGGTTGATGCTGTTCGAGCGCACCGGTCCCACGCCTTCCAGCTCGTCCGCCAGGGTCTGCATCAGCCCTTCGGTGGCGAACTTCGATACCCCATACGCGCCCCAGTAAGCCCGGCCCTTGCGTCCGACGCTGCTGGAGGTGAACACCACCGAGGCATCCTCCGACAGCTTGAGCAGTGGCAGCAACGTGCTGGTGAGCATGAAGGTGGCGTTGACGTTGATATGCATCACACGCATGAAGTTATCGCCCGACAGCTGCTCCAGCGGCGTGCGCGGGCCGATGATCGAGGCGTTGTTCAGCAGGCCGTCGAGGCGCCCGAACTGTTCTTCGATCATCGCCGCGAGTTCGTCGTACTGGTGGGGCAGGGCGGTTTCCAGGTTGAACGGAATCACCACCGGCTGCGGATGACCGGCGGCTTCGATCTGGTCGTAGACCTCGTTGAGGTTGGCCTCGGTCTTGCCCAGCAGCAGCACGGTGGCTCCCAGGGCGGCATAGGCCTTGGCGGCGGCGGCGCCGATGCCGCGGCCGGCGCCGGTGACCAGGATGACCCGACCCTTGAGCAGGTCGGGACGGGCGGTGTAGTCGAACATAGGTCTGTCCTTGGGTATGAGCTGCAAGCTATAAGCGGCAAGCTACAAGAGAAAGCGGATTAGTGTTGGGGCTACTCTTTCTTGAAGCTTGAAGCTTGAAGCTTGAAGCTTGAAGCTTGAAATCAGCAGCCGCACAGCGCGCTGTCGATCACCTTGCGCAGCTCCAGCGGGTGGTCCACCACCACGTCGGCGCCCCAGTTGTTGGGGTTGTCCTCTGGATGAATATAGCCATAGCGCACCGCCGCGGTGCGGGTGCCGGCGTCGCGACCGGACTCGATGTCGCGCAGGTCATCGCCGACGAACAGCACGCTGGCCGGGTCCAGGTCGAGGGTCTTGCACGCCAGGATCAGTGGCTCGGGGTCGGGCTTGCTGTTCTTCACGTGGTCCGGGCAGATCAGCAAGGCCGAGCGCTCGGCCAGGCCCAGGCGCTGCATGATCGGCTCGGCGAAACGCACCGGCTTGTTGGTGACCACGCCCCACAGCAGGTTGCCTTTCTCGATGTCGGCCAACAGTTCCGGCATGCCGTCGAACAGCTTGCTGTGCACCGCGCAGTCGCGCTGGTAGCGCTCGAGGAATTCCAGGCGCAGGGCCTCGAAGCCGTCGGCCTCGGGGGCCATGGCGAAGGTGGCGGCGACCATGGCGCGGGCGCCGCCGGAGATCACCTCGCGGATGCGCGCGTCGTCGATGGCCGGCAGGCCGCGGTCGGCGAGCATCGCCTGGCAGATGGCGATGAAGTCCGGCGCCGTGTCCAGCAGGGTGCCGTCCATGTCGAAGAGTACTGCTCGCAGGCGCATGCTCATTCCTCGCGCAGGGTCTGGATCATGTAGTTGACGTCGACGTCGTTGCACAGCTTGTAGTGCTTGGTCAGCGGGTTGTAGGTCAAGCCGATGATGTCCTTGACCTCGAGGCCGGCGGCGCGGCTCCAGGCCCCCAGCTCGGAGGGGCGGATGAACTTCTTGAAGTCGTGGGTGCCGCGCGGCAGCATCTTGAGCACGTACTCGGCGCCGACGATGGCCAGCAGATAGGCCTTCGGGTTGCGGTTGATGGTGGAGAAGAACACCTGGCCGCCCGGCTTGACCATGCGGTAGCAGGCGCGAATCACCGACGAGGGATCGGGAACATGCTCGAGCATCTCCAGGCAGGTGACCACGTCGAACTGCCCGGGCATTTCCTCGGCCAGGGTCTCGGCGGTGATCTGCCGGTACTCCACCGCCACGCCGGACTCCAGCTGGTGCAGCTGGGCCACCGCCAGCGGCGCCTCGCCCATGTCGATGCCGGTCACGGTGGCGCCACGCTGGGCCATCGCCTCGCTGAGAATGCCGCCGCCGCAGCCGACGTCCAGCACCTTCTTGCCGGCAAGGCCGACGCGCTCGTCGATCCAGTTGACCCGCAGCGGGTTGATGTCGTGCAGTGGCTTGAACTCGCTTTCGCGGTCCCACCAACGGTGGGCCAGTGCTTCGAACTTGGCGATTTCGGCGTGGTCGACGTTGCTCATCTGAACGGTCCTCTGAAGCTTCTATGAATGTGTCACAGGCCGGCAGCCGTGGCTGCCGGCCGGTCAATCGTTGTGCCCGCGGACGCGGGCTCCCCAGGCACGGGCGTTGGCGGCCAGGGCCTGTTCGTCCATTCGGGTCAGGCGGCGATCCCGCACCAGGGCATGGCCGGCGACCCAGACATCCTTCACGCAGTCGCGGCCGGTGGCGTAGATCAGTTGCGAGACCGGATCGTGCACCGGTTGCTGCGCCAGTCCCGACAGGTCGAAGGCGACCAGGTCGGCGGCCTTGTCCACTTCGAGCGAGCCGATGGTCGCCTCCAGTCCGAGCGCGCGGGCACCGTTGAGCGTGGCCATGCGCAGCGCCCGGTGGGCGTCCAGGGCGGTGGCCGAGCCGGCGACGGCCTTGGCCAGCAACGCGGCGGTGCGGGTTTCGCCGAGCAGGTCGAGGTCATTGTTGCTGGCGGCGCCGTCGGTGCCCACCGCCACGTTTACCCCGGCTTGCCACAATCGCTCCACCGGGCAGAAGCCGCTGGCCAGCTTGAGGTTGGATTCGGGGCAGTGGATCACGCTGGTGTTGCTTTCTACCAGCAGCGCCAGATCTTCGTCGCTGATCTGGGTCATGTGTACTGCCTGCAGGTTCGGTCCCAGCAGGCCGAGCCGGGCGAGGCGGGCCAGTGGTCGTTCGCCGCTGTCCTTGAGCGCCTGCTCCACTTCGCCGGCGGTCTCGTGGATGTGCATGTGCAGCGGCGCGTCCAGCTGGTCGGCAATCACCCGGATCTTTTCCAGGGTGGCATCGCCGACCGTGTACGGCGCGTGCGGGCCGAGGGCGATGGTGATGCGCGGATGATGGCGCAGCTCGCCGAACAGCTCGATGGCCAGGTGCAGGCCCTCTTCCGGGGTGCGCGCGCCGGGGATGGCGAAGTCCAGCAGCGGCACGGCGACTTGCGCGCGGATACCGCTGCGGTGTACGCGGTCGCAGGCTTCGCGGGGGAAGAAGTACATGTCGGCGAAGCAGGTGATGCCGCCCTTGAGCTGTTCGGCGATGGCCAGGTCCGTGCCGTCGCGCACGAACGCTTCGTCCACCCAGCGGCCTTCGGCCGGCCAGATGTGTTCCTTGAGCCAGGTCATCAACGGCAGGTCGTCGGCCAGGCCGCGAAACAGCGACATGGCGGCGTGACCATGGGCGTTGATCAGGCCGGGCGTCAGCAGGCAATCGGGCAATTGCCGCACTTCCAGGGCCTGTGGCGCCCGTTCGCGCGGCCCGAGCCAGGCGATCCGACCCTCGCGGATGCCCAGCGCATGGCCTTCGAGCACCACGCCGGCCGGCTCCACGGGGACCAGCCAGTCCGGCACGAGCAGCAGGTCGAGGAGGGGAGGGGCGGTGGGCATGCGTGGCATATACCTGGGTCGGATCGGCGAAACCCGCAGTATACCCGAGCGTCCGTGGCTGAGGGTCGCTATAATCGCCGGCTTTTGATGCCAGGGCGACGGGGAGAGGCGATGCGCGAGCTACTGATGGCAGCGGAAACGGTGACGGGTATCGAGTGGCGCGATGGCGCGTTGCATCTGCTCGACCAGCGCCTGCTGCCGCTCGAGCAGTGCTGGTTGAGCTGTACCGAGGTGGCCGAGGTGGCCGAGGCGATCAGCGAGATGGTCGTGCGCGGCGCCTCGGCGATCGGCATCTGTGCCGCCTACGGCCTGGTGCTCGCGTTGCGCCGGCGCGTGGCCGAAGGCGATGACTGGGAAGAGGCGCTGGAGGAAGACTTCCTGCTGCTGGGCGAGGCGCGGCCCACCCCGGCCAACCTGTTCTGGGCGCTGAACCGCATGCGTGAGCGTCTGTTGCGCCTGCGCCCGGGTGAAGACGTGCTGGCGGCGATGGAAGCCGAAGCGGTGGCCATTCACGAGAGCGACCGTGAGGCCAACCTGACCATGGCCCAGTTCGGCGTCGAGCAGATCCGCCGACATCAGGGCAGCGAGCAGGCCTTGCTCACCCATGGCAATGCCGGGGCCCTGGCCAGCGGTGGTTTCGGCACCGCCCTGGGGGTGATTCGCGCCGCCACTCTGGAGGGCATGGTCGAGCAGGTCTATGCCTGCGAATCCCGCCCCTGGCTGCAGGGGTCGCGCCTGACCGCCTGGGAGCTGGCCGCCGACGGCGTGCCGGTGACCGTGGTCGCCGATGCGGCGATGGGGCACCTGATGAAGACCAAGGGCATCACCTGGGTGGTGGTCGGTGCCGACTGTGTCGCCGCCAACGGCGACGTGGCGGCGAAGATCGGTACCTACCAGATGGCGGTGGCGGCCATGCACCATGGCCTGCGCTTCATGGTGGTGGCGCCGAGCAGCAGCATCGACCTGAACCTGGCCACGGGCGAAGACATCGAGCTGGAAGTCCGTGGCGAGGAGGAGTTGCTGGAGGTGGCCGGCATCCAGGTGACGGCCGATGTCGAGGCGTACAATCCCGTGGTCGATGTGACCCCGGCGGACTTGATCGATGTGATCGTCACCGAAAAGGGCGTGGTCGAGCGCCCGGACACGGCGAAGATCGCCCAGCTGATGTGCCGAAAACGCCTCCATTGAGGCGTTTTTTCATGCAATCGCATGGCGCTGCAAGGCAACCTGCCATATCTCCCATGCCGCCCGCGATTGTGATAACATCCGGCAGTTTCCAAGACTGCTCGTTGCAGCGGTCTTCATTGCGCAGATCCATGGCACAACTCATTGATTTGTCGTAAGTCGTCGCACCCCCTTTGCGCTGCGGCGGCGAGCTTCGTTCGTCCTTCGAGGGATCAGGCGAAGTTTCACCAGAAAAAGGAATCAGGCTTCTCATGGGCGAACTGGCCAAAGAAATCCTACCGGTCAATATCGAAGACGAACTGAGACAGTCTTACCTCGACTACGCGATGAGCGTGATTGTCGGGCGAGCGCTGCCCGATGCGCGCGACGGCTTGAAGCCCGTGCATCGCCGCGTGCTGTACGCGATGAGCGAACTGGGCAACGACTGGAACAAGCCGTACAAGAAATCCGCCCGTGTGGTCGGTGACGTGATCGGTAAGTACCACCCGCACGGCGACACCGCCGTGTACGACACCATCGTGCGCATGGCCCAGCCATTCTCGCTGCGCTACTTGCTGGTCGACGGCCAGGGCAACTTCGGTTCGGTGGACGGCGACAACGCCGCGGCCATGCGATACACCGAAGTGCGTATGTCCAAGCTGGCCCACGAGCTGCTGGCCGACCTGCACAAGGAAACCGTGGACTGGGTGCCGAACTATGACGGCACCGAGCAGATCCCGGCGGTCATGCCGACCAAGATCCCCAACCTGCTGGTCAACGGTTCCAGCGGTATCGCCGTGGGCATGGCGACCAACATCCCGCCGCACAACCTCGGCGAAGTGATCGATGGCTGCCTGGCGCTGATCGACAACTCCGACATCACGGTCGATGAGCTGATGCAGTTCATCCCGGGGCCGGACTTCCCGACCGCCGGCCTGATCAACGGTCGCCAGGGCATCATCGAGGCCTATCGCACCGGCCGTGGCCGCATCTATATGCGCGCCCGTTCCGAGATCGAGGACATCGACAAGGTCGGTGGCCGCCAGCAGATCGTCGTCACCGAACTCCCGTACCAGCTGAACAAGGCACGTCTGATCGAGAAGATCGCCGAGCTGGTCAAGGAGAAGAAGATCGAAGGCATCACCGAGCTGCGCGACGAGTCCGACAAGGACGGCATGCGCATCGTCATCGAGCTGCGTCGCGGCGAGGTGCCGGAGGTGGTGCTCAACAACCTCTATCAGCAGACCCAGCTGCAAAGCGTGTTCGGCATCAACATCGTCGCCCTGATCGACGGTCGCCCGCGCCTGCTGAACCTCAAGGACCTGCTCGAGGCGTTCGTCCGTCACCGCCGCGAAGTGGTGACCCGTCGCACCGTGTTCGAGCTGCGCAAGGCCCGCGAACGTGGCCACATTCTCGAAGGCCAGGCGGTCGCGCTGTCCAACATCGATCCGGTCATCGCCCTGATCAAGGCTTCGCCGACGCCGTCCGAAGCCAAGGAAGCGCTGATCAGCACCGCCTGGGAGTCCAGCGCCGTGCAAGTCATGGTCGAGCGTGCCGGCGCTGAATCCTGCCGTCCGGAAGACCTGCCGGAGCAGTATGGCCTGCGCGATGGCAAGTACTACCTGTCGCCGGAACAGGCCCAGGCGATCCTGGAGCTGCGCCTGCACCGCCTGACCGGCCTGGAGCACGAGAAGCTGCTGGCCGAGTACCAGGAAATCCTCGAGCAGATCGGCGAACTGATCCGCATCCTCAGCAGCGCCGAGCGCCTGATGGAAGTGATCCGCGAAGAGCTCGAGGCGATCCGTGCCGAGTACGGCGATGCGCGTCGCACCGAGATCCTCAACGCCAGCCACGACCTCAACTACGGCGACATGATTCCGGAAGAAGAGCGCGTGGTGACCATCTCCCACGGTGGTTACGCCAAGACCCAGCCGTTGTCCGCGTACCAGGCCCAGCGCCGTGGTGGCAAGGGCAAGTCGGCGACCGGGGTCAAGGACGAGGACTACATCGAGCACCTGCTGGTCGCCAACAGCCACGCCACCCTGCTGCTGTTCTCCAGCAAGGGCAAGGTGTACTGGAAGAAGACCTACGAAATCCCCGAGGCCTCTCGCGCCGCCCGCGGCCGCCCGCTGGTCAACCTGCTGCCGCTGGAGGAAGGTGAGCGCATCACCGCCATGCTGCAGATCGACCTGGAAGCCCTGCAGCAGAGCGCAGGCTCCGACGAAGAGCTGGAGGACGCGGACGACACCGTGATCGAAGGCGAAGTGGTCGAGGTCGAGGAAATCGACGAGGAAGACGGCGATACCCCTGAGTGGCTTGCCGAGCCGACGGGCGCCTACATCTTCATGGCCACCGCTTCCGGTACCGTCAAGAAGACCCCGCTGGTTCAGTTCGCCCGTCCGCGTTCCAACGGCCTGATCGCCCTGAAGCTCAAGGAAGGCGACACCCTGATCGCCGCGGCCATCACCGATGGCGCCAAGGAAGTCATGATGTTCTCCGACGCCGGCAAGGTGATCCGCTTCGCCGAGAGCGTGGTGCGCGAAATGGGCCGTAACGCCCGTGGTGTGCGCGGCATGAAACTGGGCAAAGGGCAGCAGATCATCTCCATGCTGATTCCGGAATCCGGCGCGCAGATCCTCACCGCCTCCGAGCGTGGTTTCGGCAAGCGTACTCCGCTGTCCAAGTTCCCGCGTCGCGGCCGTGGCGGCCAGGGCGTGATCGCCATGGGCACCAAGGGGCGCAATGGCCTGCTGATCGGTGCCATCCAGGTACAGGAAGGCGAAGAGATCATGCTGATCTCCGACCAGGGCACGCTGGTGCGCACGCGGGTCGGTGAAGTGTCCAGCCTGAGCCGTAACACCCAGGGTGTCACGCTGATCAAGCTGGCCGCCGACGAGACGTTGGTGGGGCTTGAACGGGTCCAGGAGCCATCCGAGGAAGAGCTCGATGACATCATCGAGACGGACGAGGAGGGCGCCCCGCTCGATGCGTTGGACGAGGACGGCGCAGGCGCCGAAGAGGCACCTCAGGAATAACCGATGCAACAACCCGAACGGGGCGACCAAGGTCGCCCCGTTTGACTGATTGGAACAGGCAACGTCCGCTTTCTGTAGGAGCGGCCTTGTGTCGCGAAAGGGGCGCGAAGCGGCCCCAGGGTTTCGGCGGCGCTGCAAAATGCCGAGGGCTGCTGCGCAGCCCTTTCGCGACACAAGGCCGCTCCTACAGGAGCCGATGGGGTCTGTGAGTTACGATTTGTTCTATTTGGCAGAGCGAGAGTGGATGTGAGCAAACGAGCCTTTAACTTCTGCGCAGGCCCGGCCGCGCTTCCCGATGCTGTCCTGCAGCGTGCCCAGGCCGAGATGCTGGACTGGCGTGGCAAGGGCCTGTCGGTGATGGAAATGAGCCATCGCAGCGACGACTATGTGGCCATCGCGGAAAAGGCCGAGCAGGACCTGCGCGACCTGCTGTCCGTCCCCTCCAACTACAAGGTGCTGTTCCTGCAGGGCGGCGCCAGCCAGCAGTTCGCCGAGATTCCGCTGAACCTGCTGCCGGAGAACGGCACCGCCGACTACGTCGAGACCGGCATCTGGTCGAAGAAGGCCATCGAGGAAGCGCGTCGCTTCGGCAGCGTCAACGTCGCCGCCAGCGCCAAGCCTTACGACTACCTGGCCATTCCGGGTCAGAACGAATGGAATCTGACCAAGAACGCGGCCTACGTCCACTATGCGTCCAACGAGACCATTGGCGGCCTGCAGTTCGACTGGGTGCCCGAGACCGGCGATGTGCCGCTGGTGGTCGACATGTCCTCGGACATCCTCTCCCGCCCGATCGACGTGTCGCAGTACGGCCTGATCTACGCCGGCGCGCAGAAGAACATCGGCCCCAGCGGCCTGGTGGTGGTGGTCGTGCGTGAAGACCTGCTGGGTCATGCCCGCAGCAGCTGCCCGACCATGCTCGACTACAAGGTCTCGGCCGACAACGGTTCGATGTACAACACCCCGGCTACCTATTCCTGGTACCTCTCGGGCCTGGTCTTCGAGTGGCTCAAGGAGCAGGGTGGCGTCGAGGCCATGGAACAGCGCAATCGCGCCAAGAAAGACCGCCTGTACGGTTTCATCGATGGCAGCGAGTTCTACACCAACCCGATCAGCCACAACGCTCGCTCGTGGATGAACGTGCCGTTCCGTCTGGCCGACGAGCGCCTGGACAAGGCCTTCCTGGCCGGCGCCGACGCCCGTGGCCTGCTCAATCTCAAGGGGCACCGCTCGGTCGGTGGCATGCGGGCCTCGATCTACAACGCCCTGGGCCTGGAGGCCGTCGAGGCGTTGGTCAACTACATGGAAGAATTCGAAAAGGAGCATGGATGATGTCCGATCAGGAACTCAAGGCACTGCGCGTGCGCATCGACAGTCTCGACGAGAAGATCCTCGAGCTGATCAGCGAGCGCGCCCGGTGCGCCCAGGAAGTGGCCAAGGTCAAGACGGCGTCGCTGGCCGAAGGCGAGGCGCCGGTGTTCTATCGCCCCGAGCGTGAAGCTGCGGTGCTCAAGCGCGTCATGGAGCGCAACAACGGGCCGCTGGATAACGAAGAGATGGCGCGGCTGTTCCGCGAGATCATGTCGTCGTGCCTGGCGCTCGAAGAGCCGTTGAAGGTCGCCTACCTCGGCCCGGAAGGGACCTTCACCCAGGCCGCGGCCATGAAGCACTTCGGCCACGCCGTGGTCAGTCGTCCGATGGCGGCCATCGACGAGGTGTTCCGCGAAGTGGCGGCCGGTGCCGTCAACTTCGGCGTGGTGCCGGTGGAGAACTCCACCGAGGGTGCGGTCAGTCACACCCTGGACAGCTTCCTCGAGCACGACATGGTCATCTGCGGCGAGGTCGAGTTGCGCATTCACCACCACCTGCTGGTGGGTGAGAACACCAAGACCGACAGCATTACCCGCATCTACTCCCACGCCCAGTCGCTGGCCCAGTGCCGCAAATGGCTGGACGCCCACTACCCGAACGTCGAGCGCGTGGCGGTATCGAGCAATGCCGAGGCGGCCAAGCGGGTCAAGGGCGAGTGGAACTCGGCGGCGATCGCCGGCGACATGGCGGCCAACCTGTATGGCTTGACCCGCCTGGCGGAGAAAATCGAGGATCGTCCGGACAACTCCACGCGTTTCCTCATGATCGGCAACCAGGAAGTGCCGCCGACTGGCGACGACAAGACTTCGATCATCGTCTCCATGAGCAACAAGCCGGGCGCCCTGCACGAGTTGCTGGTGCCGTTCCACGAAAACGGCATCGACCTGACGCGCATCGAGACCCGGCCGTCGCGCAGTGGCAAGTGGACCTATGTGTTCTTCATCGACTTCGTCGGCCATCACCGCGATCCGCTGATCAGGGCGGTGCTGGAGCAGATCAGCCAGGAGGCCGTGGCGCTGAAGGTGCTGGGTTCCTATCCGAAGGCGGTGCTCTGAGGTTTGTTTCAAGGTCCATCGCTGGCCTCGTGGGAGCGGGCTTGCCCGCGATGGACTTACGGGCTGTCTTGATTTTTGAACAGGGTTCGCACTCGTGGTTAATGCTGTAACAAACAATCCCACGCCGCTCATCGGCCGGCTCGTCGTGGTAGGTCTGGGCCTGATCGGTGGCTCCTTCGCCAAGGGCCTGCGTGAAAGCGGCCTGTGCGGCGAAGTGGTCGGCGTCGATCTGGATCCCGAGTCGCGCAAGCAGGCCGTGGCTCTCGGCGTGGTCGATCGCTGCGAGGAGGATCTCGCCAGTGCCTGTGTCGGTGCCGACGTCATTCAGCTGGCGGTGCCGATCCTGGCGATGGAAAAGGTGCTGGCTCGCCTGGCTGAGCTCGAGCTTGGCGATGCGGTCATCACCGACGTGGGCAGCGCCAAAGGCAATGTGGTGCGCGCCGCCCGTCAAGCCTTCAGCGAGCGCCTGCCGCGCTTCGTGCCGGGGCACCCTATCGCGGGTTCCGAGCAAAGCGGCGTGGAAGCCTCCAATGCCGCATTGTTCCGTCGCCACAAGGTGATCCTCACGCCGCTGGCGGAAACCGATCCGCAGGCCCTGGCCCTGGTCGATCGCCTCTGGCGCGCGCTGGACGCCGATGTCGAGCACATGCCGGTCGAACGCCATGACGAAGTCCTGGCCGCCACCAGCCACCTGCCGCACCTGCTGGCCTTCGGCCTGGTCGACTCGCTGGCCAAGCGCAATGAAAACCTGGACATCTTCCGGTACGCTGCGGGGGGCTTTCGCGATTTCACGAGAATCGCCGGCAGCGACCCGATCATGTGGCATGACATCTTCCTCGCCAACCGCGAGGCGGTCCTGCGCACTCTCGATACATTTCGCAGCGACCTCGACGCCTTGCGCGACGCGGTCGATGCTGGGGACGGGCACCAGCTGCTGGGTGTGTTTACCCGCGCTCGGGTTGCCCGCGAGCATTTCAGTAAAATCCTGGCCCGCCGGGCCTATGTGGACGCTATGAACGCCAACGATCTGATTTTCCTGGCCCAACCGGGTGGCCGCGTGTCCGGACGGATCCGCGTACCTGGCGACAAGTCGATTTCCCACCGCTCGATCATGCTCGGCTCGCTGGCCGAAGGCACCACCGAGGTGGAAGGTTTCCTCGAGGGCGAGGACGCCCTGGCCACCTTGCAGGCCTTCCGCGACATGGGTGTGGTCATCGAGGGCCCGCACCACGGCCGCGTGACCATTCATGGCGTCGGCCTGCACGGCCTCAAGCCGCCACCCGGGCCGCTGTACGTCGGTAACTCCGGTACCTCGATGCGCCTGCTGTCTGGCCTGCTGGCGGCACAGCCGTTCGACACCACCATGACCGGCGATGCCTCGCTGTCCAAGCGTCCGATGAATCGCGTGGCCAACCCGCTGCGCGAAATGGGCGCGGTGGTCGAGACCGGTCCTGAAGGCCGTCCGCCGCTGACCATCCGTGGCGGGCACAAGCTCAAGGCGCTGAATTACACGCTGCCGATGGCCAGTGCCCAGGTCAAATCCTGCCTGCTGCTGGCCGGCCTGTACGCCGAAGGCACCACTACCGTCACTGAGCCGGCACCGACCCGTGACCACACCGAGCGCATGCTGCGCGGCTTTGGCTACTCGGTCGAGTCCAACGGCCCGGTGGCATCCCTGCAGTCCGGTGGCAAGCTCACCGCCACCCGCATCGAGGTGCCGGCGGATATTTCCTCCTCGGCGTTCTTCCTGGTGGCGGCGTCCATCGCCGAAGGTTCCGAGCTGGTGCTCGAGCATGTCGGCATCAACCCGACTCGTACCGGTGTGATCGATATCCTGCGCCTGATGGGGGGTGACATCACCCTGGAAAACCAGCGTGAGGTCGGCGGCGAGCCGGTGGCCGACCTGCGTGTGCGCGGGGCCAAGCTCAAGGGCATCGAGATCCCCGAGCACCTGGTGCCGCTGGCGATCGACGAGTTCCCGGTGCTGTTCGTCGCCGCGGCCTGTGCCGAAGGGCGCACCGTGCTGCGTGGCGCCGAAGAGCTGCGGGTCAAGGAGTCGGATCGCATCCAGGTGATGGCTGACGGCCTGATCACCCTGGGCATCAAGTGCGAGCCGACCCCGGACGGCATCATCATCGACGGCGGCCAGATCGGCGGAGGTGAAGTGCATGGCCATGGCGACCATCGCATTGCCATGGCCTTCAGTGTCGCGTCGCTGCGCGCCAGTGCGCCGATCGTCATCCATGATTGCGCCAACGTCGCCACGTCGTTCCCGAACTTCCTGGCACTGTGCGCCGAAGTTGGCATTCGTGTCGCCGAAGAGGGCAAGTCGTGAGTTCGCAAGCACCAGTCATCACCATCGATGGGCCGAGTGGCTCGGGCAAGGGCACGGTCGCCGGCATGCTGGCCCGCGAACTGGGTTGGAAACTGCTCGATTCTGGTGCCCTGTACCGCCTGCTCGCCTTCAATGCCAGCAATCACGGTGTCGACCTGACCAACGAAGAGCTGCTCAAGGCCCTGGCCGCCCATCTGGACGTGCAGTTCATCGCCGCCGAGCCGGGCAAGTTGCAGCAGATCATTCTCGAGGGTGAGGATGTCAGCCATGTCATTCGTACCGAGACCGTCGGCGCCGGCGCCTCGATGGTCGCTTCGCTGCCGGCCGTGCGCGAGGCGCTGCTGCAGCGCCAGCGCGCCTTTCGCGAGACCCCGGGGTTGATCGCCGACGGTCGCGACATGGGTACCGTGGTGTTCCCCGACGCGCCACTCAAGGTGTTCCTCACCGCCAGCGCCGAGGAGCGTGCCCGTCGCCGCTACCTGCAGTTGAAGGGCAAGGGTGAAGATGTTAGTCTGTCAAGTCTGCTAGATGAGATCCGTGCGCGCGACGAGCGCGACACCCAGCGCGCAGTGGCCCCGCTCAAGCCAGCGGTCGATGCCATTCAGCTGGATTCCACGGAGTTGTCCATCGAGCAGGTGCTGCAACGCATCAGAAGCGAGCTCGCCCTGCGCGACCTGGCCTGATGGAGAGGAGAGCGGGCAGGGGCACCAGTCAACGTCCTGCCAGTTCTTCTTTACTTAACGAAACCCACATTGTCTGGAATGTGGCTATGGGCGTCTGTTTCGCCCGAATCTACAGGAATTAAAATGAGCGAAAGCTTTGCAGAACTCTTTGAAGAAAGCCTGAAAACCCTCAATCTTCAGCCGGGTGCCATCATCACCGGTATCGTTGTCGACATCGACGGCGACTGGGTTACCGTTCACGCTGGCCTGAAGTCCGAGGGCGTCATCCCGCTCGAGCAGTTCATCAACGAAGCTGGCGAGCTGACCATCAAGGTCGGTGACGAAGTTCACGTTGCGCTGGACGCGGTCGAAGACGGCTTTGGCGAAACCAAGCTGTCCCGTGAAAAAGCCAAGCGCGCCGAGTGCTGGATTGTTCTGGAAGCTGCTTTCGCTGCCGAAGAAGTGGTCAAGGGCGTTATCAACGGTAAGGTTAAAGGCGGCTTCACTGTCGACGTTAACGGCATCCGTGCGTTCCTGCCGGGCTCCCTGGTTGATGTCCGCCCAGTGCGCGACACCACCCACCTCGAAGGCAAAGAGCTGGAATTCAAGGTCATCAAGCTGGACCAGAAGCGCAACAACGTTGTCGTTTCCCGTCGCAGCGTCCTGGAAGCCGAAAACAGCGCCGAGCGCGAAGCTCTGCTGGAATCGCTGCAGGAAGGCCAGCAGGTCAAAGGTATCGTCAAGAACCTCACCGACTACGGTGCGTTCGTTGACCTGGGCGGCGTCGATGGTCTGCTGCACATCACCGACATGGCCTGGAAGCGTATCAAGCACCCGTCGGAAATCGTCAACGTTGGTGACGAGATCGACGTCAAGGTCCTGAAGTACGATCGCGAGCGCAACCGCGTTTCGCTGGGTCTGAAGCAACTGGGCGAAGACCCATGGGTTGCTATCAAAGCCCGCTACCCAGAAAGCACCCGCGTCATGGCTCGCGTCACCAACCTGACCGACTATGGCTGCTTCGCTGAGCTGGAAGAAGGTGTTGAAGGCCTGGTGCACGTCTCCGAAATGGACTGGACCAACAAGAACATCCACCCGTCGAAAGTCGTTCAGGTTGGCGACGAAGTGGAAGTCATGGTTCTGGACATCGACGAAGAGCGTCGTCGTATCTCCCTGGGTATCAAGCAGTGCAAATCGAACCCATGGGAAGACTTCTCCGGCCAGTTCAACAAGGGTGACAAGATCACCGGTACCATCAAGTCGATCACCGACTTCGGTATCTTCATCGGCCTGGACGGCGGCATCGACGGTCTGGTTCACCTGTCCGACATCTCCTGGAACGAAGCTGGCGAAGAAGCCGTGCGTCGCTTCAAGAAGGGCGACGAGCTGGAAACCGTCATCCTGTCGGTTGACCCAGAGCGCGAGCGCATCTCCCTGGGCATCAAGCAGCTGGAAGACGATCCGTTCTCCAACTTCGTTGCTGTCAACGACAAGGGCGCTATCGTAAAAGGTATCGTCAAGGAAGTTGACGCCAAGGGCGCTATCGTGACCCTGGCCGACGACATCGAAGCTACTCTGAAGGCTTCCGAAATCAGCCGTGACCGCGTTGAAGACGCCCGTAACGTGCTGAAGGAAGGCGAAGAGATCGAAGCCAAGATCATCAGCGTCGACCGTAAGTCCCGCGTCATCAGCCTGTCCATCAAATCGAAGGACGATGCTGAAGAGCGCGAAGCCATCCAGAGCCTGAAAAACGCTCCGGAAGCGGCTGCCGACACCACCATGGCCGCGCTGCTGCGCGAAGCAATGGCCAAGCAGAACTGAGTTCTGTTTGATCGGTGAAAAAGGGCGACCCTCGGGTCGCCCTTTTTTTGTACCTGCGATTTGTCGGCAGCGCTTGGCTATTCGCTCCCTGCGCCGATTTAGGAGGCTTCTCATGGCTCGTGAAAAAATCCGTATCTTGAATTTTTTTGTTTAGTCAAGAACCGGCCTGTTCAAATCAGCCGGAGCATGCTACAAACTGATTAAGCAATGATCTAGCTGCTTGATAACGAAGGGAAAAATATGACGAAGTCGGAGCTGATCGAACGTATTGTCACCCATCAGGGGCTGCTCTCGTCCAAGGACGTCGAGTTAGCCATCAAGACCATGCTTGAGCAGATGTCGCAGTGCCTGGCGACCGGGGATCGCATCGAGATCCGCGGCTTTGGCAGTTTCTCGCTGCACTATCGCGCGCCGCGCGTAGGGCGCAATCCCAAGACCGGGCAGTCGGTCAGTCTCGTGGGCAAATATGTCCCACACTTCAAGCCTGGCAAGGAGCTGCGTGACCGGGTCAATGAAGAAGAGCATGAGCCTGGCTGAGCAATTGAAGGAGCAGTCCGATGCGTAACCTCAAGCGCGCCGTAGTGGCGCTGTTCGTGTTGCTGCTGGCGGCAGTGGTGCTGTTCTTCGTACTGGAGAATCAGCAAGCAGTGTCACTGATGATGTTTGGCTGGACAGCGCCGGCCATTCCGGTGGCGGTGTTGGTGCTGGCTGCGCTGCTTGTTGGCTTGGCAATCGGCCCTCTTCTGGGGGCTTATGGTCTGATGCGCGGCAAGCGCAAGATCAGCGCTGCTGCCCGTCGAGCGGCCTTCTCCGAGAGTTAAGGAAGCGTCCTACAGTTCGCAGGGAAGATGCCCATTTTTTTGCCGTGCGAGAAGTGAAGTAATACGCACTTTCTCAACGGCAGCCGAAGGGGTAGCAAGATGCAATTCCCAGCGATCGATCACCATGGCGGAGTCCGTGGTGTGACGGGGTCCTGCCATCAGCTGCATCTGGATGATGCGACCAGTCTTCTGATCGATTGTGGGCTGGAGCAGGGAGCAGAGCGTCAGCCTGGCTCGCGGGCGAACGAACTGGGCTTCGATGTTTGCGGCATTCGCGCCGTGATCGTTACCCACGTCCATCTAGATCATGTCGGTCGTATCTCTCATCTTTTTGCCGCCGGTTTTCGTGGGCGGATCTTCTGCAGCGAGCCTTCCGCAAAGTTATTGCCGCTGGTGCTCGAGGATGCCTATCGCCTGGCCATCAGTGCCGATTCAGGGCAACTTGCACGCTATGTAACGTTTCTTCAGTACCATATCTTTCCCATACCGTTTGGGCAGTGGCACGTGGTCGTGGAGCGCCCTGGCTTGAGTTGCGCTATTCGTTTGCAGCGTGCCGGGCATCTACTTGGCTCGGCTTACGCCGAGTGCGAAGTGAAACTGGCTGATGCTTGTACGCGCATAGTCTTTTCTGGCGATCTGGGGGCTTCCGACAATCCCCTGTTGTGTCCGGTAAGTCCGCTGGAGCGTGCTGATGTATTGGTAATGGAGAGCACCTATGGCGATCGCCTGCATCCGGATCGCAGCGGGCGCCGACAGCAGCTCGAAGCAGCAATCGACCGTGCCCTGGTGGATCACGGCACCATCTTGATACCTGCCTTCAGCCTGGGGCGTACGCAAGAGTTGCTCTATGAAATAGAAGATATCCTGCATCGCAAGGGGTTATCGGATCAGGAGGGGGATGCGCCGGCGGAGGGGTTCAGTGATTGGGCGCGCTTGCCCGTAGTACTCGACTCGCCGCTGGCTCAGCGCATTACCCAGGCCTATCGCGAGCTGCACCTGTTCTGGCGTGAGGAAGCCAGGGAGCGCCTGGCGCAGGGGCGTGATCCGCTGGGGTTTCGACAGCTCGTCATCATTGACACGCATGCCCGTCACCAGCAGGTCGTCAACTATCTCAAGAGCACCGGACGGCCAGCTATTGTGATTGCCGGCAATGGCATGTGCTCGGGGGGGCGGATTGTCAATTATCTCAAGGCAATGCTGGAAGATCCGCGGCATGAGGTGATGTTCGTCGGGCACCAGGTAAAGGGAACGCCCGGGGCAGTGATCCAGGCCAGTGAGGAGGAGGAGGGCCTTGTACGGGTCGATCTCGATGGCCAACGGTACGAGATCCGGTCAAAGGTGATGACCTTGAGTGGGTACTCCGGGCACGCGGACCAGCACGGACTCGTGACGTTTGCGATGGGACAGGCCGAGCCTGCGGGCAAGATAGTGCTGGTGCATGGTGACGATGTCGCCAAGCGCGAGTTGGCCGATGCGCTGAAGCGTCGATATCGCGCCTGCGGCAAGGCGGTCGAGGTCGAAATCCCCTAGCGGCCCAATACTGATCTCCCGTTCTTGATCCCGTACGTTGAACTTCGTTTCGGGTGTGTGACTCGTTGTGGTCGAAAAAACGTTACAGCCGAGGAAATTCTAATAGATGCCCCGTGAGCATGAGTGCCGTGAGCGTAATGATGAAATTGATCTTTCCGAGTGGTTGAGGTACTTGCTTGCCAAGAAGTTGATAGTTGCCTCGATTGTAGCGTTGAGCACGCTCATGGCGCTGGTCTATGCATTCCTTGCGACACCGTTGTATCAAGTCAGTCTATGGGTTCAGCCGCCGATGCAGAAGGATATTGCGCCGCTGAACTATGTGCGAGGCGAAGTAAGCGGGCTTAGCTTGCTTGGCACCAGTGATGTCTACGGTATTTACCTGAGTCATTTGCAATCGGAGGCGCTGCGTCGCCGGTTTTTCCAGGAAATCTACTTGCCCAGTTTGCCGAGTGCGCAGCGCGGTGATGCGCGGGACGCCTTGTTCGAGCAGTTTCGGGCTCGGATTACTGTCGACAAGGCGTCCAGGGATGGTGCCCTGCGTCATGTGGTCAGTGTCGAACTTCCTGATGCCAGGCAGGCCGCTGATTGGGCCGTTCGATTTACCACGATGGCTGGGGCGCTTGGTCGCGAAGAGGCCATTCAGAACGTCCAGTCCGAGGTGATGCTGAAGGCCCGGCATCTTGAGCAGGACATCAGGGCGGCCCGTAGTGGTGCCCGGCAACAGCGTGAAGACAAGATTCATCGACTGACGGAAGCCTTGGCGGTGGCCCAGTCCATTGGTCTGAGGGACCCTTTGGTCATGCCGAATGCAGGGGCGGCTGGGGCCGACGAATTGCTGACCTACATGCGCGGTACCAAGGCGCTGGAGGCGCAGATCGGCGCGTTGCGCACGCGGACGATGGACGATCCATTTGTCGAGGATCTTCGCCAGCGCGAGGAGCTGCTGTCCTTCTATCACCAGTTGCGCTTGGACGAGGAGAAGATCAGCGTGTATCGGCAAGACGGGCAGGTGCAGATCCCGGACAGGGCCATCAAGCCGAAGAAAGCGATGATCGTGCTCTTCGGGTTTGTCATTGGTTGTGTGATGGCGGTGGCGGTGGTTCTGCTGATGCGCGGCGTGCAGCGTTCCGGCGTTGAAAGATGAGCTGCCAGGGCAATGGTGTCGGCGTCAGGCGTTGCCTGGGTGGGCAATTTTTCGTTGGCGGGGGCGATAGTTTGCCATGCAAGGGTGATCTCGATGAGTTTTTGCGCCATCATGTCGCCCCTGTCATGTACGGTCCCCCAGTGTTCGGCACTTTTCGGTGAAAATAGCCGTCGCGACATCCGTGCCCTGCCGCCAGGCGAGCCCGACTCAAGCTGACGAACTCAGCCTTGACTCCGTCGTTCGGGTATCATCCTGCGTTTCGCCGATTCGAGCCCGCATGGAATCGGCTGCTTTTGAGAATGAGTCCCTGGCATGGGTTCGAGCCGTGGTAGCGGCGCAAATGATTGAATAATTTGATAGACCCCTATGAGCTCGATGTCGAAAGTTGTAAAAGGCGCGGTCCTGAATCTTGCGGGACTGGGCTTGCCCATGGTTGTTGCGGTTTTCACCATCCCTTACCTCATTCAACTGCTGGGCGCTGAAAAGTTTGGCCTGCTCGCGTTGATGTGGGCCGTCGTCAGCTATGCGGGAATTTTTGATCTTGGTCTTGGGCGGGCGCTGACGCTGCAGGTTGCCAGGCTGGATGCTCAGCCCGCACCTCAAGAACTGGGGGCCGTCATGGGGACGGCCTATGCGCTCATGGTCGGGGTTGGCGTCGTCGTCGGCGCTTGCATGTTCGTGCTCAGCGGCGAGATTGTCGGTTTCGTGAAGGGCGTGACGGACCTGCAGGAAACCACCGCTGCCTTTCAGATAATGGCTGTGTCCGTGCCGTTCATCATTCTGGCCTCCGGCTTCAGGGGCGTGCTGGAAGCGCGTCAGGCGTTCGGCAGGGTCAATGCCGTGCGTTTGCCTTTGGGGATCTATACGTTCATTGGGCCGGTGCTGGTGTGTGGCGTCTTTGGCCCGCGGCTGGACCTCATCGCCGCGGTGCTTGCGCTTGGCAGGCTTGTGGCCTGTATCGTCTATTGGTACTACGCTCGCGCGCATGTGGCGCCGATCGAGCATCGGTCATTGGCATGGGATGGCCGTCATGTGAAATCACTCTGTGCCAGCGGCGGGTGGCTGTCGGTTGCCAGTGTCGTCGGCCCGATCATGGCCTATGCCGACCGGTTCGTGTTGGGGGCTCTGGTTTCGGCCAATGCGGTTGCCTTTTACGTGACCCCCAACGAGCTGGTGACCAAGCTATGGATTCTTCCGGGAGCATTGACCGCAGTATTGTTTCCGATGTTTTCCGGTGGCCTTTCCTGTTCCGCCGCGTCTCGAAACGGCACCGTCAAGCTGTTCGACCTGTCGAGTGCGGCCATTTTCATCGTGATCGCTCCCTTGTCGTTGACGCTGGCGACATTTTCATACGACTTGTTGGATTTCTGGGTCGGGGTGGAGTTTGCCCGCGAGGGTCAGGAGCTTCTGGTCATCTTCGCGTTTGCAATCCTGATCAACTGCATGGCGCACGTGCCCCTCACATTGCTGCAGGGGGCGGGCAACGCCAGGGCCGTCGCTCTGCTGCAGGTGTTGGAGGTGCCGGTTTTCCTGCTCTTGCTTTGGGGGCTCACGCTCAAGTTCGGAGTGGTCGGGGCCGCATGGGTCTGGGTGGCCAGGGCAGTATTCGACACGGGGATCTTGTTGTATCTCGCCTGTGAAAAGCTGAACGTTTCGTTCATCAAGCGCGTTGCCCTGTTGACGGCGAGCGTCTTGCTTGTCTTGGGGGTTTATAGCGTGATCAAAGAGTGGGAACTCTACGCGCGCCTGATGCTGACTGGCCTGGTTGGTGCAGTGTTTGTGGCGGCCATCATCCTGATGATGGTCAGATCCTTGAAGCTGAAAGCCAAGACAGAAGCTTGATGGAGCTGGCAAGCCGCTTCCTCGATGTGTATACGATCGTGCTCCTTGCGGTATGGGGGGGCGCGCTGTGGGCGTGGGCTCTCGGAGGGCTGAATCCACGCACGGAAAAGGCGGTGTATGCCGTGCTTTCGTTGATGTTGATTGTTTTTTCCGCAACGCGTTACGAGACGGGCTATGACTGGCCTGCCTACGAAGAATTCTATGTCATGGGCGATCGGCTCGAGGGCAAGTATCAGTTCGAACTTGGGTTCAGGTTGTTGGCTGGTTTGTTTCGATATTGGGCGTTGGACTTCACCGCGTTCCAGTTCTTCGTCAGTGCATTGCAGGTTTTTCTGGTTGCCGTGTTCATCAGGAAGTTTTTCAAGACCTTTGCGCTGTTGGCGCTAGCTGTTTACTACACGGTGCCTGATCTCTATTTGATAAATTCTTTCTCCTTGATGCGTCAGGGGCTCGCGCTGGCGTTGTTTCTCTGTGGCGCTGTTTACTGTTTTGAGCGTAAGTGGCTGGTGTGCGGCCTGTTTTTCCTGGCAGCCAGCATGTTTCATACTTCAAGCATCTTTGCGATCGGGGTGTTTTTTGCGGTCCGCCTGGTCGGAATCAATTACACGCTGTCCAAGTGGTGCGTGTGGGGGTTGGCGGCCTGTTATTTGATCGGGGTCAATATGCCTGGCGGCCTGATCAGCGTGCTGGCGGCCCTGCCTTTTTTACAGAAGTATGTAATCTACGAAGGCTTGGATACACCCAGTGTCAGTGTGCTGTATAAGTTGTTGTTTACCGTGCTGTTTTTGGCGCTGTTTCATCTTTCCGGGTATCGTCGACGCATGCAGTTGCGTGCGGGCGACTATACCCCAGAGCAACAGTTTCAGTTTGCGCTGGCGTGTATGGCCGTGGTCATCAGTTTTTTCTTTTGGGCTTATCCGACATTTTTGTCGAGATTTCAGGCATTCTTTTTGTTTTTTTTATTGGCTTATATATGGCGGGCTTTCGATTTTTCCACGTGGGTCAATCGCTCGTTGTTGTGCGGTGTCGTATGCGTGGTGAGTGGCGCCCTGTATGGGAAATTTGTCTTGACCCATCTTGCAATGGTCTACTTCCCCTATCAGAGCCTTTTTTCCGAGCGGATCGAGGTTCGCAGTACCGGCGCGCAGAGAGTGGACGAATTGCATGAAGAATTGCGTAGGCTATGGCGAGGCTCGAATGAGTAAGGTTTTGTTATTGACGACCAAGTACCCGTGCGGTGCGGGAGAGGGGTGGCTGACCAATGAATTGGCCGAGTGTTTCTCTCGCGAGGGGCAGCAGGTTTCCGTGCTTGCCTTGAGCTGGGAGTACGCGGACGGTGGCAACGCGGTCATCGACCTGAATGGCGTGAAGGTTTACCGCCAGCGCCTCTGGAAGTTTTTCTACAAGAAAAACTTCATATGCGCGATGCTGAAGATCTTCTTGTTCTCGCTCTTGGTCAGGTTGCGCTACAAGCAGAAGATCCTCGAGGCCGATGTGATCGTGGCCACCACGCCCTGCATCGTGATATGGGGTTTGCTGGATTTCTTCCGGGTCAAGCCGAAGGCCAAGAAGTATCTGATTCTTTGGGATTTTTTCCCCTATTACATGCGTGATCTGTGGTCCGGTGGGCGCAGCAAGTTGTTCAACTTCTTCGTGCGCTGGGAGAATCGTCTGTACAACAAGTTCGATGCCATCGGTTGCATGACCAAGGGCAGTGCCGAATTCCTGCGGTGCAACTATGAAGTCGATGCCGCGCGGGTCAGCTTGTTGCCATTGTGGACCAAGCAGCTGCCCCGAGTGGAGATGTCATCGGAGCAGCGCAAGGCCATTCGAGCAAAGTACGCTATCGAGCAGGACGCGTTCGTATCCATTTACGGTGGTGCCATGTCCGTCGTCCAGGGCTTGGACAATATTCTCGACCTGGCCGCGAGCCTGAAGGGTGATCCCGCGTATCAGTTCGTATTCATCGGCCGTGGCAGCGAGCTGCCGCGGCTCAAGGCGCGCGCCCTCGAGGAGCGACTGCACAACGTTCTGTTTATTGATTATGTGCCGCGTGACGAGTATGAAAACGTGGTGGCGGTTTGTGATGTGGGAATCGTGTCGTTGTCCGGCCAGCATGCCGTGCCGAGTTTTCCTTCGAAATCCATTGATTATCTGAAAGTGGGCTTGCCGATTCTTGCCTCCATCGATCGCTACACCGAGTTCGGGAGTATTCTGGTCGATGACATGAAAGCAGGCTTGTGGGTAGAGGCCGGTGACCCCGTGACGCTTGGCCAGGCCCTTGAAAAAATGCGCCTGGATAGCGTATTTTTGGCGCGCTGCGCGTCAAACGGCCGGCACTATTATGAGCAGGAAATGAAAGTCGAATCTGCTACCAGCAACATTTTATCAGCATGCGAGAAAGTATGAATTTCAAAGGTAAAACCCTCCTGATCACAGGCGGTACCGGGTCGTTTGGTAATGCTGTGCTTAAAGGCTTCCTCGATACGGATATTGGCGAGATCCGTATTTTCAGCCGCGATGAAAAAAAGCAAGATGACATGCGCAAGCGCTATGCCAGCGACAAGCTGAAGTTTTATATCGGCGACGTGCGTGATTATCAAAGTATTCTGGCCGCCAGCCGCGGTGTCGATTACATCTTTCATGCCGCAGCGCTCAAACAGGTTCCTTCCTGTGAGTTCCATCCGCTCGAAGCGGTGAAGACCAACGTCCTTGGCACGGAGAACGTGCTGGAGGCGGCCATCCAGAACGAAGTGAAGCGTGTGGTCTGCCTGAGCACCGACAAGGCCGTCTACCCGATCAATGCCATGGGTATCTCCAAGGCGATGATGGAAAAGGTCATGGTGGCCAAGTCGCGCAACGTGGACGAGAAGAAGACCGTCATCTGTGGCACCCGCTATGGCAACGTGATGGCTTCGCGTGGCTCGGTCATTCCGTTGTTCATCGACCAGATTCGTGCCGGCAAGCCGTTGACGATCACCGATCCGACCATGACTCGCTTCATGATGACCCTGGCCGATGCCGTTGATCTGGTGCTGTACGCGTTCGAACACGGCAACAACGGCGACCTGTTCGTGCAGAAAGCGCCGGCGGCGACCGTGGAAACGTTGGCCCAGGCGCTGACCAGACTCGTTGGGCAGCCGGATCACCCGATCCAGGTGATCGGCACTCGTCACGGTGAAAAGCTGTTCGAAGCCCTGCTCAGCCGCGAAGAGATGGCCTGCGCCGAAGACATGGGCGAGTACTTCCGTGTGCCGCCGGACCTGCGCGACCTGAACTACGCCAAGTTCGTCGAGGAAGGGGAAACCAAGATCTCTCGCACGGAAGACTACAACTCGCACAACACTGAGCGCCTGGATGTCGACGGCATGCAGGAACTGCTGCTCAAGCTCGACTTCATGCGTGCCATCAAGCGTGGCGAAAACGCGGCGCCCGAGGAATAAGCCATGCGTGTCCTGATCACCGGAATCAATGGTTTCGTCGGCAAGAACCTGCTTGTGCATCTTGGCGAGCGCAGTGATGTCGAGGTCATGGGATTCACCCGTGAACATGCGCTGGACGCGTTGCCGGGAATGGTCGCGCAGGCCGACTTCATCTTCCATCTGGCGGGTGTGAACAGGCCGCAGGATCCGAAAGAGTTCCATGTCGGCAACGCCGACCTGACCCGTGCGCTGTGCGCGGCGGTGCGCGCCAGCGGTCGCAAGATTCCCGTGGTCTACAGCTCCTCCACCCAGGCCAAGCTCGACAATCCCTATGGCAAGAGCAAGCGTGACGCGGAAGATGAACTGCTGGCCCTGCGCGAAGAGCTTGACGTGCCCGTGCACATCTTCCGGTTGCCTAACGTGTTCGGTAAATGGGCGAAGCCCAACTACAACTCGGCGGTCGCGACTTTCTGTCACAATATCGCGCGTGACCTGGCCATCAGCATCAACGACCCTGATGCGCAGATCAATCTGACCTACGTCGATGATGTGATCGCTACCTTCATCGAGTTGATGGACGGCAAGGGCGGCGCAGACGCGTTCGTCGAGGTTCAGCCGGTATACGCGATCACGGTTGGCCAACTGGCCGAGCAGTTGCAAGCGTTTCGCGACAGCCGCCGGACCATGATCACCGAGCCGGTCGGTACCGGCCTTGTGCGTGCGCTGTACTCGACGTACCTGAGTTACGTGCCGCCAGAAAAGTTCACCTACGAGGTGCCCAAGTACGGCGATCCACGGGGTGTCTTCGTCGAAATGCTGAAAACCCGGGATTCCGGGCAGTTCTCGTATTTCACCGCGCATCCAGGTGTCACGCGCGGTGGGCACTATCACCACAGCAAGACCGAGAAGTTTCTGGTGATCAAGGGCTCGGCGTGCTTCCGCTTCAGGCATGTGGTCTCGGGCGAGTTCCACGAGCTGTTCACCACTGGCGACAAGCCGCAGGTTGTGGAAACGGTCCCGGGCTGGACGCACGACATCACCAACGTCGGTGACGATGAAATGATCGTCATGCTGTGGGCCAATGAAATTTTCGATCGTGATCACCCGGATACATATGCCCGGCCCGTGGGTACCCACGCCTGAGCCGGCGTTTCAAGGTAGAAGTCAGAAATGAAGAAACTGAAAGTCGTCACCGTAGTGGGCACGCGCCCTGAAATCATCCGCCTGTCGCGCGTCATGGCGGCGCTGGACCTGCACTGCGACCACGTCCTGGTGCATACCGGCCAGAACTATGACTATGAACTGAACGAGATCTTCTTCAGTGATCTCGGCATTCGCAAGCCGGACCATTTCCTCAACGCGGCGGGTGCGACGGGTGCCGAGACCATTGGCAACGTGATCATCGCCGTCGATCGAGTGCTGGCAGAGATCGCGCCGGACGCACTGCTGGTGCTGGGCGATACCAACAGCTGCATGGCGGTGCTGCCGGCCAAGCGCCGCAAGATTCCGACCTTCCACATGGAGGCCGGTAACCGCTGCTTCGACATGCGCGTGCCGGAAGAGATCAACCGCCGCATCGTCGACCACACCGCCGATATCAACCTCACCTACAGCACTATCGCGCGCGACTATCTGCTGCGTGAGGGCCTGCCGGCCGACCGAGTGATCAAGACTGGCAGCCCCATGTTCGAGGTGTTGAATCACTACCGTGACGGCATCGATGCGTCCGATGTGCTCGAGCGTCTCGGGCTGGAGCCTGGCAAGTTCTTCGTCGTCAGCGCCCATCGCGAGGAAAACGTCGATTCGGACACCAACTTCCTCAAGCTGGTGGATGTGCTCAATACCGTGGCCGAGCGGTTCGACCTGCCGGTGATCGTTTCCACCCATCCGCGTACCCAGAAGCGCGTGACCGCCATGGGCGTCACCTTCCATGGCAACGTGCGCCTGCTCAAGCCACTGGGCTTCAAGGACTACAACAAGCTGCAGCTCGAAGCCAAGGCGGTGTTGTCCGACAGCGGTACCATCAGCGAAGAGGCCTCGATCCTCAACTTCCCGGCGCTGAACATCCGCGAGGCGCATGAGCGCCCGGAAGGCATGGAAGAGGCGGCGGCCATGATGGTCGGGCTGGAAACCGAGCGTGTGCTGCAAGGGCTGAGCATCCTCGAAAGCCAGGCTCGCGGCGAAACGCGCAGTCTGCGCCTGGTCGAGGACTACAGCATGCCGAACGTCTCGGACAAGGTCGTGCGGATCCTCCACAGCTACACCGACTACGTGAATCGCGTCGTCTGGAAGCGGTACTGAACCCAATAGAGCAACCATGGCTGAAACATCACTCAAGGTACTGGTCGTGTCCCAGTACTTCTGGCCGGAGAACATGCGGATCAATGACCTGGTCCGCGACCTGACGGCCAAGGGACACCAAGTCACCGTGCTGACCGGGTTGCCGAACTACCCGGAAGGCAAGGTGTTCGAGCGCTTCCGGCGAGATCCGGAGGCCTTCGCACGCTATGAGGGTGCCGAAGTGGTTCGCGTGCCGCTGGTCCCGCGTGGCAAGCGCAGCTTCACGCTGGTGCTGAACTACCTGTCGTTCCTGCTCAGCGCCTCCACGCTGGGTGCGTTCAAGCTGCGTGGGCAACGCTTCGATGCCGTGTTCGTGTATGCCGTCTCGCCCATTCTGGCGGCGATCCCGGCTCTGGTGATCGGCCGTCTGAAGCGGGCGCCGGTGTTCGTCTGGGTGCTCGATCTGTGGCCCGAGACCCTGCGCGCGGTCGGTGTGGTCAAGCACCCGCGCCTGCTGGGGCTGGTGGGCAGGATGGTCTCGTGGATCTACAACCGCACGGACTACCTGCTGCTGCAGTCCCATGGCTTTTTCGACAACGTGCGCCAGTATTGCAGCCGCCCGATCGCCGAAGAGCGCCTGGTCTATTTCCCGAGCTGGGCGGAGGACGACTTTTCACAGGCGTCGCTCTGCGGGCCGGCATTGATCCAGCGCGTGCCCGGTCTGTTCACCGTTGTATTCGCCGGCAACCTGGGCGAGGCCCAGGACTTTCCCGCCGTGCTCGATGCGGCCGAAGCCCTGCGTGACAAGGTAGCGGTGCGCTGGGTGATCGTTGGCGACGGGCGCATGAGCGAGTGGATAACCACGCAGATCGCCCTGCGCAAGCTCGACAATGTGCAGCTGCTCGGGCGCCATCCACTCGAGGCCATGCCAGGGCTGTTCGCCCAGGCCGACGCGCTGCTGGTGTCGCTCAAGACCAACGATGTGTTCGAAAAGACCATCCCGGGTAAGGTCCAGGCCTACCTGGCATCAGGTCGGCCGCTGCTCGGCATGATCAATGGAGAGGCCGCGCGGGTGATCGAGGAGTCCGGCGCCGGGCTTGCCTGCAATTCCGGCGACGCCGGCGGCCTGGCCGCCATCACCTGCGCGCTGGCTGAAGCCGGTGAGGCAGAGCGGGTGGCCATGGGGCGAGCGGGGCGAGCTTACTACGAGCAGCGCTATGCCAAGGAAAAACTGATGTCGCGCCTGGAATCCCTGTTCCGTGACGCTTCGCTGCGAAGGACAAGTTGCTGATGAGTTCAACAGTTTTGTTGACCGGCGCCACCGGTTTTGTAGGCAAGGCGGTGCTGGCGGATCTCGCGGCGCGTGGCCATGCGGTGCGCGCGGCGATCCGTAGTGCCGCCCCGGCCGAGTTCGAGGCGGCGGCTTTCTCTATCGCTGCGATCGATGCCGAGACTGACTGGCGGGCCGCTCTTGAGGGCGTCGAGGTAGTCATCCACTCGGCCGCCCGCGTGCACGTGATGAACGATACCGAGGCCGACCCATTGGCTGCTTTTCGCAAGGTCAATGTCGAGGGCACGCTCAATCTCGCCCAGCAGGCGGTGGCGGCGGGCGCTCGGCGTTTCGTCTTCATCAGCTCGATCAAGGTCAATGGCGAAGGGACCGTTTCGGGGCGACCCTATCGTGCCGATGACGAGCCCGCGCCCGCCGATCCTTATGGCATCTCGAAGATGGAAGCGGAGCAGGGGCTGCGCGAGCTGGCCATGCGCACAGGCCTGGAGGTGGTGATTATTCGCCCCGTGCTGGTCTACGGCCCGGGCGTCAAGGCCAACTTCCTGGCCATGATGCGCTGGCTGGACAAAGGCGTGCCCCTGCCGTTCGGCGCGATACACAACCGTCGCAGCCTGGTCGCCCTGGACAACCTCGTCGACCTGGTGCGTCTGTGCACGACTCATCCGGCCGCCGCCAACCAGACCTTCCTGGTCAGCGATGGCGAGGACCTGTCCACCACCAGCCTGCTGCAGCGCATGGCGAAAGCCCTGGGCAAGCCGGCCAGGCTGCTGCCTGTGCCTGCCGCGCTGCTGGCGCTCGGCGCCACCTTGCTCGGTCGACGCGCGCTCTCGCAGCGCCTGTGCGGATCGCTGCAGGTCGATATCGAAAAAACGCGCTCGCTGCTCGGTTGGACGCCGCCGGTGAGCGTGGACCGGGCGTTGGCGAAAGCCGCCCGCCATTACCAGGAACAAATGAACAAATGACTCAATGGTGGCTGGCACCGCTGGTGCTGCTGATCTCCCTGCTCATGACCGCGGGCCTGCGCCGTTACGCGCTGGCCCGAAGCATCATCGACATTCCCAATGCGCGCAGCTCTCATGTGGTGCCAACGCCCCGTGGCGGAGGCGTGGCGATCGTGGTTTCGTTCCTGCTGGCACTGGTGGCGCTCGGTGCCAGTGGTCTGCTGGATTCGCGCACGGTGTTCGCTGTCGCCGGTGCCGGTGGCCTGATCGCGATCATCGGTTTCATGGATGATCACGGGCATATCGCTGCCCGCTGGCGGCTGCTGGGGCATTTCATCGCGGCGGCCTGGGGGCTGTTCTGGCTCGGCGGCCTGCCGCCGTTGACGGTATTCGGTATCGAGATCGATCTCGGCTGGGCGGGCGCGATGCTTGCGGCGGTCTATCTCGTCTGGCTGCTCAATCTCTACAATTTCATGGACGGCATCGATGGCATCGCCAGCGTCGAGGCCATCTGTGTCTGCCTGGGCGCCTGCGTGCTGTACTGGATGGGCGGTTTCGAGCAACTGATGGTCTTGCCCGTGATCCTGATCATGGCGGTGGGCGGCTTTCTGTATTGGAATTTCCCCCCAGCCAAGATCTTCATGGGCGACGCCGGCAGCGGATTCCTCGGCATCGCGCTGGGCCTGCTGTCCCTGCAGGCGGCCTGGGTGTCGTCACAGCTGTTCTGGTGCTGGCTGATTCTACTGGGGGTGTTCGTGGTCGATGCCACGTTCACCCTGATCCGGCGGTTGCTGCGTGGCGACAAGGTCTACGAGGCACACCGCAGCCATGCCTATCAGTTCGCCTCGCGGCGAGTCGGTGGGCATTTGCCGGTGACCCTGGCAGTGGCGTTGCTGACGATGTGCTGGTTGTTGCCGGTGGCGGCCTGCGTCATGCTGTTCGGCATCGATGGCTTCGTCGGGCTGCTCATCGCCTATGTGCCGCTGGCAGGGCTGGCGGTGGCCTACAACGCGGGCGGCGTCGAGTAATGCGCGCAGTTGGGGCCGCGCAGGCGTGCGGCCTGACGAACAAGAAAGATCTGCTCAGATAGGGACAGGAAAGGTGTACGAAAGGGGTTGGGAAAGAATGCGGGCATTTCTGCTAGGGCTGCCGCGGGCCAAGAAACGAATGATCCAGGTACTGGCCGATGTGGTGCTGGTATGGATGGCCATGTGGCTGGCCTTCGTGGTGCGTCTGGGGTTCGCGGAGTCCATCGAGCTGGCCCAGGATCATCTCTGGCTGTTCGCCTGCGCGCCATTGGTCTCGATTCCACTGTTCATCCGTTTCGGCATGTACCGAGCGGTGATGCGTTACTTCGGCAATGACGCGCTGATGGTCATCGCCAAGGCGGTGACGCTGTCGGCGTTGATTCTTGGCCTCATTGTCTACTGGTCGGCCAATCATCAGTATCTCGTGCCGCGCTCGGTCATCTTCAACTACTGGTGGCTGAGCCTGGTGTTGATCGGCGGGCTGCGCCTGGCCATGCGCCAGTACTTTCTCGGCGACTGGTTTGCCGCGGCTCAGCACATACCCTTCAGCAATCGTGACGACGGCCTGCTCAAAGTCGTTATCTATGGTGCGGGCTCGGCGGGCAATCAGTTGGTCGCGGCGTTGCGCATGGGCAAGATGATGCGCCCAGTGGCCTTCATCGACGATGACAGCAGCATTGCCGGGCGGGTAATCGCTGGCCTGCATGTCTACAAGCCCCGGCAGATCCAGCGGATGATCGAGGAGACCGGCGCCGAGGAGTTACTGCTGGCCGTGCCGTCGATCAGCCGCACACGCCGGCGCGAGATTCTCGGCCTGCTCGAAGGGTATCCACTGCATGTGCGCAGTGTGCCAAGCTTCATGGACCTGGCCAGTGGCCGGGTCAAGGTCGACGACCTCCAGGAGGTGGATATCGCCGACCTGCTGGGGCGTGATGCCGTGCCGGCCCAGGCCGACCTCCTCGAGCATTGCGTGAAGGGCAAGACGGTCATGGTGACCGGCGCAGGCGGCTCGATCGGTTCGGAACTGTGCCGACAGATCCTCGCGCTCAAGCCCAGCACGTTGCTGCTTCTGGAGCATGGCGAGTTCAACCTTTACAGCATCCTTTCGGAACTGGAGGCCTGCGCCCAGCGCACGTCGTCGCCAGTTCGCATCCTGCCGATCCTTGGCTCCGTGCGCAATCCCGCGCAGTTGTTCGACGTCATGAGCGCCTGGCGGGTGGACACGGTCTATCACGCTGCGGCGTACAAGCACGTGCCGCTGGTCGAGCACAATGTCGCCGAGGGTGTGCTGAACAATGTCATGGGGACCCTGAACGCGGCCCAGGCGGCATTGCAGGCAGGCGTGTCCAACTTCGTGCTGATTTCCACCGACAAGGCAGTGCGTCCGACCAATGTCATGGGCAGCACCAAGCGCCTGGCGGAAATGGTGCTGCAGGCGTTGAGCCGTGAGCAGGCGCCGGTGTTGTTCAATGATCCGGCCAATGTCTCGCGGGTCAACAAGACGCGTTTCACCATGGTGCGCTTCGGCAATGTGCTGGGCTCGTCCGGGTCGGTCATCCCGCTGTTCCATCAGCAGATCAAGGCGGGCGGGCCGTTGACGGTCACCCACCCGAAGATCACCCGTTATTTCATGACCATCCCCGAGGCGGCGCAACTGGTGATCCAGGCGGGCTCCATGGGGCAGGGCGGCGATGTCTTCGTGCTCGACATGGGCGAGCCGGTACGGATCGTCGAGCTGGCGGAGAAGATGATCCACCTGTCTGGCCTGAGCGTGCGTTCGGAGCATAACCCGCATGGCGACATTGCCATTGAGTTCAGCGGGTTGCGACCGGGGGAAAAACTCTACGAAGAGCTGCTGATCGGCGACAACGTGGTGTCGACCCGGCATCCGATGATCATGAGCGCGCAAGAGGACTACCTGGCTTGGGAGCGGCTCAAGGAGCGCCTGGGCAGCCTGCTCAAGGCCATCGCCGCAGATGACTACAACCAGGTTCGGCAACTGCTGCGGGAGTTGGTCAGTGGCTATGCGCCGGATGGCGAGATCGTCGACTGGATTCACCAGCAGCGTCGGCAGGAGCCTTGAGCATGGCGGGGCGCGCCTGGCTGCGAGGGCTGGGCCGATAACCGCCACGTGGCCCTCGCCAGCGTTTCATCATCATTGAACTTCTCCCGCCCATGGCGGTCTTAGCTAGCCAAGCAAAGCATGGACCGCCATTCCAGTGACATTTTTATTTCGCGGCAGTGGATCGCGATTTTAAAAGTTGATTTTTGTTGTCGCTGGTTTATGTTTTCCATAGTCCCTTCGTCTTGGCGACGCCTGTGCGTTATCGCTATTTATTTGATGTCAGCCAAGGCGATTGCTACGTCTATCTCACTCTTGCAGTGCCATTCGGATAGTGGAAAACCGGCGTCTGCAGCCTAGTGGCCGAACCCTTCTGGTTTACGATGGGGTGTGCTAGCCTCTGATGTGCCTGATTTTTTTGAATCCGCCCAAAACCATAGAAGCGGATGTGGAGAGTCAACCCAATGATGAGGTCCGTAACCGTGCATTCTCAGCCTCCTGACGTTGATAGGTCGGATTCTGGGGCGCATTCACAACAGCATAGCGTCCCGGGCATCGCGCACGTTGCCATCCTCATGTGTACTTATAATGGCGCAGCTTTTCTGTCCCAGCAGCTTGAGTCGATTGCACGGCAACGACATGAGAACTGGTCATTGCATGTGTCCGATGATGGGTCGACCGATCAGACTCATGCGCTACTTGAGCGGTTTGCGGATGTATGGGGTAGAAATAAAGTTAGAACTATCGCGGGTCCTGGCGTGGGGTTCGTACAGAACTTTCTTTCATTGACTTGTCAGGCCGATATCCAGGCTGAGTTCTTCGCCTGGTGTGATCAGGATGACGTGTGGAGTGACGAGAAACTCGCAGTTTCCGTTGAGTGGCTGCGGAGCATCCCCGCTGATGTGCCCGCTTTGTACTGCGGTCGTACTCAGCTCATCGATCAAGATGGACAGGGCCGTGGCTTGTCCCCGAGGTTTCACCATCCCCCTCACTTCAAGAATGCCCTGGTGCAGAGTATTGCCGGCGGCAATACCATGGTTTTCAATCAGGCCGCGCGTGCCTTGATCGTGGAGGCAGGGGCTAACCTGGCGGTTCCTGCGCACGATTGGTGGTGCTATCAACTCGTCTCCGGTTCAGGTGGTGTGATTCGCTATGACCCCGAGCCCAGAGTCCTTTATCGGCAGCATGGCGATAATGTCATTGGCAGCAATGCCGATTGGCGCGCCCGAGTGCGTCGCCTGGTCATGTTGCTGCGTGGGCGCTTTCATGAATGGAACGCCCAGAATATCGTGGCGCTGGAAGGCATGCGGCACCGTTTGAGCAACGAGCATCAGAAGACGCTTCTGCTGTTCAAGGCTGCGCGCCTGCAAAGTCTACCTATGCGAGTCCTGAACATGTTCAGGGCCGGTTTGTATCGACAGACCGTTCTCGGCAATCTCGGATTGCTTTTTGCCATCATACTGAAAAAGATCTGACCCTATGACTATTCTGGTAACTGGCGGTGCTGGCTTTATTGGTTCGAACTTCGTACTTGACTGGGTTGCGGCTTCGGGTGAGACGGTAATTAATGTCGATAAGTTGACTTATGCTGGTAATCTGGAAAATATCGCCAGCCTGGACGGAAATCCGCAGCATGTTTTTGTCAATGTGGATATCGCTGATGGGTCCGCCATTAAAGGGCTGCTGGAGAAGTACAGGCCACGGGCCGTCATCAACTTTGCTGCCGAGTCGCATGTCGATCGCTCTATTCATGGGCCTGAAGAATTTATTCAAACCAATATAGTTGGCACTTTCCGGCTACTTGAGGCCGTTCGTGCCTTCTGGAACTCTCTTGCCGCGGATGAACAGCAAGCGTTTCGCTTCCTGCATGTTTCCACCGATGAAGTCTATGGTTCTCTGGATCGCGACGAGCCTGCGTTCAGCGAAACTCACCAGTATCAACCTAACAGCCCCTATTCGGCGAGCAAGGCCGCCAGTGATCATCTCGTGCGCGCCTACCATCATACTTACGGTCTGCCGGTACTGACGACCAATTGCTCGAACAACTACGGACCCTATCATTTTCCGGAAAAGCTCATTCCATTGATGATCGTCAATGCCTTGGCAGGTAAAGACTTGCCGGTCTATGGCGACGGCCTGCAGGTGCGTGATTGGTTGTATGTGAAAGATCACTGCAGCGCCATTCGCCGCGTGCTGGAAGCCGGTCAGGTGGGCGAGGTCTATAACGTCGGCGGCTGGAACGAAAAGACCAATCTGGAAATCGTGCACCGCGTTTGCGAGCTGCTGGACGAGCTGCGGCCTCGTGCTGATGGCAAGGCGTACAGTGCCCAGATTGCCTATGTCACGGACCGTCCAGGACACGACCGGCGTTATGCCATCGATGCACGCAAGCTCGAGCGCGAGCTTGGCTGGAAGCCCGCAGAAACGTTCGAGACCGGTATCCGCAAGACTGTGGAGTGGTATCTGGACAATCAGGAGTGGGTCAGCAACGTGCAGTCCGGCAGTTACCGTGACTGGGTGCAGCAGAACTATGACGGGCGCGGCGCATGAGGATCCTTCTGCTGGGCAAGAATGGTCAGGTGGGCTGGGAGTTGCAGCGCAGCCTGGCACCGCTGGGCGAGCTGCTCGCACTGGACTCGCGCAGTACTGACTATTGCGGTGACCTTGGCGATCTTGAAGGGCTCGCTGACACCTTGCAGCGCTACGCCCCCGACGTCATCGTCAATGCTGCCGCCTATACGGCGGTGGACAAGGCCGAGTCGGAGCCAGACAAAGCCTTGCGCGTAAATGCCGAGGCGGTCGCGGTGATGGCCGAATGGGCGGCCAAGGCCAAAAGCCTCCTGGTGCATTACTCCACTGATTATGTCTACCCAGGCCATGGGATCGCCCCGTGGCGTGAGATCGATACCGTTGATCCGCTGAACGTCTATGGCAAGACCAAGCTCGCGGGTGAAGAGGCTATTCGAGAGTCTGGCTGCGCGCATCTCATCCTGCGGACCAGTTGGGTCTATGCCGCGCGCGGTAATAACTTTGCCAAGACGATGCTGCGCCTGGCTCAGGAGCGCGAGACGCTGAGTGTGATCGATGACCAGTTCGGGGCGCCTACCAGTGCCGAGTTGTTGGCCGATGTCGCGGCTCTGGCTATTGTCGCCGTGCGCCGGCAGCCGGAGTTGAGCGGCCTCTATCACGTGGCTGCGGCAGGAGAGACGACCTGGTGTCGCTACGCGCGGTACGTGCTCGACCAGGCCGCCGCCGCCGGGCTGCCCCTCAAGGCGACAGCCGCCACGGTCAAGGCCGTGGGGACCGACGAGTATCCGACCGCCGCGCAACGGCCTGGCAACTCGCGACTGAATACAGAGAAACTGCAAAAGGCTTTCGCACTGAGAATGCCGGAATGGCAAGCTGGGGTGGCTCGGATGCTCACGGAAATCATTGAGAAAAAATGATGAAAAAACGTAAAGGAATCATTCTCGCGGGCGGTTCGGGCACGCGTCTGCATCCTGCAACGCTAGCGATTTCCAAGCAGTTACTGCCGGTTTACGACAAACCGATGATTTTCTATCCGCTGAGCACCCTGATGCTGGCGGATATCCGCGATATTCTGATCATCTCGACGCCTCAGGACACGCCTCGCTTCGAGCAACTGCTAGGGACTGGCGAGCAGTGGGGGTTGAACCTCTCGTACGCGGTTCAGCCCTCGCCGGACGGCCTGGCGCAGGCATTCCTGATTGGTGAGTCGTTCATTGGCAACGATCTGTCCGCGCTGGTCTTGGGTGACAATATCTACTATGGCCATCTCTTCCAGGACCTGCTACGCAATGCTGCCAGTCGCGAAGTCGGTGCCTCGGTCTTTGCTTACCATGTCAATGATCCGGAGCGATATGGTGTTGTGAAGTTCAACAAAGACGGCAAAGCAGAGAGTCTCGAGGAGAAACCTGCACAGCCCAAGTCCAATTACGCTGTGACCGGGCTGTACTTCTATGATCAGCAGGTCGTCGATTTCGCCAAGAGCATTCGCCCGTCTCCTCGTGGCGAACTGGAAATCACTGATCTGAATCGCGTGTATCTGGATCGAGGCGAGCTTTCCGTCGAAATCATGGGACGCGGCTATGCCTGGCTCGATACGGGAACCCATGACTCGCTGCTTGAAGCGAGTCAGTTCATCGCGACCATAGAGCATCGCCAGGGCTTGAAGGTGGCATGCCCGGAAGAGATTGCCTATCGCCAGGGCTGGATCACTGCTGAGCAGCTCGGAAAGCTGGCGGCGCCGTTGGCAAAAAATGGTTACGGTCAGTACCTTCAGCGAATTCTGCAAGAGAAGATTTATTGATGAATGGAACACGCTTAGCGATACCCGATGTTGTGCTCTTCGAGCCGAAGGTGTTCGGTGATCAACGAGGTTTCTTCTTCGAGAGCTTCAATCACCGAGTGTTTGAAGAGCAGATCGGCCGGAAGGTACAGTTCGTCCAGGATAACCATTCCCGCTCTGCCAAAGGTGTGTTGCGGGGCTTGCACTACCAGATCGAGCATGCTCAGGGGAAACTGGTGCGCGTCGTGCAAGGCGAGGTGCTCGATGTCGCTGTCGATCTGAGGCGCTCATCGCCCACGTTTGGCCAGTGGGTCGGGGCCATACTGTCCGCCGAGAACAAAAGACAACTGTGGGTGCCAGAGGGCTTCGCTCACGGCTTCTATGTCCTTTCGCAGAGTGCGGAGTTTTTGTACAAGACTACCGATTACTATTCACCGGCGCATGAACGCTGCCTGCTCTGGAATGACACGCAGGTTGCCATCGATTGGCAGTTGCAGGGCGAACCCATCCTGTCTGAAAAGGACATCCGCGGTTCGACGTTGGCGCAGGCTGATTTGTTCGAGTGATCGTGCATCGTTCTGTACGTCAAGGCTGGGTGCTCCTCCCAAGTACCATGCACGGCACAGGTCGTCTGGTGACGCCTGGCTCGGGGAGGCGCGCTCAGCCATCTCTATTTTCGACTGAGGAATCAAGGGTGTGGTGTGCTCTATGAAGGTCTGGTGCGATTGTACGGTTGCTCGAATATTCACACTCGGCTCAGCGAATGAAAATGACAGGGCGGCGGGTGCTGCGAAGGTGGATGACTGATGCAACGATTCTCTGCGTCGCCAATGGCAATGTTTGGCGATATCTGGCGTAACAAGGGCCTTGTCTACGCACTGGCCAAGCGCGAGGTCATCGGGAGATACAGAGGGTCTTATCTGGGCATGCTCTGGTCGCTGTTCAACCCGATTTTCATGCTGGCTGTTTATACATTCGTTTTCAGTATCGTGTTCAAGGCGCGCTGGGGAACAAGCGGAAGTGGCTCGCAGACAGAGTTTGCCTTGATTCTGTTCACCGGGATGATCGTTTTTGGTTTCTTCTCGGAATGCATCAGCCGGGCGCCCTCCCTGGTCGTGAGCAATGCCAACTATGTGAAGAAGGTCGTTTTCCCACTGGAAGTGCTGCCTGTCGTCACCCTGGCAGGTGCCTTCTTTCATCTGGTGATCAGTCTGGCCGTCTGGCTCGTTTTCTACATCATCTCGTTCGGCCTGCCTCATGCCACCAGCCTGCTCTTTCCGTTTGTGCTGCTACCGTTGATTTTCTTCGTGCTTGGTCTGGCCTGGTTCCTCGCTTCGCTAGGCGTATTTCTTCGTGATGTGGGGCAGATTGTGGGTATCCTGATCACCGCCCTCATGTTCCTGTCACCGATCTTCTACCCGATTGCGGCGATACCCGAGCGCTATCGTTACTTGATCAACCTGAACCCGCTGACCCACTTCATCGAGCAGACCCGCGACGTACTCGTCTGGGGAACGGTACCGGAAGTCGGGTACTGGCTTGTCTCTCTTCTGGCAAGCCTTGCATTCGCCTGGTTGGGCTTTGCCTGGTTCCAGAAAACTAGAAAGGGGTTCGCCGATGTCGTCTGATATTGCGATCAGGGTAAGTGGCCTGAGCAAGTGCTACCACATCTACGAAAAACCTCATCAGCGTTTGCTGCAGATGATGTGCCGTGGCCGCCGAAGTTTCTTTCAGGAGTTCTGGGCACTCAAGGATGTCGAGTTCACGCTCAAAAAGGGTGAAACGATAGGGATCATCGGGCGCAATGGGTCCGGCAAGTCCACCTTGTTGCAGATGATCTGCGGCACTTTGAACCCGACTCGCGGCGAGCTCGAGGTCAATGGCAGGGTTGCCGCGCTGCTGGAGCTGGGCGCTGGTTTCAATCCGGAGTTCACCGGGCGCGAAAACGTCTATATGGCGGCTTCTCTGTACGGACTGTCGAAAGAGCAGATCGATTCGCGCTTCGAGGATATCGCTGCGTTTGCGGACATCGGCAGTTTCCTCGAGCAGCCCGTCAAGACCTACTCGAGCGGGATGTACGTTCGCCTCGCTTTCGCAGTGGTCGCCCACGTGGATGCGGACATTCTGGTGATTGACGAGGCCCTTTCGGTGGGCGATGCATTCTTCACTCAGAAGTGCATGCGATTCATTCGGAAGTTTCGTGAAGAGAAGTCATTGATCTTTGTGAGCCATGATACCGCGTCGATCATCAACCTTTGTGACCGGGTGGTGTGGCTCGATCGGGGCGTGCAGCGCCGCACGGGCGACTCCAAGACCGTGTGTGAGTACTACCTCAACGACCTTTTCAGCAACCTGTCCGATCAGGCGTCGAGCGGCGATGATATTCCAGGCCCGCGGGTCGAGAAAATCGCGCGAGTAGGCGAGCCGGAGTTGAACTGGGTAGACCAGCGCGCTGCGTTCGTGAATGCCAGCAATCTCAGGAACGACATCGAAGTATTCAGGTTCGAACCCAATGAAGAGGGCGCGTTTGGCGGCAACGATGCGAGAATTGTCGATGTCAGCCTGACAGACTCGCAGGGGGGCAGTTTGAGCTGGGTTGTCGGGGGCGAGAAAGTTGCCCTGAAGATCGAGGTGGATACCGCTGTCGATCTTGACCGACCCATCGTGGGCTTCTTTGTCAAGGACCGTCTCGGGCAAACGTTGTTCGGTGACAATACGTTCTTCAGCTACCAGAACAGGCCCTGTGCTGCTCGTGCTGGGGCCCGGCTGACCGCCCAGTTCGAGTTCTTCATGCCTTGGTTGGCCAAGGGCGATTACATCATACAAGTAGCGGTTGCCAACGGTACCCAGCATGAGCATAGGCAGCTGCATTGGTTTCACGAAGGGCTGGTGATACGCTCTCACCATGATCCGGTTTCCACAGGTATTATCGGAATACCTCTGACAAATATAAGCCTTAGTGTGGCCTGAATAAAGGTAGAATATGCATCCCTCCGCTAAAAATCTTGGCTCTCTTTTTTTTAAAAGTTATCTTTCCAATGTGCATGGCAAGAAGGTTGTTGATATCGGTGCGCAGAATGTCAACGGCTCGCTTCGGGATGTCTGCCCTGAGGGGGTAGAGTACATTGGTGTCGATTTTGTAGCGGGCGACGGTGTCGATGTTATCCTCGACGACCCGTACAAGCTGCCGTTCGAAGACACTTCGGTCGATGTGATCGTCTGCAGTTCGGTATTTGAGCATTCGCAGTTTTTCTGGTTGCTCTACCTGGAACTCATGCGGATCCTGAAGCCGGAGGGCGTGCTGTACCTCAACGCACCGAGCAACGGCTACATTCACCGCTATCCCGTAGACTGCTGGCGCTTCTACCCCGATGCAGGGACTGCCCTGGTAGCCTGGGCAGAGAAAAATGGCTACCAGCCAGCGCTGCTCGAGTCCTTTGTCGCTGGAAAAGCGGAAGGGACTATCGACAGCGACCCAGCCAGCGCCTGGAACGATTTCGTTGCCGTGTTTGTCAAGGATGCCTCCCACGGCTCCTCCTACAAACAGCGAATCCTTTACGGTTATTCCAACTATTCCAATGCCACCTGCGACAATCCTCTGCTGGACCTCAAATCCCGAGGTTTCACCGAGGACTTCATGCTCATCAAGGAACTGGGCGCCTGCGTCGCCGAGCATGAGGCCGCGGCTGTCGAGTACCAAGCGGCAGCCGTCGAGCACCAGGCGGTGGCCGCCAAGTACGAAGTCGAACTGGAACGTACCCGTGAAGTCATTCTCGATCTTGAAAGTGAACTTGCGCGGATCAAGAGCGATGTCGTGAAAAGCGATGGTGAAATCGCTGATCTGATTCGCTCGCTCGATGAACGAGAAGAAAGTCTGCTTCGGGAAAACCAGGTTCTGGCAGAGATGCGCCAGTCCACCAGCTGGCGTGTTACCAAGCCGCTTCGCTGGGCGGGCAAATATGTGGCACCCGCAAGAAAGAACATCGCACGAGCGAGGCACCTCCTGGCGCGCGTAAGAAATGCGCTACGGGCCCGCGGCGGGATTCGTGGCACGTTGAGCAATGGCATCGGTCTCTATCGCCGCGAGGGGATCAGCGGCGTTGCCCGCCGAGTAGTGGGGATCGCCAGGACGTTGAGCGGTCGAGGCAAGGATTCGACCATCGATCGTTCGAACATTCCGGTCATTCAGTTCGAAACGATCAATGAGGGGTTTGTCGAGTACAAGCAAAATCCTTCTATCCACCCTGACGTCAAACTCATTGCGTTCTATCTGCCGCAGTTCCATCCGTTTGCCGAAAATGACCAGTGGTGGGGCAAAGGATTCACCGAGTGGTCCAACGTCACCAAGGCCACGCCAAACTACGTGGGGCATTACCAGCCTCACCTGCCGATCCACTCGGGGTACTATGACCTGCGTGTGCCGAAGGTCATGGAAGAGCAAGCCAGGCTCGCGAAAGAGTATGGCATCCACGGCTTCAACTACTACTTCTACTGGTTCGCCGGCAAGATCCTGATGGACACGCCATTGGAGATGATGCTCAACAACCCCAATGTCGACATGCCGTTCTGCCTGACCTGGGCGAACGAGAACTGGACGCGACGCTGGGACGGGCAGGAGCACGATGTACTGATCGCTCAGGATCACAGTGCCGAAGACTCGCTTGCTTTCATCCAGCATCTGATCAAGTACTTCAATGACAGCCGCTACATCAAGATCGATGGCAAGCCGGTGCTTATCATCTACCGAGCCAGCATCATTCCGGAGATGGCTGAAACCGCAGAGCTGTGGCGCGAGGAAGTGGTCAAGCACGGCTTCCCTGGCCTGTATTTGATCTGCGCGCAGACCTTTGGCATCAAGGATCCGGAGGAGTTTGGCTTCGACGCGGCGCTCGAATTCCCGCCTCATACCACGCTGAGTCACCTCATCAACGAGCAATTGCAGGTGACCAATGCCAATTACGCAGGCAACATTTTCAGCTACGAACAGGTGGTCGGCAACGTAGTCAGGGCGGCGGAGCCGGATTACAAATTGTTCAGGACGGCGATGCTGTCCTGGGACAACACGGCGAGGAAGCAGAACAACAGCCATACTTTCCATGGTTTCAGCCTGCTGCGCTATAAACAATGGTTGTCGTTCATCTGCAATAACGCTCACAGCAATCCGAAGTACGCGGCGGATGAGAAGCTGGTGTTCGTCAATGCCTGGAACGAGTGGGCCGAGGGCACTCACCTGGAACCCGACCGCAAGTATGGCTATGGCTACCTGCAGGCTACCTACGATGTGCTGTCTGACTATGATCAGGCCTCGACCATGGTTGTCGCGCCGGAGCCTGGGAAGAAGAATGCCATCGCCGCGATCATCCACGTGCATTATGTGGAAGTGTTCGACGAGCTTGAGCCTTACCTGCAGAACCTGCAGCGCGTGGGCTGCGATTTCTACTTCACCGTGACCAGCCGGGAAGCGGCCTTGCGCGTGCGTGAGAGTTACCCTGATGCCGCTGTTTTGCTGGTGGAGAACCGGGGGCGGGATGTACTTCCGTTCATCAAGGTGCTATCGAGCATCCGCAGCCTGGGGTACGAGGCGATCTGCAAACTGCACGGTAAGAAAAGCTCCTATCGATCCGATGGCAACGAGATTCGCAACGAACTCGTTTCCGCGCTGGCTGGCAGCACTGACAAGGTGCTCGAGGCCGTGGGGCGCTTCAAGGCGGACCCTGCGTTGGGCCTGCTCGCACCGGGCAAATATCTGATAGAGCACACCGATTGGAACATGAAGTACAACCACGACGATATCGCCCATGCGAGTCGTCTGCTGGGGCTCGAGTTCGTCCGAGGCAGATTCCCTGCCGGTTCCATGTTCTGGCTGCGCCCCGAGGCGCTCGAGGGGCTCGAGGCGATTCTGCCGGCGTACTTCGACATCGAGCGGGGCTTGTCCGACGGCACGTTGCCACATGCGATCGAGCGCCTGGTTGGACTGCTGGTCGAGAAGACCGGGTACAGCGTTTCCAGTTGCTAGGCCGAGAAGGGGGGAGGGCGCAGCCCTCCCGCCCGTTCACGCGCTTGGCCGTGAAACCACCTCACGGTACAGCGCCGAATACGCCTGCCCCAGGCCCTGGGCAGTGAACACATCCAGATAACGCGCGCGCGCGGCTTCGCCATAACGCTGCGCCAGCGCGGGATCATCCCACAGCGTCTTCATCGCCCGGTGCAAGGCATCGGCATCCATTGGTGGAACCACGATACCTGTGGATGCGTGCTGATTGATGAAGCTGGTGCCGGTGCCGATCTCGCAGCAGATCAGCGGCTTGCCGAGCATTGCCCCTTCGAGCAGGCCGATGCCGAAGGCTTCCGAGCGCAGGTGTGATGGGAAAACCACTGAGTAGCAGGCCTGCATCAGATTGATCTTCTGCTGCTCATCGACCCGACCGAGGAAGTGCACGTTGGACAGCTGAAGACGCTCGGCCATGCGCATCAGCTCCTGCTCCATGGGGCCGACACCAACGATCAGCAGTGGCCAGGGGGCCGACTGCATGGCCTTGAGCAGGAAGTGCAGGCCCTTGTAGTAACGTTGCACGCCGACGAAGAGGAAGAACCGTCCGCCGTATCGGTTGCGCAGCTGCGCCACTTGCTCGGCGTCCGCGACCGGGTACAGGGACTGGTCCAGGCCGATGGGGATCGACTGGGCCTTGTGCCGATAACGGCGCAGCACGCTGGAGCTCTGCAGATAGTTCGGACTGGTCGCGGCGATGGCATCCACGCGCCCGAGGAAGGCGTGCATCAGGGGTCGGTAGACCTGCAGCAGCACCTTCTGGCGCACGATGTCGGAGTGGTAGGTGACCACGCTCGGCTTGTTCAGGCCCTTGGCCAGATGGACAAGGTCCATGAATGGCCACGGGAAGTGATAGTGGATCACGTCGGCCTCTTGTGCGAGGCGCGCGAAATCCGCGAACACCGACCAGGAGAACCCCGTCGAGGCGACATTGAAGTTCTGCCTGGCCTGGAACATCCGCACGCTGGGTGTCTGCTGGGGCGGCAGGGGCTCATCGGCCAGGGACAGCACCGTGTTCTCGCAGCCCTGGGCCGATGTGGCATGGGTCAGGTGGCGGATGAACATCTCCACCCCCCCGAATTGCTCCGGCCCGAAGGTCTTGTAGAAGTGCAGTACTTTCACGGCAAATGCTTCCCCGCGACCATCAGGCGTCGACTGCCAGCTTGGTCCACAGGCCATCGACCTTCTGGATCGGGCACTGGGCGTTGAAGTCCGTGGTCTCGGTACGTTCGGCCTTCATGACCTTGGCGTTGCCTTCGACGTTGCTGAAGCTGATCACGCCGCAGTCCTTGATGCGCACCACCAGTGGATTGACGTCGGCAAAGGTGCCGGCCTTGACGGCAAAGCCAGGGTAGCCGCTGATCGTCTTGTAGACCTTGCCGATGACCCGATGTGCTTCGAGGCGGGTCTCACCGTCGGGCAACTGGATGAAGCGCAGGTACTGGCCATCTTCCTGCGGTACGTTGGCTGCCTGGGCGGTGGCCTGGGCCGCTGGTGCTGCTGGCTTGTCACAGCCGGCAAGGGCCAGCAGGGCGGCGCCAACGAAGAACATCTTGTTCATGAAACGATACTCCGGGTGGTGGTGGGGAAGTCTTGGCACGCCTGGGTTCAGGAGCGTTGCGCGCCCGTCAGGCGACGGTAGGCGTCGCGTGCCGCAAGGGCGAGGTTCGGTGAGAACGAAAACAGCAGCAGCGACGCCACCGAGACCAGCCAGCGACGGCGCAACCAGCAAAACGCGTATTTGTTGAGCAGCACGTGCAGGTAGCGCCGCACCCTGTGCGCCTTGCCGCGTCGTGCGCGCATCACGCGCAGCTCATCGGTGGTCATGATTGACCCAGGCGCATAAGGGGCGCTGAGGAAACGGGCGGGCGGGACGATGCCGAGGTGCTGCCAGTCGTGAACGTCGAAGTTGTCCAGCAGCAGGTCTTCCCAGGCGCAGAACAGGTCGAAGCGGGTGTGCGAGATATGCTCGAGATCCAGCTTCAGGCCGCATGCCTGGACGAAGCGCAGCAAGATGGCCTGTTCGGGCAGCAGGCGAAATTCGGTGTAGCCCTGGAATGTGCCAAGCGGATTGATTCGCGGCCCATTTGCCAGGTACAGGAAGTCGGCCGTCAGTGGGCCGGTGTTCCAGAGCTTGCGCAGATCTTCGGTGCGGCCGAACTGCACGGTGTCGCTCAGGTGGAACAGGTAGCACAGCCGTGCCGGATTGCGCAGGAACAGGTTCGACACACCCAGCTTGGCTTCAAGCAATTGCGCGGGCTGCTCGTTGCCCATCAAGGCCAGCACGGCGTCGCTGCACAGCACGTGATCGCTGCGCAGCTTCAGGGTGTACTCGCGCTCGGCCAGGCTCAGGCCATTGCTCACGGTGGCCACGAGCTTGTTGACGTTGTTGATGTTGCCGTTGGCATCGTCGAAGTGCCTGGCTGCGCGCTCGGTCACGCACTGCACGCCCTCCAGCGGCAATTGGGCGCAATCGTCGGTGGTCGACAGGATGATCTGCGCACCTGGCAGGTATTGGCGCACACTTTGAACGGCACGTTCGGCGATAGCCTGGCCGCCCTCTGTCAGGGGACCCTGGATGACCACCGAAAGCCTGCTGCACGCGATGCTCATGCGTGGTCGTTCAGCTGGTCTGCCAGCATCCGGGCCAGGGCGACCACGGTGACTGTCGGGTTGCGCGAGCCGCAGCGCGGGAACAGCGAAGAGCCTGCGATGTAGACGTTGTCGCTGCCTTTGAGGCGGAAGTCCGCGCCGACCACGGCATTGTCGCCGGCGCTCATGTTCAGCATGCCAACCAGGTGGTGGGTGCCGAACGCGTCGCGATAATGCAACTGCTCCGCGGCGCGCACAGGAATTGCACCGAGGGTTTCCATCTTCGTGTAGATCGCTTCGATCACGGCGTCGTAGCGGTGCTTGTTGCCGTGATAGCCGTCGCTATCCATGCGCACGCCACCGCCTTCGTAGAACAGCGAGACATCCCACTGCGGCGGGATTTCGAGCAGGATGTACAGGCTCAGGGTGCCGGCCAGGTCCTCCAGCGATTCGCGAATGGCCCAGTCGTTGAGCTTGTCCAGATCCAGCGAACCGGCCAGGGCGGCGTCGTTGCCCGGGGTCATGAGGCCCAGGGTGGTGTACTCGATGCCGTCGAGTTCGCCACTGAGCTCCGGGATCACCACTTGCGCGGCGGTATTGACCTGGAAGAACGGAATCTTCGCCTGCGGCAGGCGGCACGCCAGCTCGGCGACGGCATGGTCCTGGCAGTAGCGGCCCATGAATGCCTGTGGCACTTCGGCGGGCAGGTCGCTTTTCCACAGCAGTTTCAGCGACTCGACACCGTGCGCGGCGATGATCACGCGATCGAAGCGGATGCTCAGTGGTCCCTTCGGGGTATGGCAGATCGCCTCGACGGCCTTGCCGCCTTCGAAACGCAGGCGTTCGACCAGGACTTCGTTGAGCACGCGGGCCTGGGCGCGGATGTGCAGCGATCGGGTCTTGGCGTCCATCGGACACAGCTCGCAGTCACCTGCGCCCATGCACAGGCCTTGACCTTCGACCGGCTCCATGGACAGGTTGTGTGCCTGCGCGCCGATGTAGGCCTGCGGGAAGAAGGGCGAGAGCGCTTCGTGCCAGCGCTCGGTGCCCTTGATCTCGGTGAGCGGATTGCGCTCGTCCGGGTCGCGCGGATCGGCGCTGATGCGCAGCAGCTGCTCGGCTTCACGGTAGTAGGGCTGCATCGTCTGGAAGTCGAACGGCCAGCGGAAGTCTTCGACCTTCTGCTCGAACATTGCCTGGGACAGGCGAAAGCTCAGGCCGCCCCAGTGATTGGAGCAGCCGCCATCGACCAGGATATAGTCCGAAGCGCAGTCGGGCGGCAGCTCCTCGGGCACGTTGAACGCGTGTTTCGACTCATAGGAGCGGCGAATCAGCGCATCGTGTCGATCCGCCTTTTCCATGGCGTTGAAGCGTGCGCGACGCTCGAAGATATTGAACTTCTCGCCGCGCTCGACGATCAGGCAAGGCCCCTTCAGGCCATGGGCGACCGAGCGTCCGGCAAAGCCATTGCCGATAATCAGTGTTTCAACAAACATCAGCCTATGACTCTGTAGAAGCCGGGTGTGCCGAGGCTACGGGCGTAGGGCTCGGCCACGAACAAGGAGCGGTTGTGATGGATCAGGTGCTGCAGGATCGCCTGGCGGTCCTGCTCCGCGAGATTGCGCGAATACAGCTTGATCAGCAGCTCGGGCGGCATGTGATGGAACTTCACATCCGGATTGCCTTGCAGCAACGCCTGGAAATCGAGTGGCTCTTCCCGCGAACTTTGGCCGAGTCTGTAGCCCAGCACGCCGCTGGTGAGCACGCACAGCCCGGCAACGAACGTTCTGCGCTTCATCCGATCAAGCTCTCACGCGGACGATCCGCTCGTAGAAGAAGCGCGTCAGCTGCCGTACCTTGGACACCGGCCAGGCGATGATCGGGCCACTGAGGTACAGCTTCTCCATCAGCGTCGAGAGCAGGAACATCTGGTAGCGATCGGCGTCGGAGGCCTTGTCGGAGCCAGTCGATGTGCTGTTGAACGCACCATTGACGTGACGCCCCATGAAGCCCAGGTAGGGACGCGGCATCAGCAGGATGATGTTCTTCTCGCGCAAGTCCTTGAACAGGAACGTGAAGGTTGCCATCTTGCGGATGAAGTCCATGGCGATTTGATATTCGTGCAGACCGAAGTCGACGATCAGCCACGACTCGGAGGCCGCGCTCAGCTTTTCCCCGATCACGTTGGCGTCGGCGACGAACGCGCCGTTGTTGACGCTGCCCTTTTCATGCAGGAAGTCGTCCAGCATGAACTGGCGCAGCGCCGGCGCGGCGCTAGCCTCGGGCGTGGTCCACTTGCACTCATCGATCACGATCACCGAGGTCAGCAGCGAGGGTTGCAGGCGCACCTGCGACAGGTAGGTGGCCACCTGTGCTTGCTGGCCACGGACCGCCTCCTGGGAAATCAGGAAAATATTCATTTTTGGCGCGCCACATAGCGATGGAAAGGGGTGGAGTTGTAGATCGCCCGCACGCATTCCCGGAAGCTGGTGAAGTAGAAGATCCCGCCATTGTTGCGATACAGCTTGAAGGCGGACAGCACGATGCCCGGCAACGCCAGTGCCCGAGGATGGAAGTACTCGCCCAGGTCCTTGTAGAACCAGCTCTGGATCGGACGTTGGCGCACCATGTTACGGAACTCTGTGCTGCCATAGACCAGGTTGCGCTTCGCCGCGACCGGATCGGCGAGGAACTGCAGCGCGATCGACTCGACCACGGTATTGGGCAACTGATCCAGCAATACCCACTTCTCGAAATCGCGAATGAAGGTCGTGACCGACTCCAGGTCGTTGCCGAAGCTGCAGCTTTGCACCACGCTATTGACCAGCTTCAGCCAGGCGCGCGAGCTGATGCTCTTCAGGCCGGTCGGGATGTGCGGTGCCAGGTCGGACTTGACGTACTTGTCGGCGAATCGCTGCAGACGGATCAGTGCGTCCTCCGCGGACATGCGAATCAGCGGCTTCTTGCGCAGTGGCGAGAACTGCGCCGGGCCAATGCTCTTGTAGCGGCCGTTACGCGACTCGACCGGTGCTTCGGTGCCGAGCAGGGCGCGGGATGTGACCGTCTGGGTGATGCCGTGGGGGTTGACCCGGGTCGGCACGCCGCCCTTGGAGGCGCGAATGCCGTGCTCGATATCCTCGAACTCGGCCCATAGCAGCGACTCGTCCAGCGGGAAGGCTTGCCACACTTCCTTGCGGCACACATACAGGCTGCCGGTCGGGTAGCTGGCATCCTTGGTGTAGCGCATGGGGCTTGCGAAGCAGAAACCGGTGCGCTCGACTTCGGCGAACAATGCCGAGGCGATGCTGACCACCGCATCTTCGCGGCGGTGCAGGCCTTTCATGCCTTCGGCGATCGAGCCCATGGCCATGGCGTAGTCCGAATAGCGACGCGGCCCGAAGTTGCGCACGTTGTCGAAGAACATGCTCTGCAGCGTCATCAGCGGATAGCGCGGCCCGAAGCGGCGAACCATTTCACCGAAGTGCGCGGGCAGGAACACCCGGTCGTGGAGAATGACCAGGTTGTTGTAGCGCGCTTCGTCGGCGAGGCGGTTCTTCTTCTTGCAGATCTGCACAGGCGGCGCGGTGATGTCCTCGCCGACGATGCGCACCTGCTCGAAGTAGCGGAAGTTCTTGCCGGGCGTGCCGCAGAGCAGAATCTCCTTGTGCGGGATGTCCAGCTCGAGAATGCGCTCGACCACGGCATTGAGCACCGTGGCGTCCTCGGGACCGACCGGGATGCCGAAGGTCCAGCTGTCCAGGTCGTCATCGCCTTGGGCCGGCAGCAAGCCGGTCTTGCGATAGGTCACGCGGTTGGCGCCGCGCTCCACGCAGGTCAGCGCGGCGCTGAAGTAGTCACGGTCCAGGTAGCTGTCGAACGGAGCGTCCTCGATCAGCGTCAGGCTCTGGCCCACTTCGAGAAAGTGCACGGCATCCCACAGCAACAGCGGGCTCAGCTGCGAATCGCTCTGTACGCCGTAGAAGCAGTACGAGCCAGCGCCGTAGATATCCAGCGGTCGCTTGGCCGCATGCATGCCCTTGAGGGTGACAGCCGGTTCGGCCTGCTTGAAGCGGCGGAAGGAGAACAGGGTCTGGCCACCTTCAGGCAGGCTCAGGTCCGCCGGAATCGGGCGCAGGTTCTTCGCCGGCAGGTAGCCCAGTTTCGGGTCATGCTGGAACTGAATCGTCTTCATTCTTCTACGACGTACTTGTCATTCAGGGCGCCTGGCACCTTGACCACGACGGTCACGGCGTCGCTCAGGGCCTTGAAGGCGGTGATGTCGCCAGGCTCGAGCACCACGATCTCGCCGGCGCCCCAGGTCTTGCCGCACATCTCGACTTCACCGGACAGGATCAGTGTCACCTCGGTGGCGATCTTGTGGTAGTGGGCGGCCTCGGCGTCGCCCGCGACGTAAGGTTTGACGGCGACTTCACAGGCCTGGGTACTGAAGGCGGTAGGGGTGAAACCACCGACGAACCAGCCCTTGACCATGTCTTTCAGATTCGCGGAGTTCATCGTGGGCCTACATTCTCGAACGCATGGAGCTGGTGAGAGTTCTTGAGCGGGTGGTACTGGCTAGGGTCCACACGGAAGGTGCCGATCTTCTTGTGCAGCAGCACCAGTTCGTTGAGCGAAGGCGCGATGTAGTAGGCATCGTTGACCTTGGCGTCCTTGCGGATCATCTCTTTCACCGCCTCGACGAACACGCTGCCCTTGGCGAACCAGTACAGGCCGGCGACGGCGTGGTTGCTGATCGGGTTCTTCTCGGCGGCCTCGACCACGCAGCCATCGCTGTTCTTGCGCACGAACGAGTAACGCGGGTGCAGCGATTTGAAAACCACCACGCCGGCGTCGCATTCTTCGCCGCGGAAACGGGCGACGATGTCCTCGAGCGAGGCATCGAGCAGTTCGTTGCAGCTGAGGATCAGCAGCTCGTCGTCGTTGTCGATGCTTTGCGCCGCCAGCAGCGCCGTGCAAGCCGCGCCCATGGTCAGGGCGTGAACCGGCAGCACCGAGGCGATCGGGCTCATCTGGTGCAGCATGTTGCGCAGGTGGAACTTGGAAACGTCCGCCTTGGGCAGCATGCAGGTGATGCTGGCAGGCTCCAGCTTCAGGCAGCTCTCGACCAGGTGCTCGATCAGCGGCAGGCCGTCGCGTTCGGCCAGGTAGGCCGGGTAGCTGCTTTCCACTGCCACGGAGTTGGTTTCACGGGCGGCGAGCAGGATGATGTTCAGCTTGCGCACAGTAGGCTCTCCTGCTGAGTGGCTTGGGCATTGATTTCCTGGATGCGGCTGGTGATGTTGTCCAGGTTCACATCCTCGACATCCTGCACCACCAGGACGTGGGCACCGGAAGCACGGGCGGCGCGAATGCCGTTCTCGTTGTCTTCCACGATCAGGCACTCTTCAGGCAGCAGTCCGAACGACTCGATGGCCTTGGTGTAGATATCCGGCGCCGGCTTGGCGTTGACCACGTCCTCGTTGGACAGCTTCAGGTCCAGATACTGGTCCAGGCGGGATTTCTCCATCATCACTTCGACCGTGTTGCGGATCGAGTTGGAGGCTACCGCCAGCTTGTAGCCCTGGCTTTTGAGCGACGACAGGGCGCGCTGGTGGACGAAGGTCGGCTTGCACTGCGCGTAGACGATTTCCATCGTGTACATCTGCTTCATCTCGTTGATGAAGGCATGCAGTTCGACTGGCAGGTCGCGTTCGACGCTGAGCATATCCAGCTTGCGCGAGGTCGGCAGGCCGTCGTAGGTGGTCAGGTGCTCGTGGCGGCTGATGGTATGGCCGAACAGGTTGAGTGCCTTGTTCAGCGCTTCGTAGTGCCAGTCCTTCGCCTCGATCAGCACACCGTCCATGTCGAAGATAACGGCTTTGATCATGATGTCAGTCCCTTGAAGTAAGAATGAGCGGTTTCAGGTAGGTCGGTGCACAGCGTGAGATTGGCTGAGCCCTGGAAGGCTTCGAGCAGTCGCCACAGCGGCAGGTGATCGCGGCCATGCAGCTCCGAGGACACGACGCAGACCTGTTTGCCCAGGCCCAGAAGGTCGGCGAGCTGAGCCGGCGAGTACCACTCGGCGGCGAAACTGTCGAGCCACACGCCGTCGGCCTCGTCCAGCCAGGCCGGCACGGGTTCGACGTCGCTCTGACGGGTGTAGGTGCGCACACCACTGGCCAGGTAGGCGCGCATGTCCGGCACGGCCATGTCGAAGACGAACCAGTTGCTGTGACCGTGGGCTTCGAAGGCGGCCTTGAGCGGGGCGCAAAGACCGTCGGCCTTGATGTTCATGGCCAGTGGCAGGTTGCGCCCGGCCATGATGGTCAGCAGCTCGTCCAGGGACATTTCACTGCCATCGGGCATGTCGTGCGAAATGACCAGGCGCCCAGCCACGTCACGTACGTCGGTTTCGGTGCCGAACCCAAGGTCGAACGAGCGCTGGAAGGCCACCTTCAGGTTGCGCTCGGGCTTTTCCAGCCAGTAGCCGCGGTGACTGATGATCTGCATGATGGCTCAGCGTCCTGCGCAGGCTTTTTGGCTGAGCGGCAGCTCGAGGAACAGGTTCAGGTCCGCCGGGATGCCCAGGCCGTACATGCCTGCGGCCTCGGAACCGATGTTGTAGTGAATGACCCGGGCCTGGTCCTCGATCATTTCGTTGTAGGCGGGCGCGACGTAGAACTCGCCATTGACGCGCAGCTCTTTCTCGAACATCGATTCGATGGCTGCGATCAGCTGGCGGCCGCTGCGGAAGTTGTAGATGCCGACAGTGGCTTCGTCGGAAATCACTTCCTTCTCGACCACACGGTTGATGAGACCATTTTCGGCAAAGCCGACGAAGGACCACTTGGGGTCGTCTGCCTTCATGGTCATGATCAGGCCGTCGGCGTCCTGCGCCTGCATGGCGTGCAGGTAGTCATTGATGTCGACATCGACGTACTGGTCGCTGTTGGCGATCATCACCGGGTCGTTGCTGTCGATCAGTTCCTTGGCCGCATAGACGGTGCAGGCGGCGCCTTCGGTGAGGCCGTCCAGCTCGACGATGGCGCAGCCCGGCGCCCAGCTTTCGAGCTTCTCCTTCAGGCCGTAGGCTTGTACATGGGCAGCCTGGCAGATGAAGATGAAACGGTGCTCGCAGGCAGGCGTCAGGTTGTCGATGACCACCTTGATCATCGGCACCGAATGTACTGGGATCAGCGGTTTCGGGTCGGCGTAGCCTGCTTTGGCGAAACGGCTTCCAGCGCCGGCCATGGGAACGACAATATTAAGCATCTGCTACTCCTTCACTGGCGTACGAGGTACTCGTCGTACGCGTCTACGACGTCACTGGCCGGGCCGATCATCTGCACCCGTCCGTCCTTGAGCCAGCACACTCGAGTGCACAGCTCCCTGATGCGTGGCGAATCGTGCGAAACGAACACGACCGTCTGGTTGCCCGTCATCATGTCTCGCATGGTGGCCTCGGCCTTGTCGCGGAAATGGCCGTCGCCGACACTGAGCACCTCGTCCAGCAGGATCACGTCCGGGCGCGAGTGCATGGAGATGGCAAAGCCCAGGCGCGCCTTCATGCCGGTGGAGTAGCTGCGCACCGGTACCTGCGCGCTGGCATGCAGTTCGGCGTAGTCGAGGATCGCGTCACTCAACTCATGCATGCGCTTGCGGCTCATGCCCATCAACATGCCACTGAGGACGATGTTGTCCCGGGCATCGAGGTTCTCGTCGAAGCCCAGCTGCAGATTCAGCAGCGATACGTTGGGGACCGACTGCACCAGGCGTCCGCGCGTCGGCTGGTAGATGCCGGCGAGGACCTTGAGCAGCGTGCTCTTGCCGGCTCCGTTGCTGCCGACCACGCCAAACGTCTCGCCCTTGGCGATGGCGAAGGACAGGTCATGAAGCACGGTGGTCGAGCTGCGCGACAGCAGGCGCAGGCCATTGCGGAACGTCAGCGATACGGATTCAGCCGTCAGGGCGGCGTGGGTGCTCATTTGCTCAGTGCCATGGCGTAGGCGTTCTTGTTTCGTGACAGGAATAGCGTGGCGAGCGCGAACAGCAGCACGGCCCCGCCCAGCAGTGCCAGCAGGTCGCCTGGCAGCGGTGCGCGGCCATGCATCAAGGCGTCGCGATACATGGAAATCAGGGCGGCGAGCGGGTTGAAGTCGAGCAGCCAGCCGAACTCAGCCGGAATGTTGGCTTTGTCGTAGAACACGCCGGAGGCGAACATCAGGAACTGCAGGCTGGTGGCGATGATGATGCGCAGGTCGGGCATGAAGGGAATGAGCCCGGCGACAAAGACGCCCACTGCCGCCGTGAGCACCAGTTGCACCATGGCAATCAGCGGTACGTAGAGCCAGGACCAGCTTGGCGTGACGCCGATCAGGCACAGGAGCAGCAGGAGCAAGGCGACGACCAGCGCTTCCTTGACCAGATCCTTGAATATCGATGTCAACGGAAAGATCAGAGGGTCGATTCGACAGTGTTCGAGAATGTGCTTTTTCTCGTAGATGGAGTCGACGCAGTTCATCACGCTCTTGTTGAACCAGGTCCAGAACGTGACGCCGATGATCAGGAAGACGGCGAAGTTCTCCACCCGAATTTGCAGCAGGTGGCCGAACACGACGTAGTAGATGCTGAGCAGGAGAAGGGGCTCGAGTATCCACCAGGCAAAACCCAGGCGGGTTCTGGTGGACTCTGACTTGAGCCCGAGGCGGGCGCGCTCCAACGATATCTGCACGATCGGCCAGATACTTCTGCGTCCTTGCAACCAGCTCACAACCCTGCCCCGCTGAATTTTAAAGCGCGCATCCTATTCGAATGATGGCATTTCGTCCAGCGATTGCTACAACAATATGACTGATTAGTTCAATCGGATTGATGAGCGGTTTGCTGTGAGAAATTTCTGAAAATTCGTTGGTATTTATCCTCGAACCGTACGATATCGTCCTCGCCAAGGTACGCCCCGGACTGCACTTCGATCAGTTCGAGCGGTACTTTGCCCGGGTTGGAGAGGGAGTGCCTGGCCCCCAGCGGAATGTAGGTCGACTGGTTCTCGGTGAGGATCATCTCGACGTCATTGCAGACGACCCTGGCTGTGCCGCTGACGACCACCCAATGCTCGGCGCGGTGGTAGTGCAGTTGCAGGGAAAGGCTTTCGCCGGGCTCGACGGTGATGCGTTTGACCTGATAGCGCTCGCCGCAGTCGATGGTGTCGTAGTAGCCCCAGGGGCGGTTGACCAGTGAGTGGCTGGCATACTCGTTGCGCTGGTTGGCCTGCAACTGCCTGACGACCTCGCCGACCTGTTGGCTATCCTCCTTGCGCGCCACCAGCACGGCATCCTTGGTCTCGATCACGACCAGATCCTCCACGCCGACCGTCGTCACCAGGCGGTGGTGCGACTGGATCAGGCTGTTGCGGGTGGCGAACGCCAGCACGTCGCCTTCGATGGCGTTGTCGGCGGCGTCGCGTGGCCTGGCTTCCCAGATCGACGCCCAGCTACCCAGGTCGCTCCAGCCTGCATCCAGTGGCACAACCAGCGCATCGTCGACATGTTCCATCACTGCGTGGTCGATCGACTGCGCCGGGCAGCAGGCGAACTGTTCGGCCTGCACATGCAGGAAGTAGTTGTCCTCCTGAGCGTGGAGCAAGGCGTTGCGGCAGCAATCGAGAATGTCGGGCCGCAGGCGTTGCAGTTCGTCGAGCAGGCGCGAGGCACGGAACATGAACATGCCGCTGTTCCACAGGTGGCGACCACTGGCGACATAGGCCTCGGCCACGTCCTGCGAAGGTTTCTCGCGAAAGGCCAGCAGTGGGTAGCCGCCTTCGATGTAGGTCTCGCCGTACTGGATATAGCCGAAACCCGTTTCCGCGCGCACCGGCTTGATGCCGAATGTCACCAGCCGGCCCAGGCTGGCGTGCGGCAGGGCGACTTCGATGGCGCGCTGAAAGGCGGCCTGATCCTCGATGTAGTGGTCGGCCGCCAGCACCAGGAGTATGGGATCCTGCGCATCGCGCTGCGCCTGCTGCGCATCGCGCTGCGCCTGCAGCGCTGCGAGCGCAATGGCTGGCGCGGTATTGCGCGCCATCGGCTCGAGAATGATCCTGCGGCTGTCGCGCCGTGCCTGGCGCAGTTGCTCGGCCACGACGAAGCGATACTCCTCGTTGCTCACCACCAGGGCAGGCGAATGTTCCAGGCCATCAAGGCGTGCAAGTGTGCGCTGGAACATCGTGCCCATGCCCTCGCCATCCAGGGCGAGAAACTGTTTGGGGTAATTTTGGCGGGACAGCGGCCATAACCGGGTGCCGCTGCCACCAGCCAGAATGACGGGGGTGAACATATGAGCTCCAACTCACTTCGATGGAAAATCCGCGCGCGCATTATCCTGTGCCGCACGGTGGAGCCGCAACCTGGCCGCGTGTGAAGGAAAAATCCCTTGGGCTTCGCTCGTTGCCGACAATTGATAGTTGGGCGGAGCAACTTGTTAAGTAGCTTGAGTTGTCTGTTCCAAATGGCCTGCCAGGTAATTCATGTTTCCAGTGGCTGAAACCTGGGTTGGAAAGTGGCGAACTCGATGGTTGCGAGTGCCGCCACCGCATAGGGGGCCAGCGGATGATTGGCGCGGGCCTGGTAGGCCTATTCGGTGCGGCGCGTCCGAATACTGCGCCTGTCTGGAAAGGTTTTTGGCGCTGTTCAATTCGGTAACGTTTTTCCGATGTGCCTATCTTCTTCCGGGCGTGATCAGCGACTAGGGTTGACCTGCAGCTAGAGGAAAGCTGCATTTGATTCGCAACTTCAAGGAGTGTTGAAAATGCCTAATATCGTTATGTCCTGGCTGTTGCTGCCGTTGTTCGCGGTCCTGCCGCTCACGCTCAATGCCGCGCCAGCCAACCAGGCCGCGTCAGCGGCGCTCAGCGTCACTCACCAGGTCGAGGGTGTTGCTGGGTCGCAGGTCAAGACTGATCTCAATAGCGCGGACGCCCTCACGCTGCAGCAGAATCTCAACGGCATCGGCAAGGCCAAGGCTGAAGCCATCGTCGCCTACCGCGAGGCTCATGGGTCTTTCCAGTCGGTAGATGAACTGCTGGAAATCAAAGGCATCGGCAATGCGCTGCTGGAGCGCAACAGGGACAGGCTGGTCGTGGAGTAGTCAGTTGCCGCGCCGGTCGGCATTGCGCCGACCGGTTCGATGGTCAAGCCCGCCTTCAGCGATCCTGTGCATCCTTGGCGTCCGCTTCGGCGTTTCGCTCGTGCACCTTCTTCAACTGCTCCTCGGTCAATGGCAGTTTTTTCGCGGTGTCGCGCAGCAACATCAGGCCGGCGACGATCGAGCCTAGGGCTATGATGAGTATCAGCCACGCATACCAAGGCATAGGGTATCTCCTGTCGTCGTCCTGAGAGCATCGTTTGCAGAGGGTTCGAGTGGTCTGCGTCTACGTAGGTTCAATTATAGACGCCGCCAGTGGCCGGGCCAATTTGCATGACCCGTGGCCCCCAAACCCCTGGCCACTTCGTTTACAATGCGCGCCGTTCACGACTTGCCAAGAGACCCTGCCCATGTCCGCCTGCCAGACGCCCCTGATCGTCGCCCTGGATTTCCCCACCCGTGATGCCGCCCTGAAGCTGGCTGACCAGCTCGATCCGGCGCTGTGCCGGGTGAAGGTCGGCAAGGAGCTGTTCACCAGCAGCGCTTCGGGCATCGTCGAGACGCTCTGCAGCAAGGGCTTCGAAGTATTCCTCGACCTCAAGTTCCACGATATCCCCAACACCACCGCCATGGCGGTCAAGGCCGCGGCCGAGATGGGCGTATGGATGGTCAACGTGCACTGCTCCGGTGGCCTGCGCATGATGTCGGCGTGCCGCGAAGAGCTGGCCAAGCGCAGCGGCCCGCAGCCGTTGCTGATCGGCGTGACCGTGCTGACCAGCATGGAGCGCGAGGACCTGGCCGATATCGGCCTGGATGTCGATCCGCAGGAGCAGGTGCTGCGCCTGGCGGCGCTGGCGCAGAAGGCTGGCATGGACGGCCTGGTGTGCTCGGCGCTGGAGGCGCCGGCGCTCAAGGCGGCGCATCCGGCGCTGCAACTGGTGACCCCGGGGATTCGCCCGGCGGGCAGTGCCCAGGATGACCAACGCCGTATCCTCACCCCGCGTCAGGCGTTGGATGCCGGTTCCGATTACCTGGTGATCGGGCGTCCGATCAGCCAGGCGGCAGATCCGGCCCAGGCGCTGGCTGCCGTGGTGGCTGAAATCCGCGGTTGAATCAGCGATCGTGGGAGCGGGCTTGCCCCGCGATGGCGTCAGCTCAGGCAATCGCCATCGCGGGGCAAGCCCGCTCCCACAAAGCGCCTGGCTGCTGATCTCAGACCTTCAGCACCAGCTTGCCGAAATTCTCGCCGCTGAACAGCTTGAGCAGCGTTTCGGGGAAGGTTTCCAGCCCGTCCACCACATCTTCCTTGCTCTTCACCTTGCCGCTGGCCAGCCAGCCGGCCATTTCCTGCGCGGCCTTGCCGTACTCCTTGACGTAGTCCATCACCACGAAGCCTTCCATGCGCGCACGGTTGACCAGCAGCGACAGGTAGTTGGCCGGTCCTTTGACCGCCTCCTTGTTGTTGTACTGGCTGATGGCGCCGCAGATCACCACCCGGGCCTTGAAGTTCAGGCGCGACAGCACGGCGTCGAGGATATCGCCGCCGACGTTGTCGAAGTACACGTCCACGCCATTGGGGCACTCGCGCTTGAGGCCTGCCAGCACCTCTTCGGCCTTGTAGTCGATGACGCCGTCGAAGCCCAGCTCATCGCGCAGGTACTGGCACTTCTGCGCGCCACCGGCGATGCCGACCACGCGGCAGCCTTTGATCTTGGCGATCTGCCCGGCAATGCTGCCGACCGCGCCGGCGGCGCCGGAGATCACCACGGTGTCACCGGCCTTGGGCTGGCCGACGTCGAGCAGGGCGAAGTAGGCGGTCATGCCGGTCATGCCCAGGGCCGAAAGGTAGCGGGGCAGGGGGGCGAGCCTGGGGTCGATCTTGTGCAGGCCCTGGGGTTCGCCGGTGAAGTAGTCCTGCACGCCCAAGGCGCCGCTGACATGGTCGCCGGGCTTGTAGTCCGGGTGATTGGAACTGACCACCTCGCCGACGCCCAGGGCACGCATGACCTGGCCCAGGCCCACGGGCGGGATATAGGACTTGCCTTCGTTCATCCAGCCGCGCATGGCCGGATCCAGGGAGAGGTAGAGGTTCTTCACCAGCACCTGGCCTGCGCCCGGCTCGCTGGCGGGCACCTGCTCGTAGGTGAAGTCGTCGCGGCGCACGGCGCCGACCGGGCGTTTGCTGAGCAGGAAGCGGCGATTGGTGTAGCTCATGGCGGATTCTCCTGGAGAGAGGCAAGGGGCACGATGATCGACCTGCTGGATGGGCGACGTCACGCAAGATCACCGCGAACGATAATAGTCCAACCGCGTCCCTGATGATGCTGCCCAGCCCGACGGCGCGCTGACTAGACTCAGCGCGGACTTTCCATCCTTTTTGCAGGAGCCAGTGATGAGCATGACTTTCTCCGGCCAGGTCGCCCTGGTCACCGGCGGTGCGGCGGGTATCGGTCGGGCGACGGCGCAGGCGTTTGCCGCCGAGGGGCTCAAGGTGGTGGTGGCCGACCGGGATGCGAGCGCAGGCGAAGCCACCGTGGCGCTGATTCGACAGGCCGGTGGCGAGGCGCTGTTCGTCGCCTGTGACGTCACCCGCGACAGCGATGTGCGCCAACTGCATGAGCAGGTCATCGAGGCCTATGGCCGGCTCGACTACGCCTTCAACAACGCCGGCATCGAGATCGAGAAGGGCCGCCTGGCCGAAGGCAGCGAAGCGGAGTTCGACGCGATCATGGGGGTCAACGTCAAAGGTGTGTGGCTGTGCATGAAGTACCAGTTGCCACTGCTGCTGGCCCAGGGCGGTGGCGCCATCGTCAACACCGCCTCGGTGGCTGGTCTGTCGGCGGCGCCGAAGATGAGCATCTACGCCGCCTCCAAGCATGCGGTGATCGGCCTGACCAAGTCGGCGGCCATCGAGTACGCGAAGAAGGGGATTCGGGTCAACGCGGTGTGCCCGGCGGTGATCGACACCGACATGTTCCGCCGCGCCTACGAGGCCGACCCACGCAAGGCCGAGTTCGCCGCGGCGATGCACCCGGTCGGGCGCATCGGCAAGGTCGAGGAGATCGCCAGCGCCGTGCTCTACCTGTGCAGCGACGGCGCGGCGTTCACCACCGGGCACAGCCTGACCGTCGATGGCGGGGCGCTGGCGATCTGAGCGGCTAATTCTGCCTCTGTGGGAGCGGGTTCACCCGCGAAGAGGCCCGCGCGGATAGCCACAGCATCAGCGCCACCACGGCACAGCCCGCCAGCAGGGCGCCGCCGAACGCTTCCAGCGCCGTGCGCGATCCGAGCTGGTCGCTGAGCAGCCCGGTGAAGATCACCGGCAGGCTGAACCCCAGGTAGGCAAGCAGGAAGAACCCGGCACTGGCCCGGGTTTTCTCCTGGCCGGCCAACTGGTTGACCGCCGCCAGCCCGCCCAGGTAGATGAAGCCATAGCAGGCGCTGCTGGCGGCGACAGCGCCCAGCAGCACGCCTGGCAGATTGCCGCTGTCGGCCCCCCAGGCCAGCAGCCCGTAGCTGCACGGCAGTATCAGCAGGCCCAGCAAGGTCGCCTGGGTACTGGCCATGCGCCGTGCCAGAGGCTGGAACAGCAAGCCGCAGCTGATCACGCAGAAGGTCGAAAACCCAGACCAGGCGCTAAGGCCGTGCTGGCGCAGGATCCCCGGCAGCAGGGCGATGACCAGTCCCACGCAGGCCCAGGCCAGCAGGATCGCCAGGCCGTAGGCCAGGCTGCCTGTCGGGTAGAAGGGCAAGCGCAGCATGGCGCTGCGCTGGGCCGGGCGTGGGTCGGGCAGGCGCCAGGCCAGCAACAGGGCAAGGGCGGCCAGGGCCAGTTGCAGATGGAAGCTCGCGGGTGTCAAGGTCGGTCCGCGCAACAGGAACAGGCTGGTCAGCGCCGCGCCCAGGCCGAAACCGAGCGATGTGCTGGCGGTGACCCAGGTCGCGGCGCGACCGCCATCCTCAGGCGCCATCAGCTCGCTCATGTAGGCCGTGGCGGTGGCCGAGGCCAGGCCCGTGCCCAGCCCCAGGAACAGCCGCGCCACGCCCAGCATCTCGAGGCTTGGCGCCAGCAGCATGAGCAGCGTGGCGACCATCGACAGGAGCAGGGCGGCGATGATCAGCGGGCGTCGTCCGACCCGGTCGGCCAGTCCGCCAAGGGCCAGCAGCACCGGCAGCACGCCGAGCACATAGCCGGAGAAGGCCACTGCCGTGGCTGCGGCGCCGCGTCCGGACAGGTCGGCATAGGTGATGTACAGCGGGGCCTGGAGGTTCACCGCCAGGGTGATCAGGCACAGGGCGAAAGCCAGCAGCGCTGGCGCGTGACGAGTCGGCATCGAAGCTATCCATCGGGTCGGTTTCGCGCAGCATCGTTCGCCGGGGGCGGTCTCGCCAAGACACACTATCGCGGCATTTGTGCTTAACTGTTCGCCTGAAATCAGCGAACACTTGCCATGCAATTCACTCTGGATCGCCACCACGCCTCGCCTTTGGTCGAGCAACTGACCTGCCAGTTACAAGCCTGGATCGAACAGCAGCGCCTGCGTCCCGGCGCGCGCTTGCCGTCGATCCGCGCCCTGGCACGGGATCAGGCGGTGAGCGCGTCGTGCGTGATCGAAGCCTACGATCGGCTGGTGGCCAGCGGTTGGCTGGAAGCGCGACATGGCGCCGGCTTTTTCGTCGCTGAACGCAAGCGCGGCCTGCAGCCGGATGTCGGCACGCCGTGGGGCGAGGGGATCGACGGCAGCTGGCGGCAGTTTCGCGAGGGGCACGACGAGTTGCTCAAGCTCGGCTGTGGCTGGTTGCCGGTGACCTGGCGCGCCGAGGCCGAGCTGGCCCAGGCCATTCGCCAGGTCAGCCGTGGCGCGCCCGAGGCCCTGTTCGACTACTGCCCGCCCCAGGGCCTGGCCAGTCTGCGCCTGCAACTGCACAAGGGCCTGGCCCGACTGGATATTGCCGCCGAGCCCGAGCGGATTCTCACCACCCAGGGCGCCAGTCATGCCCTCGACCTGCTGGTGCGCACGCTGCTGTCCCCGGGTGACAAGGTGCTGGTGGAGCGCCCCGGCTACTACAACCTTTACAACCTGCTGCGCCAGCACGGTGTGCAAATGCTGGAAGTGCCGCGCACCGACCACGGTCCGGACCTGATGGCGTGCGAACGGTTGCTGGCCGAGCATCGTCCGCGCTGCCTGTTCATCAACAGTCTGTACCAGAACCCGACCGGCACCAGCCTGACGCCCAAGGTCGCCTACCGCCTGCTGGAGCTGGCCCGCGAGCATGACCTGCGGATCGTCGAGGACGACCTCTACGCGGATTTCCAGGATGGCCCGGCCACCCGGTTGGCGACCCTCGACAGCGAGCAGCGGGTGATCTACATGGGGAGCTTTTCCAAGACCCTCAGCAGTTCGCTGCGGGTCGGCTACCTGGTGGCGGAGCCGGCCTTGGTGGCGCGCCTGGCCGAGTTGAAGATGGTCAGCGGTATCGGTACTTCGCGCTTTGCCGAGCAGGTGATCGGGCAGATGCTCGCCAATGGCAGCTACCGCAAGAGCGTGCAGCGCTTGAGAGTTCGCCTCGGCCAGCACATGGCCAAGGTGCTCCGGCAGTTGGAGGCGTGCGGTTGGGAGGTGTTCTGCGAGCCTTTCGGCGGCATGTTCGTCTGGGCGCGGGTGCCGGGGCGCGGCTTTGCCGAGCTGGAGCGGCTGGCGCTGGAGCATGACGTGCTGCTCACGCCTGGCAGTGCGTTCGACCCCCAGGGACGGGCTTGCGACTGGCTGCGCATCAATGTCGCTTACGGGCAGGATTCCCGCGCGCAGGCGTTCTTCGCCCACGCAGGGCGACCCTCGGCGGTCTGAAAACGACACGTTCATAGCCAAATGACACCATTTGCCTGGCGGGCTCTTGTGACGGCGTACGGGTCATTGTCACTCTTGCCGGATCGACGACGGCGGGGGATCGGTGATGGCGGTGACCAAGCACGGTGTACTGGCCAATCTGGGCATGGCGCGCAAGCTGGGGCTGGGGTTCGCCCTGGTGCTGCTGCTGACCCTGGTGGTGGCGGCCATTGGCGTGTACGCCTTGAACGGCATCGGTCAGCGTTTCGACGGGCTGCGCCAGATGACCCAGTTCAACACCGACCTGGCGCGGCTGCGCCAGCACGAGCAGGCGTTCGCCCTGCGCTCGGACGTCAAGCAAGCCGATGCGCTGCGCAGTGGTTTGCAGGGGCTGGCCGAGCGTATTCGCGAGGTCCCGGCGATGGCGGCGGCCGAGGCCGATCTTGGCGCCTATGGGCAAGCCTTCGATCAGTTCGTCCAGGCGGTGCAGGCCAAGGAACTGGCGCTGGACATGGCCAGCTGGTCGGTGTCCAGCGTCGCCAACAACCTTGACGTGCTGCAGGCTGGCCTGGCCGACGACGGCACCTACACCCTCAGGCAATCCCAGGGCCAGCAGGGCGGCGAGTTTCTCGAGCAGGCCGCGCAGGTGGCGCAGGTCGCGCGGCTGATGCTGCAGGCCATGGACGAGGCCAGGGTACGCCTGGAGCAAAGCCGCAAGGGCGACGAAGCCATTGCCCAGGGGCGCATTGCCCAGACGCAGGAAGCGGCGACGCTGGTGGAGCAGCTCAAGTCCGCCGTGGCCGATGCCGGATACCAGAGCGTGCTGGGCGAGGTGGCTGGGCATATCGCCAGTTTCTCCGAGAAGCTCAACGAATATACCGACCTGCTGGGGCAGGAGCAGGGCATCAAGCGCCAGTTGCAGGACCGCGCCGAGCAGGTCACGGCACGCGTCGACCAGGCTTATGCCGTCCAGGAACAGGCCATGCAGACGGAACTGACGGGCAACACCATGGCCATCGCCGCGGCCACGGCCCTGGCGTTGCTGGTGGGCGTGCTGGCTGCCTGGTTGATCACCCGAGCCGTGGTCGCGCCGCTCAAGCGCGTGATCAGCCGTGCCCGGCGCATTGCCGCAGGCGAGCTGGGCATCGAGGCCGAACCGCCGCGTGCCGACGAAGTCGGCCAGCTGCTGCAGGCCATGCAGCACATGGCCGAAGGCTTGTCCGGCATCGTCAGCGGCTTGCAGCAGGGCATCGATCAGCTGGCTGGCAGCGCTCAGGCTTTATCGGCGGTCACCGAGCAGACCAACCGCGAAGTCGGCAGCCAGAAGGACGAGACCGAACAGGTGGCGACCGCCATGCAGCAGATGACCGCGACCGTTCACGACGTGGCGCGCAATGCCGAGCAGGCGGCCCAGGCGGCTCAGGATGCCGACGACAAGGTCGAGTCGGGACAGCAGGTGGTGCGCCAGGGCATGCAGCGCATCGAGCAGTTGGCGGCGGCCGCCGAGACCGCCAGCAGTGGTATCGACAGCCTCAGTAGCGAGATCCATACCATCGGTGATGTGCTGGAGGTGATCAAGAGCGTGGCCGAGCAAACCAACCTGCTGGCGCTCAACGCGGCCATCGAGGCGGCTCGGGCCGGCGAGCAGGGCCGTGGCTTCGCCGTGGTGGCCGACGAGGTGCGCGCGCTGGCCCGGCGTACCCGGCAGTCCACCGAAGAAATCGAGCGCCTGGTCGCCAGCCTGCGTGGCAACGCTCAGCAGTCGGTGGCGCAGATTCGCGGCAGCACCGAGCTGGTGCGCCTGGCGGTGGCCGACGCGCTGCAGACCGAGAGCGCCTTGGGCAGCATTGCCGCGGCGGTGTCGCTGATCCAGCAGATGAACCAGCAGATCGCCGCGGCGGCCGAGCAGCAGAGTTCGGTGGCCGAGGAGATCAGCCGCAGCGTTACGCAGATCCGTGGCAGCGCCGACCAGGCGGCGTTGGCGATGCAGGACAATGCCCGCTCAAGTATCGAACTGGCGCAGCTGGGCCATGATTTGAAGGGCATGGTGGGGCATTTCCGCCTGTGATCGGCTGCGGCGGCCCTATCGCGGGGCAAGCCCGCTC
>NZ_JAOCDM010000140.1 GCF_029840925.1 Pseudomonas sp. GD03858
TATCAAAACCCACACTCTCGAAGCCCAAGCCGAAGCCGAAGCCGAAGCCGAAGCCGAAGCCGAAGCCCCCCAATGGTCTAGTCTAAAAAAACCGTATCCGAGCCCACCCCCCACAACGAGTGCCCGGACCGGAAAACCATTGGAGTCCCCGGGAGGTGCCCCATGAGCCTGCTGCTCGAGCCGTACACCCTGCGTCAGTTGACCCTGCCCAACCGCATCGCCGTTTCCCCGATGTGCCAGTACTCCGCCGTGGATGGCCTGGCCAATGACTGGCACCTGGTCCACCTGGGCAGCCGTGCCGTCGGCGGCGCCGGCCTGGTGATCACGGAGGCCGTCGCGGTCACCGCCGACGGTCGCATCACCGCCGAAGACCTCGGTTTGTGGGACGACGCCCAGATCCCCGCCTTGCAACGCATCACCCGCTTCATCACCGCCCAGGGCGCGGTGCCGGGCATCCAGCTGGCGCACGCCGGACGCAAGGCCAGTACCTACCGGCCCTGGCTGGGCAAGCACGGCAGCGTCAAGCCCGAAGACGGCGGCTGGCAGCCAGTCGGCCCGTCGAAGATCGCCTTCGATCCACAGCACACCGCCCCCCGCGAGCTGAGCAAGGACGAGATCCAGGACATCGTCGACGCGTTCGTCGCCGCCACCGAACGGGCCGTGAAGGCCGGCTTCAAGGTGGTGGAGATCCATGCGGCCCACGGCTATCTGCTGCACCAGTTCCTTTCCCCGCTCAGCAACCAGCGCCGCGATGAATACGGCAGCAGCTTCGAGAACCGCATCCGCCTGACCCTGCAAGTCACCGAGGCGGTACGCAAGGTTTGGCCACAAGAGCTGCCGCTGTTCGTCAGGGTGTCGGCTACCGACTGGGTCGAGGATGGCTGGAACCCGGATGAGACCGTCGAGCTGGCGCGCCGCTTGCGGGCGATGGGCGTGGACCTGATCGATGTCTCGTCGGGCGGCACCTCGGTGAACGCCGAAATCCCCACCGGCCCCGGTTACCAGACCCGCTTCGCCGAACGGGTGCGCAAGGAATCGGAAATCGCCACCGGCACCGTCGGCATGATCACCGAACCCGCCCAGGCCGAGCACATCCTGCGCACCGGCCAGGCAGATGTCATCTTCCTCGCCCGGGAGCTGCTGCGCGACCCGTACTGGCCGCTGCACGCCGATGACGACCTGGGGGGCAACAAGGCCACCTGGCCGGCGCAGTATCAGCGCGCCACCAGCCGGGCCAATCCGATCCACGAGTCGGACCTGCGCGATTGATTCAGCCGCAGGCGGCCTGGCTGAGGATATCGCTGACCCACTGGTTGATGCTCTTCTGCGCCAGCTCGGCCTTGGCCGCCACGCTGGCGTGGAGAGCCGGCTCCAGGCGCAGGCTGAGTTTCCCCGAGTAGGTTTTCTGTGGCGTCTTGCCCAGACGCCGGCAGGTATCCAGGTAATCGTCGACGGCATCTTCGAATGCCTGGCGCAGTTCGCCGATCGATTCGCCATGGAAGCCGATCACATCGCGAATGCCCGCGACATGGCCGACCAGCAACTGGTCTTCGTCGCTGTATTCGATGCGGGCCGAGTAGCCCTGGTAGTGCATGACATTCATGGTGTGACTCCTGCCTGCTCCAGGAACTGGCGGGCATCCCTTACCTGATAGGGTTTGGCATGCCGGTCGGGATGAGGACGATGAAAGGTCGCGATCTCGCCGTTGAGCTCGAATCGCACGCGCGATCCTCTACCTTCGATCACCCGGGCGCCAAGAGCCACCAGGAGAGATTCCAGGCGAAACCAGTCCAGCGTCCTGGGAACAGGCTTTTTGAAAACAAGTTCGAGTAAAGCGTGCTGATGATTATTCATGGTATCAGTCTGTGATACCAGAACGAATATGTTCAATGGATCGCCGGTAGGGGGGAGGCAGGAGAAATCGCGGGAAATTTCCGCCCGGCTGGCAGCAAAAACGGCCGGGCGAAGGTCGGTTACAGGCTGCTCAATGCTTGAACATCACATGCCGTACGCAGGTGTAGTCTTCCAGCCCATACATCGACATGTCCTTGCCATAGCCCGATCGCTTCTGCCCGCCATGGGGCATTTCGCTGACCAGCATGAAGTGGGTGTTGACCCAGGTGCAGCCGTACTGCAAACGGGCGGCAAGGCGATGGGCGCGGCCGCTGTCGCGGGTCCAGACGGAAGATGCCAGGCCGTATTCGGAATCGTTGGCCCAGGCCAACGCCTGAGCCTCCTCGTGGAAGCGGGTCACCGAGACCACCGGGCCGAATACTTCGCGGCGGACGATTTCGTCGTCTTGCAGCGCGTCCGCCAGCACGGTGGGCTCGAAGAAGAAACCGTCACCGGGCAGGGCCTTGCCGCCCGTGACCAGGCGCATGTGCGGCTGCTCGATGGCGCGCTGCACCATGCCGGCGACCTTGTCCCGGTGCAGGGCGCTGATCAGCGGGCCGAGTTCGGTCTCCGAGTCATGCGGCAGGCCCGGCTTGATGCTGGCCACCGCTTCGCCCAGGCGGTCGACGAAGCGCTCGTAGATGCCGTCCTGCACGTACAGCCGACAGGCGGCGGTGCAGTCCTGGCCCGCGTTGTAGAAGCCGAAGGTGCGGATGCCCGCGATGGCCGCGTCGATGTCGGCATCGTCGAACACGATCACCGGCGCCTTGCCGCCCAGTTCCATGTGCATGCGCTTCACGCTGTCGGCGGTGTCCGCGATGATACGCGCGCCGGTGGCAATCGAGCCGGTCAGCGACACCATGCGCACTTTGGCATGGGTGATCAGCGCATTGCCGACAGTCTGGCCGCGACCGAAGAGGATGTTGAGCACGCCGGCCGGCAGCAGGTCCCGGACCAGCTCGCCCACGTGCAGCGCGGTCAGCGGGGTGAGCTCCGAGGGCTTGATCACCACGGTGTTGCCCGCGGCCAGGGCCGGGGCGATCTTCCAGGCCAGCATCATCAACGGGTAATTCCACGGCGCGATGGAGGCGACGACGCCCAGCGGGTCGCGGCGGATCATCGAGGTATGCCCGGACAGGTACTCGCCTGCCGCCGAGCCGCCCAGGCAGCGCGCCGCACCGGCGAAGTAGCGGAACACATCGGCGATGGCCGGGATCTCGTCGCCGAGTGCCGCGGCGTACGGCTTGCCGCAGTTGTGCGACTCCAGCCTGGCGAGGACTTCAGCGTGCGCCTCGATAAGATCGGCGATGGCCAGCAGCAGGCTCGAGCGTTCCTTTGGCGAGGTCTGCGACCAGCCGTCGAAAGCCTGATCGGCGGCACGAACGGCCACGTCGACCTGGGTTTCGCTGGCTTCGTTGATCTGCGCCAGCGCGCTGCCGCTGGCCGGGTCGAGCACGGTCCAGGCGGGGCCTTCACCGTCGACCAGGCGACCGTTGATCAGCATTCGGGTTTGCATGCGCGGCTTCTCCTCGGGACTCAGGGCATTGATGCCCCTACAGACTAGAAGGCACTGGCAGCGGGAACAAATCGCCAGAGAGGCAACATCCGGATGCAAATGCGTTAAGCGAGGCTTCAGGTTGGCGGCCTACTCTGGAGCCTGCTCACATTCCACCTTCCATGAGGTATCTCAGATGAATACTCGCGGTCTGCTCGACCAGCTACTCAAGACCGGCCAGTCGTTGTTGCAGAACCAGCAGGGCAAAGGCACTGGCGACAAGGGCTCGGGCGGTCTGGGCAGCCTGCTGTCCGGCGCGGGAGGCGGCGCCCTGGCGGCGGGCGCCATGGGCCTGCTGCTGGGCAACAAGAAGGCCCGCAAGTATGGCGGCAAGGCGCTCACCTACGGTGGCCTGGCCGCCCTCGGCGTGCTGGCCTACAAGGCGTACGGCAATTGGCAGGCACGCCAGGGCGAAGGCAATCGCGAGCCGCAGACCCTCGACCGCCTGCCGCCAGCCGAGGCCGAGCAGCACAGCCAGGCGGTGTTGCGGGCACTGGTGGCGGCGGCCAAGTCCGATGGCCATATCGACGAACGCGAGCGGGCCCTGATCGAGGGCGAATTCACCCGCCTGGACAGTGATCGAGCGTTGCAGCAGTGGTTGCATGCCGAGCTGAACAAGCCGTTGGATCCGGCCGAGGTAGCCCGTGCCGCGCAGACGCCGGAAATGGCCGCCGAGATGTACCTGGCCAGTGTGATGATGGTCGATCAGGAGAACTTCATGGAGCGCGCCTACCTCGACGAACTGGCCCGCCAACTGCGCCTGGACCCGGCCCTGCGCCAGGAGCTGGAAAGTCAGGTCAGGCTCGCCGCGGGTCAATGAACCGGCATTTGGCCAGTCCGACAGGCAGGGATGCCTGAATCCACCTGCATTCAGCCGCAAAAGCGTAGGGAGCCTGGGCTATACTTCGGCGATTTTTCCCGCTCGTATCGAATTCCTGAGGGCTGAATGTGAAGAACTGGACCTTGCGCCAACGGATCCTGGCAAGTTTCGCCGTGATCATCGCCATCATGCTGCTGATGATCGTGGCCGCCTACTCGCGGCTGGTGGCGATCGAGTCCAGTGAAGAAGACGTGGGCAATGACAGTATTCCCGGCGTCTACTACAGCTCGATGATTCGCAGCGCCTGGGTCGACAGCTACGTCAACAGCCAGCAGTTGGTGGGCCTGTCCAACCACCGCGAAATCACCACGGCCGACATGGAACTGTTCAAGAGTTTCGATGATCGCCTCAAGCAGCATATGGCCAGCTACCAAGGCACCATCCGCGACCCCGACGATCAGGTCGCCTTCGACGACTTCACCCGCCTGGAGCTGGAGTACGTCAAGATTGTCGATCAGGTCCTGGAAACCTACCGGCAGAAAAACTATGCCGAGGCGCAACGCTTGATCGCCGAAGTGCTTACGCCGGCCTGGAAGGAAGGGCGTCAGCACTTGAACCAGGTGATCGAGCGCAACCGTGAAGCCGCCGACAACGCCACCAACGAGATCGTCAGCGCGGTGAACACCGCCAAGGGCAGCATGATCGTCTCGCTGCTGCTGGCGATCGTGGCCGCCGGCATTTGTGGCCTGCTGCTGATGCGGGCGATCACCGCGCCCATGCAACGCATCGTGCATGCCCTCGACCGCCTGCGCTCCGGCGACCTGAGCATGCGCCTGAACCTCGACCGCAAGGACGAGTTCGGCGCCATCGAGGGGGGCTTCAACGAAATGGCCGAATCGCTGGCCAACCTGGTATCCCAGGCCCAGCGCTCCTCGGTGCAGGTGACCACCTCGGTCACCGAGATCGCCGCGACATCCAAGCAACAGCAGGCCACCGCCACCGAAACAGCGGCAACGACCACGGAAATCGGCGCGACCTCGCGGGAGATCGCCGCGACCTCGCGTGACCTGGTGCGCACCATGACCGAAGTCACCAGCGCCGCCGACCAGGCCTCGAGCCTTGCCGGCTCAGGCCAGCAGGGCCTGGCGCGCATGGAGGAAACCATGCACCAGGTGATGGGCGCGGCCGACCTGGTCAACGCCAAGCTGGCGATCCTCAACGAGAAGGCCAGTAACATCAACCAGATGGTGGTCACCATCGTCAAGGTCGCCGACCAGACCAACCTGTTGTCGCTCAATGCCGCCATCGAGGCGGAAAAGGCCGGTGAGTACGGCCGTGGCTTCGCCGTGGTCGCCACCGAGGTACGCCGTCTTGCCGATCAGACCGCTGTCGCCACCTACGACATCGAGCAAATGGTGCGCGAGATCCAGTCGGCGGTCTCGGCCGGGGTGATGGGCATGGACAAGTTCTCCGAGGAAGTGCGCCGCGGCATGTTCGAGGTGCAGCAGGTGGGCGAACAGCTCAGCCAGATCATCCATCAGGTCCAGGCGCTGGCGCCACGGGTGTTGATGGTCAACGAGGGCATGCAGGCCCAGGCCACTGGCGCCGAACAGATCAACCAGGCCCTGGCCCAGCTCAGCGATGCCAGCACCCAGACGGTGGAGTCACTACGCCAGGCGAGCTTCGCTATCGACGAGCTGAGCCAGGTGGCCGCCGGGCTGCGAGGCGGTGTGTCGCGGTTCAAAGTCTGACCACGATGAACGACCTGGCCCCCCGCGAAGATCGCAGCGCTGCCGACAAGGGCGTGCTGTACCTGCAGTTTCGCATCGCCGACCAGCGTTTCGCCCTGGATGTGCGCGAAGTGATCGAGGTGCTGCCGCTGCGCACCCTCAAGCCCATTGCCCAGGCGCCTGCCTGGGTGGCCGGCGTGTTTGCCCACCGGGGCGCGCTGGTGCCGGTGCTCGACCTTTCAGCGCTGAGCTTCGGCGTACCGGCGGCGTCGCGCAGCAGCACCCGTCTGGTGCTGGTGCATTACCGCGCTGATCCGCTGCGTCCGGAGCTGCAACTGGGGCTGATCCTGGAGCAGGCCACCGATACCCTGCGCTGCGCACCTGACGAATTCCAGCCCTACGGTCTGGACAATGGCGATGCCCGTTACCTGGGGCCTGTGCGCCAGGATGCGCGAGGGTTGCTGCAGCGCATCCGGGTGGATGAGTTGTTGCCTGAAGCGGTCCGGCAGTTGTTGTATCCCGTCGAGCCCGGGCAGGTGCCGGCATGAACGAGCAGCGTTTCTTCCGTTTCCTGCAGGATCGCATCGGCCTGGATGTAGAGTCGGTTGGCGCGCCCATGGTCGAGCGCGCCTTGCGCCAGCGCTGCGCTGCTTCGCAGGCCGTTGATCTGGACGATTACTGGCTGCGCCTGCAGCAGTCGGCCGACGAGCAGCAGGCACTGATCGAGGCGGTCGTCGTTCCCGAAACCTGGTTCTTTCGCTACCCCGAATCCTTCAGCGCACTGGTGGGCCTCGCTCACAAGCGCCTGGCCGAACTCGCTGGCATGCGGCCCTTGCGCATGCTCAGCCTGCCGTGCTCGACCGGCGAGGAACCCTATTCGATCGCCATGGCGCTGCTGGATGGTGGGCTCGCTCCAGGGGCGTTCCGCATCGACGGCATCGACGTCAGTCCGAGTTCGGTGGCCAAGGGCGAGCAGGCGCTCTATGGGCGCAATTCGTTTCGCGGCAGTGACCTGGCGTTTCGTGAGCGGCATTTTCGTGAAGTCGGTGATGTTCATCAGCTCGACGAGCGCGTGCGCCAGCAGGTCAGCCTGCAGGTTGGCAATGTGCTCGACCCGACGCTCAAAGGGCGCGAGGGGCTGTACGATTTCGTGTTCTGCCGCAATTTGCTGATCTACTTCGATGTGCCGACCCAGCAGCGGGTATTCGAGGTGCTCAAGCACCTGACTCATGCCCAGGGCGTATTGTTCATCGGCCCTGCCGAAGGCAGCCTGCTGGCGCGCCTGGGCATGCGCCCCCTGGGGATCGCGCAGTCGTTCGCCTACATTCGCCAGGATGACATCGCTCCCGTCATCCCCAGCGCGCCCATGGCAGCGCCACGCATGCTGGCGTCGAACCTGCCCCCGCGGATCACGCCACTTCCGACACGGGCTCCCAGGCCAAACCCTGTTCCGCCTCCGCGACCTGCCCTGCAGGACAGCGAGGCGCAGCTGCTGGCGGCCATCGCCCGACACGCCAACGCCGGTGACAGCGAGCAGGCCAGGGCGGGTTGCGAATGTTACCTGCGGCAGTACGCGCCCAAGGCGCAGATCTACTACTGGCTGGGCTTGCTCTGTGACATGCAAGCCGATGCCGCCCAGGCCATCACCCATTACCGCAAGGCGCTCTATCTTGAACCCCAGCACCCGGAAGCGCTGATGCACCTGGCCGCACTGCTGGCCTCGCAGGGAGACGAGGCGGGCGCCCGGCGCTTGCAGGAGCGCGCGGCGAGGGCGGGCAGGGAGTCTGAACGATGAGCCACGATATGCAACTGATCGCCCATGATGACGCGCCCATCGATGATTGCTGGAATCGCATCGGCGTGCATGGCGACAAGCAATGTCCGTTGCTGGAGCGCCATGTGCATTGCCGCAATTGCGAGGTGTATGCCGAGGCGGCCACGCGTTTGTTGGATCGTTACGCACTGATCCAGGACGAGCAGTTCGCGCCCCAGGTGCTGGAAGAGCGCGCGGTTGGCCGTTCCATGCTGCTGTTCCGCCTGGGGGACGAGTGGCTGGCCCTGGCCACCGCCTGTCTGGCGGAGATCGCGCCGCTGCAGCCGGCGCACTCGTTGCCGCACCAGCGTTCGCGGGTACTGCAGGGGGTCGCCAACGTGCGCGGCGCGCTGGTGCCATGCCTGTCCCTGGTCGACCTGCTGGGCGTGCCGGCCCAGAGCACTGCCGAGCGTACCGGGCGGGCCATGCCGCGCATGCTGATCCTCGCCGCCGACGGCGGCCCCGTGGTGGTGCCGGTGGACGAGATCGACGGTATCCATCGTCTCGACCTCGCGGGCCTGGAAAACGGTCGTGACGCGGCGCACTTCACCACCGCGGTCCTGCAGTGGCGAGGGCGCAGCGTGCGAGTGCTGGATGAACAACAGCTGATGTCAGCCGTGAAGCGGAGCCTGTCATGACCCCGGAGCAAATGCGCGATGCGTCGCTGCTCGAGCTGTTCAGCCTGGAGGCCGAGGCACAGACGCAGGTACTCAGTGCCGGGCTGATGGCGCTGGAGCGCGACCCTGCCCAACCCGACCAGCTCGAGGCCTGCATGCGGGCGGCCCACTCCCTCAAGGGGGCGGCGCGCATCGTCGGCATCGATGCGGGCGTCAGCGTTGCCCATGTGATGGAGGACTGCCTGGTGGCGGCGCAGGAAGGTCGCTTGCTGCTGCGGCCCGAACATATCGATGCGTTGCTGCAGGGCACCGATCTGTTGATGCGCATCGCCACGCCGGGCGATCAGGGCGGCGAGGCTGCTGTATCGACGTTCCTGGCGCAGATGGCAGGGGTGCTGGATCCGGCGCTGCCCGAGGTTGCGCCCGTCGTCACGTCGAGCGGGCCAGGCCAGGTCGAGTCGCCACCGCCCGAGCCAGTGGTGAGCGAGGCATTCATCGCCGAAGCCCCGGTCGTCGAGCCGGACCCCGAATCGGTTGCCCAGCGCAAGGTTGGCAGGCGCGGGGCAGAAGGCGGCGAGCGGGTGCTGCGGGTGACCGCAGATCGCCTGAACAGCCTGCTCGACTTGTCGAGCAAGTCGCTGGTGGAGACTCAGCGCCTGAAGCCCTACCTGGCGACGTTGCAGCGTCTGAAGCGCATGCATGGCCAGGGCATGCGGGCGCTGGATGGGCTCAAGGCCCAGCTGGAGGACAGCGGTCAGGGCGCCGAGGTACTCGCGGCGCTGGCCCAGACCCAGCAACTGCTGGCCGAAACCCAGCAGATTCTGTTGCAGCAGGCCGCCGACCTCGATGAGTTCGGCTGGCAGGCCAGCCAGCGCGCGCAACTGTTGTATGACACCGCGCTGGCCTGTCGCATGCGTCCGTTTGCCGATGTGCTCACCGGGCAGAGTCGCATGGTGCGCGACCTTGGGCGCTCGCTGGACAAGCCGGTACGGTTGGTCGTCGAGGGCGAGAAGACCCAGGTCGATCGCGATGTGCTGGAGAAGCTCGAGGCGCCGCTGACCCACCTGTTGCGCAATGCCGTCGATCATGGCATCGAACTGCCCGAGCAGCGTCTGCTCGCCGGCAAGCCCGGCGAAGGCACGATCCGCCTGCGCGCCTCGCACCAGGCCGGGCTGCTGGTGCTCGAGCTCGCCGACGACGGTGCCGGTATCGACCTCGAGCGCTTGCGCCGCAGCATCGTCGAGCGTGCCTTGTCGCCGGCCGAGACCGTGGCACAGATGAGCGAGGCCGAGCTGCTGACGTTCCTGTTCCTGCCCGGCTTCAGTCTGCGCGACACGGTCACCGAGGTGTCCGGACGAGGTGTCGGGCTGGATGCGGTGCAGCACATGGTCCGCGAGTTGCGCGGCTCGATCGAGTTGACCCAGGTGGCAGGGCAGGGCTGCTGCTTCCATCTGGAGGTACCGCTGACTCTGTCGGTGGTGCGCAGCCTGGTGGTCGAGGTGGGTGGCGAGGCTTACGCCTTTCCGCTGGCGCATATCGAGCGCACGCTCGATGTGCCCGCCGAAACCATCGTGCAGATCGAAGGGCGCCAGCACTTCTGGCATGAAGATCGGCATATCGGCTTGGTGGCGGCCAGTCAGTTGCTCAATCGACCGGCGACCCAGGGTGATGAGCAGAGCCTGCGGGTGGTGGTGATTCGCGAGCGCGAACAGCTCTACGGCGTGGCTGTCGAGCGGCTGATCGGCGAGCGGGTGCTGGTGGTGATGCCGCTCGATCCGCGCCTGGGCAAGGTCCAGGACATTTCTGCCGGGGCATTGCTCGACGACGGTTCGGTGGTGCTCATCATTGATGTCGAAGACCTGCTGCGCTCGGTGGACAAGCTGCTCAGTACCGGTCGTCTGGAACGTATCGAACGTGGCGGCAGGGCTGGCAAGGGCGTGGCGCGCAAGCGCATCCTGGTGGTCGACGACTCGCTCACGGTGCGCGAGTTGCAGCGCAAGCTGCTGGGCAACCGTGGCTACGACGTGGCGGTGGCCGTGGATGGCATGGACGGTTGGAACGCCCTGCGCAGTGACGACTTCGACCTGCTGATTACCGACATCGACATGCCACGCATGGACGGCATCGAACTGGTCACCCTGGTGCGCCGCGATCATCGTCTGCAGTCGTTGCCCGTAATGGTGGTGTCGTACAAGGATCGTGAAGAAGACCGGCGTCGTGGACTGGATGCCGGTGCCGACTATTATCTGGCCAAGGCCAGCTTCCACGATGATGCGCTGTTGGACGCTGTCGTGGAGTTGATCGGAGGTGCCCAGGGATGAAGATCGCCATTGTCAACGACATGCCCATGGCCGTGGAGGCCTTGCGCCGTGCGCTGGCCTTCGAGCCTGCGCACGAGGTGGTGTGGGTGGCCGGCAATGGCGCCGAGGCGGTGCGTTTGTGCGCCGAGCAGACGCCCGACCTGATCCTGATGGACCTGATCATGCCGGTGATGGATGGGGTCGAGGCGACCCGTCGGATCATGGCCGAGACGCCATGCGCCATCGTCATCGTCACCGTCGACCGCAGGCAGAACATGAATCGGGTGTTCGAGGCCATGGGCCATGGCGCGCTGGACGTGGTCGACACTCCGACGCTGGGTGCGGGAGACGCGCGGGAGGCGGCGGCGCCTCTGTTGCGCAAGATCCTCAACATCGCCTGGCTGATCGGTCAGCAGCGGCCCAGCGCGCCCCGGGCAGTCGCCACTCCCCAGCGTCAGGTGTCGCAGCGCCGCGCCTTGGTGGCGATCGGCTCGTCCGCGGGCGGGCCGGCGGCGCTGGAGGTATTGCTCAAGGGGCTGCCGCGTACTTTCCCGGCGGCGATCGTGCTGGTGCAGCATGTCGATCAGGTGTTTGCCGCCGGCATGGCCGAGTGGCTGAGCAGCGCTTCTGGCCTGCCGGTTCGTCTGGCTCGCGAAGGCGAACCACCGCAGCCCGGACAGGTGCTGCTGGCGGGCACCAATCACCATATCCGCCTGCTGAGCAATGGCGAGCTGGCCTACACTGCGGAACCTGTCAATGAAATCTACCGGCCTTCGATCGATGTGTTTTTCGAGAGCGTGGCGCGGTACTGGTCTGGCGAGGCGGTGGGCGTGCTGCTCACCGGCATGGGGCGCGACGGCGCGCAGGGTCTGAAGCTCATGCGCCAGCAGGGCTTTCTGACCATCGCCCAGGACCAGCAGAGCAGTGCGGTCTACGGCATGCCCAAGGCCGCCGCGGCGATCGACGCCGCGGTGGAAATTCGTCCGCTTGAGCGAATCGCCGGGCGACTGATGGAAATCTTTTCGAAATGACGATATGTATTGAGTCACGCCGCCTGGCCGGCAGTGATCTGGTGACTACGGATGAATGATCTCCCGATCGAAGGTTTCACGACCATCAACGAAAGTGCGGCGATGGTCCTGCTGGTAGACGATCAGGCAATGATCGGCGAGGCGGTGCGTCGTGGGCTGGCCCACGAAGAGAACATCGACTTCCACTTCTGCGCCGACCCGCACCAGGCAGTGGCCCAGGCCATGCGCATCAAGCCCACGGTTATCCTGCAGGACTTGATCATGCCGGGCCTCGATGGCCTGACGCTGGTCCGCGAGTACCGCAACAATCCGGCGACCCAGGACATTCCGATCATCGTGCTGTCGACCAAGGAGGACCCGCTGGTCAAGAGCGCGGCGTTCGCTGCCGGGGCCAACGATTACCTGGTGAAGCTGCCCGACACCATCGAACTGGTGGCGCGTATCCGCTACCACTCGCGCTCGTACCTCACGCTGTTGCAGCGTGACGAGGCCTATCGGGCCCTGCGCGTGAGCCAGCAGCAGTTGCTTGACACCAACCTGATGCTGCAGCGGTTGATGAACTCCGATGGCCTCACGGGGCTGTCCAACCGCCGTCACTTCGATGAATACCTGGAGCTGGAATGGCGCCGGGCCATGCGTGAGCAGCAGCAGTTGTCGCTGTTGATGATCGATGTGGACTACTTCAAGGCGTTCAACGACAGCTTCGGTCACCTGGCGGGTGACGAAGCCTTGCGTCAGGTGGCCGAGGCTATTCGCGGCAGTTGCTCGCGTCCCACTGACTTGCCGGCGCGCTATGGTGGCGAGGAGTTCGCCCTGGTGTTGCCCAATACCTCGCCTGGTGGCGCCCGGTTGGTCGCTGAAAAGCTGCGTCAGACCATCATGACGCTGAAAATCGCCCATACGATGCCTGAGGCGACCTCGTACCTGACGGTCAGCATTGGCCTGGCGACCCTTACGCCGAGCGTCGGCAGCCATTGCCGGCAGCTGATCTCGGCGGCGGACAAGGGGTTGTACCAGGCCAAGAACAGCGGACGTAATCAGGTTGGGATTGCCTGATGGGGTTTTCGCGGGGGGAGTGCTTTCAGATTTGCACTAACCCTGCGGGGGGCTTTTCGTCGAAAGATTGAAATGACTTTTTGGGGCTGAGTGTTAAATTTCAAGCTTCAAGCTTCAAGCTTCAAGCTTCAA
>NZ_JAOCDM010000141.1 GCF_029840925.1 Pseudomonas sp. GD03858
CGGTTCCCCCGAAACCGGCGACGGCCCATAATGGCGGCCATTATAGGGCCTCGCGCCCTGTCGCAACGCCGAATTCGAGGAGATTTTTCATGGCCGTCGCCCTCAATACCCTGGTCGAGGAAGCTGAGCGCTACCTGGGCAGCGCGAAGATCCAGGACTACTGCCCCAATGGTCTGCAGGTCGAGGGCCGCCCCCAGGTCAGCCGCATCGTCAGCGGCGTCACCGCCAGCCAGGCGCTGCTGGACGCGGCGGTCGAGGCCGAGGCCGACCTGGTGCTGGTGCACCATGGCTACTTCTGGAAGGGCGAGAACCCCTGCATCACCGGCATCAAGCAACGGCGCCTGAAAACCCTGCTCAAGCACGACATCAGCCTGCTGACCTTCCACCTGCCGTTGGACGTGCACCCGGAGGTGGGCAACAACGTGCAGCTGGCGCGCCAGTTGGACATCACGGTTGAGGGCCCGCTGGATCCGAACAATCCCAAGGTGGTCGGCCTGGTCGGCTCGCTGGCCGAGCCCGTCTCGGTGCGTGACTTCGCCCGTCGCGTGCAGGAGGCCCTGGGCCGTGAGCCACTGGTGGTCGACGGCGAACAGATGATCCGCCGGGTCGGCTGGTGCACCGGGGGTGGCCAGGGCTACATCGACAATGCCATCGCCGCCGGGGTCGACCTGTTCCTCAGTGGCGAGGCCTCCGAGCAGACCTTCCACAGCGCCCGCGAGAACGGCATCAGCTTCATCGCCGCCGGGCATCACGCCACCGAGCGCTATGGCGTGCAGGCGCTGGGCGATTACCTGGCGCGGCGCTTCGCGGTCGAGCACCTGTTCATCGATTGCCCGAATCCGATCTGATCCGCCGCAAGTGGCGAATACGCTTATCTGTAGGAGCGGCCTTGTGTCGCGAATGGGCTGCAAAGCAGCCCCGGCGATCTATGCATCAACGCTGAAATCCTGGGGCTGCTGCGCAGCCCTTTCGCGACACAAGGCCGCTCCTACACGGCCCAAACCCTTGGTCATATCGTTAGATTGTTTCGATCTAGGCAGCCTCCTAAATAGAATCAGGTGCTGTGATAAAGTGGCTCGCTCGAACACGGCCCGCAGGCCGTCCATAAGATCGTTTTTCGTGAGTAGCCATGGTCGACAATCTGACGCACTTGAAACAGCTGGAGGCGGAGAGCATCCACATCATCCGCGAGGTGGCCGCCGAGTTCGACAACCCGGTGATGCTGTACTCGATCGGCAAGGATTCCGCGGTCATGCTGCACCTGGCGCGCAAGGCGTTCTTTCCGGGCAAGCTGCCGTTCCCGGTGATGCACGTCGACACCCAGTGGAAGTTCCAGGAGATGTACCGCTTCCGCGACAAGATGGTCGAAGAGATGGGCCTGGAGCTGATCACCCACGTCAACCCCGAGGGCGTGGCGCAGGGCATCAACCCATTCACCCATGGCAGCTCCAAGCACACCGACATCATGAAGACCCAGGGCCTGAAACAGGCGCTGGACAAGCATGGCTTCGACGCCGCCTTCGGTGGCGCGCGCCGTGACGAAGAAAAGTCCCGGGCCAAGGAGCGCGTCTACTCGTTCCGCGACAGCAAGCACCGCTGGGATCCGAAGAACCAGCGCCCGGAGCTGTGGAACATCTACAACGGCAAGGTCAACAAGGGCGAGTCGATCCGCGTGTTCCCGCTGTCGAACTGGACCGAGCTGGACATCTGGCAGTACATCTACCTCGAAGGCATTCCGATCGTGCCGCTGTACTTCGCCGCCGAGCGCGAAGTGATCGAGAAGAACGGCACCCTGATCATGATCGACGACGAACGCATCCTCGAGCACCTGAGCGACGAGGAGAAGGCGCGCATCGTCAAGAAGAAAGTGCGTTTCCGTACCCTGGGCTGCTACCCGCTGACAGGCGCGGTCGAGTCTGAAGCCGAGACCCTGACGGACATCATCCAGGAAATGCTCCTGACCCGAACGTCCGAGCGCCAGGGCCGTGTCATCGACCACGATGGCGCCGGTTCCATGGAAGACAAAAAACGCCAAGGCTATTTCTAAGCTTCAAGTTACAAGCGGCAAGCTGCAAGACAGAAGCGGAGCGAGTAGCTTCTGATTTTTGTGGACTGCCGCCTGCACTGCGGGCGCACAGGGAGCCCCTGCAGTGGATTTTGAGAAGTTGCTGGTTTGGCAGCGAAGCAAAAATTTAGCCGTTGAGATGTATCAAGCATTTGCTGACTGCCGGGATTTTGGGTTCAGATCTCAAATTACCCGTGCGGCGGTTTCGGTTCCTTCCAACATCGCTGAGGGGATGGAGCGCAGAGGGGTGCGAGAGAAGGCATGGTTCCTGAGCGTGGCGAAAGCATCCTGCGCGGAGTTGCGGACTCAACTGATCATCGCCGGTGAAATTGGTTATTTGCCTACTGAGTTAGCTAACGACTGGATTACTGAAACCCGTGAGCTCTCCAGAATGCTGACAGGTTTGATCAACAAAATTTCTAACTAGTTGTACGCCGACAAGCTTGCCGCTTGAAGCTTACAGCTTGGAGCTTGAATGCAATGAGTCACCAATCCGATTTGATCAGCGAGGACATCCTCGCCTACCTGGCCCAGCACGAGCGTAAAGAGCTGCTGCGCTTCCTCACCTGCGGCAACGTGGACGACGGCAAGAGCACCCTGATCGGGCGCCTGCTGCACGACTCGAAGATGATCTACGAGGATCACCTCGAGGCCATCACCCGTGATTCGAAAAAGTCCGGCACCACCGGCGAGGAAGTCGACCTGGCGCTGCTGGTGGACGGCCTGCAGGCCGAGCGCGAGCAAGGCATCACCATCGATGTCGCCTACCGCTACTTCTCCACCGCCAAGCGCAAGTTCATCATCGCCGACACCCCGGGCCACGAGCAGTACACCCGCAACATGGCCACCGGCGCGTCCACCTGCGACCTGGCGATCATCCTGGTCGACGCCCGCTACGGCGTGCAGACCCAGACCCGCCGGCACAGCTACATCGCCTCCCTGCTGGGCATCAAGCACATCGTCGTCGCCGTCAACAAGATGGACCTGAAGAACTTCGACGAGCAGGTGTTCGAAGACATCAAGGCCGACTACCTGAAGTTTGCCGAGGGCATCAACCTCAAGCCATCGAGCCTGCACTTCGTGCCGATGTCGGCGCTCAAGGGCGACAACGTGGTCAACCGCAGCGAGCGTTCGCCGTGGTACACGGGGCCGGCGCTGATGGAGATCCTCGAGACCGTCGAGATCGCCGCCGACCGCAATGTCACCGACCTGCGTTTCCCGGTGCAGTACGTCAACCGCCCGAACCTGAACTTCCGTGGCTTCGCCGGCACCATCGCCGGTGGCGTGGTGCACAAGGGCGACGAAATCGTCGTGCTGCCATCGGGCAAGAGCAGCCGGGTCAAGTCCATCGTCACTTACGAGGGCGAACTGGAGAGCGCCGGTCCAGGCCAGGCAGTGACCCTGACCATGGAAGACGAGATCGACATCTCCCGGGGCGACCTGCTGGTGCATGCCGACAATGTGCCACCGGTTACCGATCAGTTCGACGCCATGCTGGTGTGGATGGCCGAGGAACCGATGCTCCCGGGCAAGAAGTACGACATCAAGCGCGCCACCAGCTATGTGCCGGGCTCGATCGCCAGCATCACCCACAAGGTCGATGTGAACACCCTCGAGCAGGGCGCCGCCAGCGCGCTGCAGCTCAACGAGATCGGCCGGGTCAAGGTCGCGCTGGACAGCGCCATCGCTCTGGACGGTTACGAGAGCAACCGCACCACTGGCGCGTTCATCGTCATCGACCGCCTGACCAACGGCACCGTTGGTGCCGGCATGATCATCGCCCCACCGGTACTGCCGCACGGCGGCACTGGCCAGCACGGCAAGCTGGCCCATGTGTCCACCGAGGAGCGCGCCCTGCGCTTCGGCCAGCAGCCGGCCACCGTGCTGTTCAGCGGCCTGTCCGGCGCTGGCAAGAGCACCCTGGCCTACGCCGTGGAGCGCAAGCTGTTCGACATGGGGCGAGCGGTCTATGTGCTCGATGGCCAGAACCTGCGTCACGACCTGAACAAGGGCCTGCCGCAGGACCGCGCCGGCCGCACCGAGAACTGGCGCCGCGCCGCCCATGTGGCGCGCCAGTTCAACGAGGCCGGGCTGCTGACCCTGGCGGCGTTCGTCGCCCCGGATGCCGAAGGCCGCGAGCAGGCCAAGGCGCTGATCGGCAAGGAGCGTCTGGTCACCGTCTACGTCCAGGCCTCGCCGCTAGTCTGCCGCGAGCGCGACCCGCAGGGCTTGTACGCCGCTGGTGGCGACAACATTCCTGGCGAAAGCTTCCCGTTCGACGTGCCGCTGGATGCCGACCTGGTGATCGATACCCAGTCGGTCAGCGTCGATGAAGGGGTGAAGCTGGTGCTGGATGTGCTGCGTCAGCGCGGCGCGATCTGATCGATAGCGCCATGCCAGTTACAGGGGCCGCCTTGCGGCCCATCGCGGGCAAGCCCGCTCCCACAGGGGCCAAGTGATACCTGTGGGGGCGAGCGGAGCGGCCATCTTTTGAGCTTTGCTTGATGTAACGGGGCGGCGCTGTCGTAGGCAACCAGATAATTCCGTTGACCAATGCAGGGAAATGTCTCTTGCTCGTCTAGGGGCTGGTGAGAGGCTTTCGGCGTTTTTGTATGAAAATATTATTAGCTTGTAAGCAGATAGCCCCACGGGAGTGTGGCCGTTCGTTTTAATGAGCTATTCAGGTTTGAAGCCATCCTTCCCATTCTCTCGTCGCCATTCTTTTATTAGCTTCACTATTTCCTCTGGTTCACCCTTTTCTGCGGTATCTGGCCAGAAGATAAGGTCGGTTCCTGCGGGATGCTCAGTAGTGGACTCGAAGTGTTCAAGTAACGGGTCAAGTACTTTGTCTGGTTGGGAGCCATTTGTGTTGATTATGAGTTCCAGGAGTTCTAGAAATTCGCGCTCTGAGTAGTCGCTCAGGTTTTTCTTGTCAGCCATGGCTAGCTCCATGATGAGCATTATGAATGTTCCAGTGGCGCGACTACTGGTCTGTTATTGAGATTGTGTGTGCCGCCTTCTTATATAGTGGGTGGAGGTGTAGGTTTACTGAGATTTTATCTGTTGCGTTAAGCTGCTTTAACATTTGAATACATCCTTGCCGTTAGCTATGCGCCAGGCTTTTACGATTTTAACAATCTGCTCTGGCTGGCCTTCCGCTTCAGAGGCCGGCCGATACAGAAGGTCGATGCCAGATGGATGCTCAGTAATTTTTCTGAAATGCATCAACAAAGGTGTCAGTACCCTATCTGGTTCGTCGTCATTGGCTCTGTCGATCTCATGTATGAATTCGATGAACTCTTGCTCGGTGTAATCGCTTAGTCTTTCTTTGAATTTCATTTTCTTTCCCCGTAGTGGATGCTGTGATGCGCGCGCGGTGTGACGATCCTTATGTTGTTCATGTCGTAGACATCACCGCCTTCGCTGATGGGGAGCACGTGATGCAGAATATAGGTCAGTTGACTCATGTGTATGTCCGCATCGCCAACAGTCGGCGCATTTCCATGTTTTCTCATCCGGCGTAGGTTTCTTTCACTGAATTGCTTCGAGAGCTCTGCGTCATGTGCAACCGCTTTCCAGAACCTTCTTCGGAACCTGTTGAAGTTTCTGAACTCGGTGCCACGCAGTTGATCCGCGATCTGAGCCGGTACGGGCGCGCCTTCAGCGCGTGCAGCCTCTCCCGGCCAAAGTCCAGAAACTTCCACGCTGCTACCAATTGCGGCGCCTGGCTCGAATCGCGGGCTTTTGAACACCACCAGAATAGGCGGCAAACCCGAGTCGGTAGGGAACGTGATGATCAAGCGTTCCTGATCGAGCAGATCCAGGGCGGGGTAGCTTTCCGGCTCGCTGCTGACCGGATCGAGGCGGCTACCGCCATAGACGAGGGTGCCGGGTGGTACTGATGGATAACTGGTGGAATTACCTTCGTTGCCCCCCGGAGCACTGGCCGGTGTCCAGGTAAGAACGCGTTGCGGATTCTCCAGCGCCAGGCTGTAGACCTGGCGTTCGCTGTCGAATGTCGCCGCACGCACCGCCACGGGTTTGCCGCCTGGCACTACGTACAGGTCCAGGCCGTTTTCATCTTCGGCCCCTGCCAGCAGGTAGGGCAGGTCAAGGCTGACCGACCTGCTGGCAAGTGCCTCGAGGTCAGGGCCACCGGCAGGTGCAAGGCTGGACAGTGGCGTGCTGAGGAGGTAGCGCCGCTCAGCGTTGCCGAGCGTGCTTGGCCACATCATGGTGAGACTGGCCACCAGCAGATTACCCATCGCAGGCGTGGCAGCGGCTGCCAGGCTGGTCACGGCCTCGCGGATGGCGACCAGCAGCGTTGCGTAGGTGCCTTGGGCGACAGTGAGGGTCGTGGCACCGACTGCCGTCACTTGCGGCAATGGCGACGCAGCATGGCTGAACGCGTTGTAGCTGATGCGCTGGCGTTGCATTTCGGCCTGGATGCGCATCACCTCGCGGGCTTTTTCCTCGGCCAGGACTTGTTGCTGGGCCCGCTCGCGTGCTTTGTGCTCGGCTTGCAACTGTTGTTGCCTCAACGCTTCGGCCCTTTGCCTCGACTCCGCTTCTTGCCGCATGGTTTCGTGCCGGTCGGCCTCTGCCTGCAGCAGCGCGACCCGCTGGGCCCGGGCATTCAGTTGCGCGAACGCGACCTTGGTCTGCTTCAGTATCCGTGCGGACTCCTGGTTCAGCAGGGACTGGTGGTAGTCGAGCCAGCGTGGCCCGATGCTGTTGTTCCGTTGGCCGAGAATGAGGCTGTTGAGGGCCTCCAGCTCGCTACTCGTCAGTGGCGATGTGATGTTGGGGTTGGCTTGGGCGAAAGAGGCACTGGCGAGAAGCCTGTTGTTGGCCAGCGAACTGAGCGCGCTCGCATACTGCGCCAGTAATTGCGCGCCCTGTTCGTCATGGGCTTGAGGTGCATGATTCAACAGCTCTATTTGCAGAAAACGTGGCAGTGACTGGAAGTGGAACGCCTGCTCTGTGCGAATGGCGCGTATCGTTCCGGCCAGCAGTTCGATCTTTTGCGCGTACTCGAGTTGGGTCAGGTCCTGTTCGTGCTCAAGGGCCTCGGCGAGTTCGGCCAAGTGCCCGGCAGCAGCCTCGAGCGTATGGTCGATGATCTTGCGCTCGTGCGCGGCCTCCAAGACCTGTGGGAACTGGATGAACGCATAGGAAGGGTCGTTGTTTCGGATTGCCTCCATGCCTCTGTGATAAAAGTAGCTGGGCGGCTTGTAGAACACAGGGCTGCCCCAGAACGAGAGCTCCTTGTGCAAGTGCGAGGTCGCGAGAGTCCGCTTTTCCTCTATGAACTCGAGCAGGCCGCGCTGCTGTTGAAGCAGGTTCAGGTAGGATGATCCGCCAGGTGCCGAGTGACGGGATCTAGCCGCAGTTATTTCCTGCTCGATGGTGGCGTTCAGGGCGTTGTAGCGTGCGGCAAATTCCTGCTGGGTGGCAGTCGTTACGCCATTGAACTCTTCGGTCAGGATCGTGCTAAACCCAGGGGTGAAGTCCAGGCCGGGCCGTTTGCCGCCGTTTCCCTCGCCCCGCCTGGGGCCATCGTAAAGACCCCAGCCACCCAGTCCTGGGCCGCCCCCGCCAACGCCCCCGACCATGGGCACGTCGGAAACCGCATCGATGTAAAGCCCTTCGTCCAGATAATAGGTATCGCCGATTTTCTGTGGTGCCATGTTGTTCGCTCCTTTGAACAGACATGGCGATGATCGTTAGGTATAAGGCGGCTACATATCGGGCGTTGTACCGTATGTCGAAGGAAACATCGCTTTCTTGTCAGAATTTTCGCTTTCTTATGGGATATTTCCCAAAGATGCAGATGTCGCCCATTTGCCGTCGTGGCTGCCCTGTTGGAGGGACTAGTCTGGGTCTGCCACTGCCTGTCAGCGACTCTGTTTGGACAGGTTGACATTAATCTTTGGCGCACCTGGATAGCTCTCGGCCTATGTCTCCGAAGTCAACGGTTACTTGTTGTCTCGCTCTGGGTCGATCGCAGGCATGTGTTATCGGGGGGCGCGGTATCAGAGACTGGTGCTGAGTCTCTCCAGGGTCGTTTGCCGGTTCCGGCCGACCTGCCTGAGGTGATTGCGATCTACGCAGCGATGCATGCCACGAACCGCAGTACATGAACGTTTGCTACAGCCTTTGTGGCGACAACCATGGGATCTTGGTGCTTGCTGCACTGCCAGCATGACGACTACCTGGTAAAAGAGGTATTTGGCTAGGCGGATGGGCGCTAGGAGCGACTGCGAGGCGGACCTGCCTCAGATGTGTTTTTCCGACACAGGAATAACCCGCCGTTCCTTCACCGCCTTATAGGAAAAACTCGAATAGATCTCTTTCACCCCCGGCAACCGCTGCAGTACCTCCCGGGTGAATTCCCCGAACGACTCCAGATCTCGCGCCAGGATCTCCAGCAGAAAGTCATAGCGCCCGGAGATGTTGTGGCAGGCAACGATCTCGGGAATTTCCATCAGCCGCCGCTCGAACGCCAGGGCGATCTCCTTGGTGTGCGAGTCCATCATGATGCTGACGAAGGCGGTCACGCCGAAGCCCAGCGATTTAGGCGAAAGAATGGCCTGGTAGCCGGTGATGTAGCCGTCGTCCTCCAGCAGCTTGACCCGTCGCCAGCAGGGCGAGGTGGTCAGGGCGACCTGGTCGGCGAGTTCGGACACGGTGAGGCGGGCGTTGTCCTGCAGGGCGGCGAGCAGGGCGCGGTCGGTGCGGTCGAGTGACGAAGGCATATCTTGCCCTCCAGGTGATATTTTTGTTGTTTTTCTTTCAATAACGACGGCAGTGCGTGGGCAACTTTGGAAAAAAAGCGGCAGCCCGGTGGCATAAGCTTATAGCAAACCACAAGAGGCTGTTGCCATGCGCGACTCCAATAACAACACCGGTTTTTCCACGCGGGCCATCCACCATGGCTATGACCCGCTGTCCCATGGCGGCGCGCTGGTGCCGCCGGTCTATCAGACCGCTACCTATGCCTTCCCCACGGTGGAATACGGCGCCGCCTGCTTCGCCGGCGAAGAGCCCGGGCATTTCTACAGTCGCATCTCCAACCCGACCCTGGCCCTGCTGGAGCAGCGCATGGCCTCGCTCGAAGGTGGCGAGGCCGGGCTGGCGCTGGCCTCGGGCATGGGTGCCATCACCGCCACGCTATGGACCTTGCTGCGTCCCGGTGACGAGCTGATCGTCGGCAGCACCTTGTATGGCTGCACCTTCGCCTACCTGCACCATGGCATCGGCGAGTTCGGCGTGAAGATCCGCCATGTCGACCTCAACGATATCCCGGCGCTGCGGGCCGCGATCACGCCGAAGACACGGATGATCTACTTCGAGACCCCGGCCAATCCCAACATGCAGCTGGTGGACATCGCCGCGCTGGTCGATGCCGTGCGCGGCCATGACCTGCGTATCGTGGTCGACAACACCTACTGCACCCCCTATCTGCAGCGCCCGCTGGAAATGGGCGTGGACCTGGTGGTGCATTCGGCCACCAAGTACCTGTCCGGGCATGGCGATATCACCGCCGGACTGGTGGTCGGGCGCAAGGCGCTGGTCGAGCGCATCCGCCTGGAAGGGCTCAAGGACATGACCGGCGCGGTGCTCTCGCCCCACGATGCCGCGCTGCTGATGCGTGGCATCAAGACCCTCGCCCTGCGCATGGATCGCCACTGCGCCAATGCCCGGCAGATCGCCGAGTACCTGGAGCGCCAGCCGCAGGTCGAGCTGCTGCACTACCCTGGCCTGCCGTCCTTCCCGCAGTACGCGCTGGCCCAACGGCAGATGCGCCTGCCGGGCGGGATGATCGCCTTCGAGCTGAAGGGTGGGATCGAGGCCGGACGGCGCTTCATGAATGCCCTGCAGCTGTTCAGCCGTGCGGTGAGCCTGGGCGATGCCGAGTCGCTGGCCCAGCATCCGGCGAGCATGACCCACTCCAGCTATACCCAGAAAGAGCGTGCCGAGCACGGTATCTCGGAGGGGCTGGTACGGCTTTCGGTGGGCCTGGAGGACATCGACGACCTGCTTGCCGACATTGCCCAGGCCCTCGAGGCTTGTGCCTGAACCGCCACGGACGAGGCTTGAGCGATGGTAGCGATGATGAACCCGAACGAGCCGCTGACGGCCCTGGATGGCGCCCTGGACAGTGACCCAAGCGAAACGGCCGAATGGTGCGAGGCGCTGGAGTCGACCCTGGCTCACTGCGGGTCGGCGCGAGCGCGGTATCTGCTGCAGCGCCTGCAGGCTCATGCTCTGGAACTAGGGTTGGAGCGCGATGCCCAGGCCTTCTCGGCCTATCGCAATACCCTGCCGGTGGAGCAGCAGGGCGTTTATCCCGGCGATCTGGAACTGGACGAGCGAATCACTGCGATCCTGCGCTGGAACGCCTTGGCCATGGTGGTGCGGGCCAACCATGCCTATGGCGAGCTGGGCGGCCATATCGCCAGCTACGCGTCGGCGGCGGAGATCTTCGAGGTCGGTTTCCAGCACTTCTTTCGTGGCGAAAGTGGCGGCGCGCGGCGCACCGCCGACCTGGTGTTCTTCCAGCCGCATTCGGCGCCGGGCATCTATGCCCGTGCGTTTCTCGAAGGGCGCCTGAGCGAAGAGCAGTTGGCCAACTATCGCCAGGAGGTTGCCGGCAATGGCCTGTGCTCGTACCCACACCCGTGGCTGATGCCCGATTTCTGGCAGTTCCCCACCGGTTCCATGGGCATCGGCCCACTCAATGCCATCTATCAGGCGCGGTTCATGCGCTACCTGCAGCATCGTGGCCTGCTCGACACGTCGGCCCGTCATGTGTGGGGCGTGTTCGGTGATGGCGAGATGGATGAGCCGGAGTCCATGGCGGGGCTGACCCTTGCCGCCCGTGAGGGCCTGGACAACCTGACTTTCATCGTCAACTGCAACCTGCAGCGTCTGGACGGCCCGGTGCGTGGCAATGGTCAGATCATCCAGGAGCTCGAGGCGCTGTTCAGCGGCGCCGGCTGGAACGTGATCAAGGTGCTGTGGGGCTCGGAGTGGGATGCGCTGTTCGCCCGCGACCACGAACATGCGTTGCTGCGCCAGCTGGCGGCGACGCCGGATGGGCAGTTCCAGAACCTTGGCGCCAAGGATGGCCGTTACAACCTTGAGCACTTCTTCAACCAGAACCCGGCCTTGCAACGCCTGGTGGCGCATATGAGCGCCGAGCAGATCAACGCCCTCAAGCGTGGTGGCCATGATTTTCGCAAGCTGCACGCCGCCTATGCCACTGCCAAGGCGTGCAAGGGCCGGCCAACGGTGATCCTGGCCAAGACCAAGAAGGGCTACGGCATGAGCAGTGCCGGGGAGTCGCGGATGACCGCGCACCAGGCCAAGAAGCTGGATGTGCAGGCGCTGCTGGCGTTCCGTGACCGCTTCAACCTGCCGTTGTCGGACGCGGCGGTGGAGCAGCTGCGTTTCTACCGTCCGGCCGAAGACAGTCCCGAGATGCTCTACCTGCGCCAGCGCCGGGAGGCGCTCGGTGGGCCTTTGCCAATGCGCCGCAGCGACTGCGCCAGCCTGCCGCTGCCCGACCTCGATACCTTCGCCGCCTTCGCCCTGCATGCCGAGGGCAAGGAAATGTCCACCACCATGGCCGCCGTGCGCCTGCTGGGCAACTGGCTCAAGGCACCTGGATTGGGGCCGCGGGTAGTGCCGATCGTCGCCGACGAGGCGCGCACCTTCGGCATGGCCAGCCTGTTCCGCCAGATCGGTATCTATTCGCCCTTGGGGCAACGCTACGAGCCGGAGGATGCCGGCTCGCTGCTGGTCTACAAGGAGTCGCGGGACGGCCAGCTGCTGGAGGAGGGCATCACCGAGGCTGGGGCGATCTCGTCGTGGATCGCGGCGGCGACCGCCTACGCGGTACATGGCGAGCCGATGCTGCCGGTGTACATCTATTACTCGATGTTCGGCTTCCAGCGCGTCGGCGACCTGATCTGGGCCGCCGCCGACCAGCGCGCCCGCGGCCTGTTGCTCGGCGCCACGGCCGGACGCACCACCCTGGGTGGCGAAGGGCTGCAGCACCAGGACGGCTCGAGCCTGGTCATGGCCGCGATGGTGCCCAACTGCCGCGCCTGGGATCCGTGTTTCGCCGGCGAGCTGGCGGTGATCCTCGACCACGCCGCGCGGCGCATGCTGGTGGAGCAGCAGGACGAGTTTCACTACGTGGTGGTGATGAACGAAAACTATCCACAGCCATCATTGCCGGACGAGGTGCGCGAGGACGTGTTGCGTGGCATGTATCGGTATACCCGGCATGCGTCGGCAGCGCCCCGTGGCCAGGTGCGGCTGTTGGGCTCGGGCACCATCCTGCGCGAGGTGATCGCCGCCGGCGAATTGCTGGCCAGTGATTGGCAGGTCGACAGCGAGGTGTTCAGCGTCACCAGCTTCAGTGAGCTGGCGCGTGGGGCCAGGGATGCGCAACGCCTGGCGATGGCCGGGGAACAGGGAGATTGCCATGTGCGTTATTGCCTGCCCGGTGATGCTCCGGTGATCGCGGCCAGCGACTATGTGCGTGCCTGGCCGCAGCTGATTGCCGAGTATGTGCAGGCGCCCTATGTCACCCTGGGCACCGATGGCTTCGGTCGTAGTGACACGCGTCAGCAACTGCGGCGGTTCTTCGAGGTGGATCGGCATGCGGTGGTGTTGGCGGCGTTGTACGGGCTGGTGTGCCAGGGCGTGCTGCCGGCGGATGTGCTGGGGCAGGCGAGGGCGCGCTATGGGATTGGTGAGGAGGGGGCGGCCTGGTATCGGTGAGGTGGCCTGTGCC
>NZ_JAOCDM010000142.1 GCF_029840925.1 Pseudomonas sp. GD03858
TGTCGCAGGTGGCTGGCTATACTCGCCGTCGCTTTTCCAGTCACCTCACGAGTCCCCTACTGTCCATGGAACGTATCCTCGAAAACGCGATGTATGCCTCGCGCTGGCTGCTCGCCCCGATCTACTTCGGCCTCTCGCTGGGCCTGTTGGCATTGGCCCTGAAGTTCTTCCAGGAAATCATCCATGTCCTGCCCAACGTCTTCAGCCTGGCCGAGGCCGACCTGATCCTGGTGATCCTGTCGCTGATCGACATGTCGCTGGTCGGTGGCCTGCTGGTGATGGTGATGATCTCCGGCTACGAGAACTTCGTCTCGCAACTGGACATCGACGAGAGCAAGGAAAAGCTCAACTGGCTGGGCAAGATGGACTCTTCGTCGCTGAAGATGAAGGTCGCCGCGTCGATCGTCGCCATCTCCTCGATCCACCTGCTGCGGGTGTTCATGGATGCGCAGAACATCTCCACCGAGTACCTGATGTGGTACGTGATCATCCACATGACCTTCGTCATCTCGGCGTTCGTCATGGGTTATCTGGATCGCCTCACCAAGCACTGATGCCTGCAAGGGCCATTCGCGGGTAAACCCGCTCCCACAGGTCCTCTGCCAACCCTGTGGGAGCGGGTTTACCCGCGAAGAAGGCAATGCGCTGCAACTGACGAGTGGTGCCTTGTCTAATCCCAGGTTCTGTACAAAAAATGAGCACTCATGCGTGGTTCCCGCAGCGAGGTGCGCCCATGAACCTGCATCAGCTCAATACCGAGGCTAGGGCTGGCCATGTCGACGAACTCAATCTGATCGCCATCGAAGGCGGTGACTACCTGCTCGAGGCCCGGGTCAAAGGCCGTACCCATCCCCTGGACGACCAGCGTGGCCAGCGCCTGCGCGTGCACTCGGTCGAAGATGCGCGCCTGCTTCTGCAAGCGACCCCTTTGCTATCGATGAACCTGGTGCACTGGTCCGTGCAGGACGAGATGTGCGGCATGGGCTTGCACCCGGAAGAAGACCTCAAAGTCCCGATTTCCCAGCGTTCGGCCTGGTAGCTGCTTCGCGCGGCGCCAGTGTGCTAGGCTGCTCGCCCTTTTCATCAGGGCGCGGTTGCAGTGCGCCCTAAAGCGGAGCAAGCCAATGTCCGAACTCAACCTGTCCACCGACGAATCCCGCGTCAGCTACGGCATCGGCCGTCAGCTGGGCGGCCAGCTGCGCGACAACCCGCCACCAGGCGTCAACCTGGACGCCATCGTGCTCGGCCTGACCGACGCCTTCAACGGCGCCGACAGCCGCGTCAGCGAAGCCGACCTGTCGGCCGCCTTCAAGGTCATCCGCGAAGTGATGCAGGCCGAAGCGGCCGCCAAGGCCGAAGCCGCCGCTGCCGTCGGCAAGGAATTCCTGGCGGACAACGCCAAGCGCGAAGGCATCGTGACCCTGGCCTCGGGCCTGCAGTACGAAGTGCTGACCGCAGGCGAAGGCGCCAAGCCGTCGCGCGAAGACAACGTGCGTACCCACTACCACGGCACCCTGATCGACGGCACCGTGTTCGACAGCTCCTACGAGCGCGGCCAGCCGGCCGAGTTCCCGGTCGGTGGCGTGATCGCCGGCTGGACCGAGGCCCTGCAGCTGATGAACGCCGGCAGCAAATGGCGCCTGTACGTGCCGAGCGAGCTGGCCTACGGCGCCCAGGGCGTCGGCAGCATCCCGCCGCACAGCGTGCTGGTGTTCGACGTCGAGCTGCTCGACGTTCTGTAATGCCGCCGGGGCCGCTTTGCGGCCCATTCGCGGGCAAGCCCGCTGCCACAGGAAGCTCGCTGTAATCGAGAGCAATGAGAGACCTGTGGGAGCGGGCTTGCCCGCGAAGAGGCCAGTGATGCCGGCCTCAATTCCAGTCTGTTCCCCCGGGGCGCAACGCCCGCGCATAGCAGAACAGAAACAGATTCCTCACCAGCTCCTTGAGCACCCCAGGTTCACTCGAATTCAGGCCCATGAGGTCCAGGTCGCCCTGGTCGCGCAGTTCGTCGAGCGCGTCTTCCTCGAGCACGGCGCACACTTCGCCGGTCTCGCGATGCAGGATACGCAGGTAAGGGTGGGGGCGGTCGAGCCAGGCGTCGATCAGATAGGTCATGGCTATTCTCCTTGGATAGCGGTTCCAATGAGAATAATTCTTATTATCAAAATAGCAAGGGACTATTGGAAGAATTCTTCCGAATGGTGCAGGCGATCCTGTTGCAGGATCTGTCAGGGCCGCCCGCTGGGCAGCCCCGAGGGATAGGAGATCAGACCTTGCGCACGAACTCGGACTTGAGCTTCATCGCGCCGATGCCGTCGATCTTACAGTCGATGTCGTGGTCGCCGTCGCACAGGCGGATGTTCTTGACCTTGGTGCCGACCTTGACCACCAGGGACGAGCCCTTGACCTTGAGGTCCTTGATCACGGTGACGGTGTCGCCGTCCTGCAGGACGTTGCCGACCGAATCCTTCTTCACCACGTCGTCGCTGGCGGCTTCGGCGTCGCCGCTGGCCGACCACTCGTGGGCGCATTCGGGGCAGATCAGCTGGGTGCCATCCTCATAGGTGTATTCGGAGTTGCATTGGGGGCAGGGTGGCAGAGTGCTCACGGCTTTTCCTTTCAAGTACAGGCGGGACAAAGGCGCACATTGTATAGGGTTTAGTGATTTCCTGCACAAACGCATCGCGGGGCAAGCCCGCTCCCACGCCATGATGTGTGCTGGCGTGGGAGCGGGCTTGCCCCGCGATGAGGGTGTTGCGATGAATCAGTGGGTGCGCGCGACCGCGAACTCGCTCAGCTCGACCAGGGCATCCCGGTACTCGCTCGCCGGCAGCACTTCCAGGCAGGCGATGGCGCGGGCGACATAGTCGCGGGCCATCTGCGCGGTGTAGTCCAGGGCGCCGGACGCCTCGACGGCGATGCGGATCTGCTCCAGGTCTTCCAGGCCGCCCTTCTGGATCGCCTGGCGTACCAGTGCGGCCTGCTCCGGAGTGCCTTCGCGCATGGTGTAGATCAGTGGCAGGGTCGGCTTGCCTTCGGCCAGGTCGTCACCGACGTTCTTGCCCAGGGTCTCGGAGTCGCCCTTGTAGTCGAGCAGGTCGTCGACCAGCTGGAAGGCCACGCCCAGGTGGTCGCCAAAGGTGCGCAGGGCTTCGCGCTGCGCGTCGCTGGCCTGGGCAAGCGCGGCGGCGCTGTGGGTCGAGGCCTCGAACAGCATCGCGGTCTTGCCGCGGATGACGTCCATGTACACCTCTTCGGTGGTGCTGGCGTCGCGCACGCGCGACAGCTGCAGCACCTCGCCCTCGGCGATCACTCGGGTGGCCTTGGAGAGGATCTGCATGACCGGCATCGAGCCCAGTTCGACCATCATCTCGAACGAGCGCGAGTAGAGGAAGTCGCCCACCAGCACGCTCGGCGCGTTGCCCCACAGGGCATTGGCGGTGGAGCGGCCACGGCGCATGCCGGACATGTCGACCACGTCGTCGTGCAGCAGGGTGGCGGTGTGCAGGAACTCGATGGTCGCCGCCAGCAGGCGCAGGTCGTCGCCTTCGCGACCCAGGGCCTTGCCGCACAGCAGTACCAGCAGCGGACGCAGGCGCTTGCCGCCGGCGGACGTGATATAGTCGCCGATCTTCGATACCAGCGGCACGCGCGAGGTCAGCTGCTTCTTGATGATCTCGTCGACGGCGCTGAAATCGTCAGCTACCGCGCGGTAGAAGGATTGGGGTTGCATCGGCTGCTCCATTGAGGTTGCGCGGCATGCTAGGTCGCAGGTACCGGTGTGTCAAGGCGCGGTGCCCGCGAGGCCTGGCCGCCACTTGCAAGCATTTATAGGGTTGCGTACAATCGCGCACCCTAACTTTCCTGGGCAGCACCTGCCTTACGCAATTGCACAGGGCCGTTCCAGCCCCGTGCAGCCATGCCAGCCAATACTCATCATATAAAGCGCTGGGTGAGCAGGATTATCGGAGATTCAAAATGTCTTACGCAGTAATCGTTACCGGCGGCAAGCAGTACAAAGTCGCTGAAGGTGAATTCCTCAAGATCGAAAAGCTGGAAGTCGCCACTGGCGAATCCGTAACCTTCGATCGCGTTCTGCTGGTCGCCAACGGTGAAGAAGTCACCATCGGCGCTCCAGTCGTTGCTGGCGCTAAAGTAGTGGCCGAAGTCGTTTCCCAAGGCCGCCACGACAAGGTTCGCATCATCAAGTTCCGTCGTCGTAAGCACCACATGAAGCGCATGGGCCACCGCCAGTGGTTCACCGAAATCAAAATCACCGGTATCCAGGCTTAATCGCCCCGATCCCCTGAATTTATTGGAGAATTGAACCATGGCTCACAAGAAGGCTGGTGGTAGTACTCGTAACGGTCGCGACTCAGAATCGAAACGCCTTGGCGTGAAGATGTATGGCGGCCAGGTTATCAAGCCAGGCAACATCATCGTCCGTCAGCGCGGCACCGAATTCCACGCTGGCTACGGCGTTGGCATGGGCAAGGACCACACCTTGTTCGCCAAGATCGAAGGCGTGATCAAGTTCGAGAAGAAAGGCGAGTTCATGCGCCGTTACGTGAGCATCGTCGCCGCTTAATCGCGACGTCGCTCCAGAAGCCCCGTCATGCGACGGGGCTTTTTCGTTTGTGGTGAGCCTCTTGCAAAGCTGTTTGAATGGGCTGCCGGCGTTGGTTTCTGGTTCGTACGGGGCCGCCGCGCTCATCTTCGCAAGAGCCTCATGGTTTTCTGGTTTTCGACTCGTCGTCCGACGAGAGGCGGTTTTGAATGAAGTTTGTAGACGAAGTATCGATCCGGGTTAAGGCCGGTGACGGCGGCAACGGTTGCATGAGCTTCCGCCGCGAGAAATTCATCGAGAACGGCGGTCCCAACGGCGGTGACGGTGGCGACGGCGGCTCGGTGTACATGGTGGCCGACGAGAACCTCAACACCCTCGTCGACTACCGCTACACCCGCCACCACGAAGCCCAGCGCGGCTCCAACGGCGGCAGCACCGACTGCACCGGCAAGAAGGGCGACGACTTGTTCCTGCGCGTGCCGGTGGGCACCACCGTGATCGACGCGGCCACCCAGGAAGTCATCGGTGACCTGATCACTCCGGGCCAGAAACTGATGGTCGCCCAGGGCGGCTGGCACGGCCTGGGCAACACCCGCTTCAAGTCCAGCACCAACCGTGCGCCGCGCCAGACCACCCCGGGCAAACCCGGCGATCAGCGCGACCTGAAGATGGAAATGAAGGTCCTGGCCGACGTCGGTCTGCTGGGCCTGCCGAACGCTGGCAAGAGCACCTTCATCCGCTCGGTCTCGGCCGCCAAGCCGAAAGTTGCTGACTACCCGTTCACCACCCTGGTGCCGAACTTGGGCGTGGTCAGCGTCGACCGCTGGAAGAGCTTCGTCATCGCCGACATCCCCGGCCTGATCGAAGGCGCTTCCGAAGGTGCCGGCCTGGGTATCCGCTTCCTCAAGCACCTGGCGCGTACCCGCGTGCTGCTGCACCTGGTCGACCTGGCGCCGCTGGACGGCAGCAGCCCGGCCGATGCCGCCGAGATCATCATCAACGAGCTGGCGCAGTTCAGCCCGGCGCTGGTCGATCGTGAGCGCTGGCTGGTGCTGAACAAGGCCGACATGATCATGGATGACGAGCGCGACGAGCGCGTCAAGGAAGTGGTCGAGCGCCTGAACTGGGAAGGTCCGGTCTACGTGATCTCGGCCATCGCCAAGCAGGGCACCGAGAAGCTCAGCCACGACCTGATGCGCTACCTCGAGGACCGCGCCGACCGCCTGGCCAACGACCCGGCCTACGCCGAGGAACTGGCCGAGCTCGACCAGCGCATCGAAGACGAGGCCCGCGCCCAGCTGCAGGCCCTGGACGACGCCCGCACCCTGCGCCGCACCGGCGTCAAGAGCGTGCATGACATCGGCGATGATGACGACTGGGATGATTTCGAGGACGACGAAGACGGCCCGGAAATCATTTACGTGCGTGACTGATCGGTTGCTATACACTGAACGCCGCTCTCTGGAGCGGCGTTTTTGTATCCACGGTATCTACAGATTCGACATAGGTTGGAAGAGAAGATGCGAAGCAAGGTGACTGGCGCCAAGCGCTGGGTCGTGAAGATCGGCAGCGCGCTGCTGACCGCCGATGGCAAGGGCCTCGACCGCGGCGCCATGGCGGTGTGGGTCGAGCAGATGGTGGCCCTGCGCGAAGCGGGCGTGGAACTGGTGCTGGTCTCCTCCGGGGCCGTGGCCGCAGGCATGAGCCAGCTGGGCTGGACCACGCGACCGAGCGCGATGAACGAGCTGCAGGCCGCCGCCTCGCTCGGCCAGATGCGCCTGGTGCAGGCCTGGGAGTCGAGTTTCGGCGAGCATGGCAAGCACACCGCGCAGATCCTGCTGACCCACGACGACCTCTCCGATCGCAAGCGTTATCTCAACGCCCGCAGCACCCTGCGCACCCTGGTCGACCTGGGCGTGGTGCCGGTGATCAACGAGAACGACACCGTGGTCACCGACGAGATCCGCTTCGGCGACAACGACACCCTGGCCGCCCTGGTGGCCAACCTGGTGGAAGCCGACCTGCTGGTGATCCTCACCGATCGCGATGGCATGTTCGACGCCGATCCGCGCAACAATCCCGAAGCCCAGCTGATCTACGAAGCCCGAGCCGATGATCCGTCGCTGGATGCCGTGGCTGGCGGCACGGGTGGCGCCCTCGGTCGCGGCGGCATGCAGACCAAGCTGCGCGCCGCGCGCCTGGCCGCCCGATCCGGTGCCCATACCATCATCATCGGTGGTCGTATCGAGCGCGTGCTCGATCGCCTGAAAGCCGGTGAGCGCCTGGGCACCCTGCTGTCGCCCGAGCGCGGCATGCTGGCCGCGCGCAAGCAGTGGCTGGCCGGCCACCTGCAGACCCGAGGCACCCTGGTGCTCGACGACGGTGCCGTGAAGGCCTTGCGCGAATCGAACAAGAGCCTGCTGCCGGTGGGCGTGAAGACCGTGCAGGGCAGCTTCCGTCGCGGCGAGATGGTGGTCTGCGTCGGCCCTGACGGCCTGGAAGTGGCCCGTGGCCTGGCCAACTACAGCGCCCTGGAGGCGCAGAAGATCATCGGCCAGCCGTCCGATGCCATCGAGAGCCTGCTGGGCTACAGCGCCGAGCCTGAGCTGGTGCACCGCGACAACCTGGTCCTGGTCTGAAGGAGATCACCGTGCTGAAAAGGATGATTGCCGTGGCGGCGCTGGCGCTGCCGATGCTGGCCGGGGCCGAAGAGATTGGCCAGGTATCCACCGTGTTCAAGTTCGTCGGGCCGAACGACCGCATTGTCGTCGAGGCTTTCGATGATCCCAAGGTCGATGGTGTGACCTGCTACCTGTCGCGAGCCAAGACCGGTGGCTTGAAGGGTGGCCTGGGGTTAGCCGAGGATCGTGCCGAGGCGTCGATCGCCTGTCGCCAGGTCGGACCGATTCACTTCAAGGGTGAATTGAAAGACGGTGAAGAGGTGTTCAAAGAGCGCACCTCGCTGGTGTTCAAGACCATGCAGGTGGTGCGTTTTCTCGACAAGAAGCGCAATACGCTGGTGTACCTGGTGTACAGCGATCGGGTGATCGAAGGCAGCCCGCAGAATGCGGTGACGGCGATTCCGATTGTGCCGTGGGCACAGCAGTAACTTCCCGAATTTTGGGAGGCCTTTGGCCTCCTTTCGCGACACAAGGCCGCTCCTACAAGGGGTACGCAAATCCCTGTAGGAGCGGCCTTGTGTCGCGATAGGGCCGCAAAGCGGCCCCAGTACACAGATGTCAGGCCAGTTCCTCGGCCTCATCCTCACGCACGATGGCTTTGACCTCGTCGCGACGGCTGATGTACTTCCAGTCCGCCTCGTCGATGTAGATGCCGTTCGGCCCGCTGCCGCCTTCCAGGTCGATCGCCACCCGCGCCGACACCTGCGGCTTCACGCTCGCCAGGATCGGCACGAAGCCCAGCTGCTGGCTGGTCTCCAGCAGCGCCGCCTGGTTGCGTTCGTCGATGTCCGCCGCCTCGTCGAGGTAGTAGGGCAGGCGAATGCGCCCGGCCAGGTCGCGGTCCATCAGGTGCAGCAACAAGTACATGTTGGTCAGCGCCTTGATGGTCATGGTGGTGCCGTTGGACGCGGCGCCGTCGATGTCGGCGTGGATCACCGGCTGGCTGTTGATCTTGGTGATCTCGAAGGCCAGTTCGAACAGGTCCTTCAGGCCCAGCTGGTTGTGGTTGGCTGCCACCAGTCGCGCCAGGTACTCCTTGGCCTCTTCGTTCTTGTGATCCTGTTCGGCGCTTTGCGTCAGGTCGAACACCGACAGTGTTTCGCCTTCCTCGTACTGGCCGGCACTGTGGATGATCTGGTCGATGTGCTTGAGCGCTTCCTTGTTCGGTGCCAGCACCACGCGGAAGCTCTCCAGGTTCGATACCTGGCGCTTGTTGATCTCGCGGTTGAACAGCGCCAGCTGGTGCTCGAGGCTGTCGTAGTCGCTGCGGATGTTGCGCAGGGTCCGGGCGATGTCGGTGACCGCCGCGCGGCGGGCCTTGGCCAGGGTCAGCGCTTCCTCGGTGCGGTGCGAGTAGGCGTTGATCAACAGCTGCAGGCGGCGTTCCATGTCGTCTTCGCTGTCGAACTTGGCCACGCCCTTGAGGCGCACCTGGGCGTACAGCGCCTCGATCTGGTTGTCCACGCGCTGCAGCGCCTGCCAGCTGTCCTGGTAGTCGTTGAGCAGCGGCAACAGGTTGTCCATGGAGTCGTCGATGGCTTCCATGAACGGCGTGCCGAACGGCAGGTCGGCCGGCAGCAGCTGGCGACGGCGCAGGGCGTCTTCCAGGGTGCGCTGCTTGGCTTCCAGGTCGGCGATCTGCCGGCCCACCAGCTGCAGCTTGGCCGACAGCTGCTGGACGCGTTCGGTGAAGGCGTCGCTGGAGCGCTTGAGTTCGTCCTGGGCGGCTTCCAGCTGGCCGAGCTGTTCCATCTTCTCCGGCTCTTCCGCGGCCAGGGTCTCGGTGCGGCGGAAGTCTTCCAGGGCCTTCTGCGCATCCAGCACCTGCTGGTACAGGGCTTCGGTCTGGGCCTTGCTGGCGGCGCGGTCGAGGGCCACGGCCTGCTGGGTCTTGAGCTGCTTGAGTTCTTTTTCCAGGCGCTCTTTCTGGTCGCGCAGGGCAGCGCGGTCGGCCAGGGCCTGTAGCGCGGGCGGGTCGATGTGCGAGATATCGATGGACAGGCCCGGCACTTCGAAGCGTTCGCCCTTGAAGCGGTCGAGCACGCCTTCGAGGGTCTTCACCCAGACGTCGCTGTCGTCCAGCTCGATGCCACGGTCACCCAGCGGCAGGCTGAACAGCGCGCCGTTGAACACACGCATCAGGCGATCGACGTCCTGCTGCGAGAACTCCTCGCGCAGGCGGGCATAGCTGTTGTTGTCGGCGTGGTCGAGCTGCAGCTTGACCGCCTTCACGCGTTTTTCCAGGTCGCGCACGCGCTCGTCGAGATCCTCGGCGGAGAACTGGCGCGACTGGGCCAGGGCACCGGCCAGTTCGTCGTGGGCGTCCTTGGCGGCCAGCAGCTGCTGCTCCAGCACCTTGACGTCGGTGACCAGGGCGAAGCGGTGCTTGAGCACCGACAGCTCACCCAGCCAACGCTGGATACCGGTGATCTCGCGCTCCAGGCGCATCAGCTCCTGGGTGCCGCCGCGCTGGTCGTTCTGCAGGCGGTCCTGCTCGCCACGGTAGTGCTCGGACTGGATCACCAGCTCTTCCTTGCGCGCCATGGCGTATTCCTGCCAGGTGCCCAGCAGGTTGTCGAGCAAGGGCGAGATGCGGTGCAGCTTGCCGCGCAGGATGTCGCGCTGGGCCACGCCGCCGGCCAGGGCCTCGACCAGGGGGCCTGCGGCCACCAGGGCGTTGTAGTCGCCCTCCATGCGGCGTACGTCGCGGAAGGCCTCTTCGCAGGCGGCGATGTAGTCGACGCTGCCCGAGCGCAGGCTGTGCTCGAAGGCGTCGAGGAACAGCTGCTTGAGCTTGGCGGCGGTGATCTCGCGCATGTGCAGCAGGTTGATGAACAGCGCGCGGAAGGTCTTCAGGCTCTGCTCGCTGGTCGAGCGCAGCGGGATCAGGGTCAGGTCCAGCGGCACCGAGGTATGGCCACCGACCAGCAGCCGGCGCAGCTCGTCCGGCTTGAGCTCGTAGGCTTTGAGGCCATGGCGCTCGAGGTTGGTGAACAGCTCCTTCTGGCGCAGGCAGGTGTCGTCTTTCTGGTAGTGGGCCAGGTCCAGCTCGCCCTGGTAGGCGAAGAACTGGTGGCCGAAGCCGCCGCCCGGGCCGCGACCGACCACGCCGATCACGTGCGGGCCGTGGGGCAGGTTCAGTTCGGTGAGGATGTAGCTGGTGTCGCTGGCGAAGTAGAAGCGCCGCGACTGCTCCAGGCTGTACTTGCCGAAGCTCATGTCGGACATGCGCGCCAGGATCGGGAACTGCAGGGCGTTGATCGACGCCGATTTACCCAGGTTGTTGGCGCCGTAGACCGACAGCGGGTGTTCCAGGGGGAACAGGCCGAGGCTGTAGCCGGCGGTGTTGAGCAGTGCGAAGCGGCGGATGCCGTAGCGTTCCTGGCTCATGCGTCAATCTCCTGTTGCTCTTCGCGTATCGCCCGGGCCAGGGCGTCCTCTTCGCTTTCCTCGCCGTCGAACGGGGTGAGGTCGAGCGGGTCGTCGGTGCGGTTGAGTTCCTCGGGGGTTTCCTCCACCACCAGCACGGGCACCGGCAGCGGCAGGTCGCTGTGCAGGGTGGCGGCCAGGTCGCGGTCCTGCTGGACCGACAGGCACACGTCGAGGAAGCGGTGCATCGGCGGCATGAAGCGGTAGATGCCGCCTTCTTCGAAGGCGAAGCCCAGCTGGGTCATGCGGCGCATGATCTTTTCTTCGAGCTCGTCGACGGTCTGCACTTCGGCCTGCAGGAACAGGTCGCGGTACTTGTCCAGCAGCGACGGCAGTTCGTCGCGGCCGATGCTGCCGCCGTCGAGCACGGCCATCGGGTCGCGGCCCTGGTCGGCCAGGTGCTCGACCAGGATGAAGGTGAACAGCGACAGGCGCTGGGCGGTCTTGTTGACCTGCGCGGCGGCCTGCTCGGGGACGAAGTAGTAGAAGCCGCGGGTGTCGCAGACCAGCTCGAAGCCCAGGGCCTTGAACAGGGTGCGGTACTGGTCCTGGAAGTTCGACAGCTGGGCGTACAGCTCCGGGTCGCGGCGGCTGATGTGGAAGCCCTTGAACAGCTCGCGGAAGATCGGCGCGAGCTGGGACAGTTCGGAAAGATCAAGATGCATGGACGGGGCTCGCGGTGGATTCGGTCGTGGTCGCCGGCTTGTTGTCGCGGCTGGAGGTCAGGGCGAAGGAGCGCAGGCTGACCAGGTGTTCGCGGGTAAGGTATTGCTGGCGATCGAGGCGCTCGCGGCTGAAGCGCTTTTCCCGCGACAGGCGCGAGAACCAGTACAGCAGCTCGTCGGTGGCGCCCTCGGGCTCCTGCTCCAGCAGCCAGACCATCAGGTCCGGTAGCGGCAGGGCGTCCTCGCAGCGTTCGAGCATTTCCTTGACCGTGCGCGGGGCGCGGGGCAGCGGGCCCTTCTGGGTCTTGTGCGCCTTGGGGAAGCGCGCAGGCTTGGGCTCGAAGCGGGCCAGGGCGTAGACATAAGCCTCGACCTGGCTGGCGCTACCGAGGAAGGTGCTCTGCGGGCGGGTGAACAGCGGCATGGCCGCCTGCGGCACGGCGTCGATGCCCTTCTTGCGGATCACCGACAAGGCCAGTGCGGCACCTCGGGTCACGGCGTTGTGCCGGCGCGCTTCTTCACGCAGCGGCAGCAGCAGTTCGCGGGCGTGGCGCAGGGTCAGCTGGGCGCTGGTCTGCATCTCGAGGATGCGCGCGTGGGTGCGCAGCAGCATGTCGTCGTCGACCAGGTGGCCGAGGCGCGCCTGCTCGCCCAAAAGGCGCAGCAGCACGGTCTCGACCTTGCGCACGCCCTGCTCGAAGGCGCCGTCGGCGTTGACCAGCTGGATCATCGGCTCGACGTACTCGTCCCAGGTCGCAAGTACCTCGGCGTAGCGCTGGCGCAGAGGGATCTGCCGGTTGCTGGTCTTGGCCCGCTCGGCCACGGCCACCAGCGCCTGCTCGTCGTTGTCGAGTTTCTTCAGCACATCGCGCACGCGCATGTCGAGCAGGCGCAGCTGGCGTGCCAGGTCGTCGCTGTCGCGGTTGTCGAAGGCGTCCTGGATATGCCCGGCCAGGCGTTCCAAGTGGCGCAGGTAGGCCTCGATCTCCAGGCACAGGCCCAGCCGGTGTTCGCGGCGCAGGTAGGCGAGGAAGTCGTGGATCTGCGCGTTGAGCTCGAAGCGGTTCGGGCTCTTGGCCACCGGGACCAGAATGTCCAGGCGGATCCACACATCGAGCAGCTGGGTGATGTCCTGCGGGGTGCTTTCCACCTGCTGGCGGGCCAGCTGCTGGCGCAGCTCGACCAGGCTCAGGGTGCCCTGGTCGAAGCGCTCGCACAGCGGCTCGATCAAGGCCCAGTGTTCGGCTAGGGCGCGCAGGACGCGCTTGGGTTCGATCATTGGCGGGTCGACTCGTTGCCAAATAAAAGGGGCGATTGTACTGCATCCGGGGGGGAGGATTTCACCCCTTGGTCTGTTATGGGGATAACCCTGAGGCTCAAG
>NZ_JAOCDM010000143.1 GCF_029840925.1 Pseudomonas sp. GD03858
TGTCCAGACTCGGCTACATGGCGGGTGGCGCCATGCACCAGCACCGCCACCGGCGCGCTGTCCGCGAGCATGTGGCGGATGCGCTCGACCGGGTAGTCCGGATCGACCGGCACATAGGCGCCACCGGCCTTGAGAATGGCCAGCAGACCGACCACCAGCGACACCCCGCGCTCGACGCAGATCGCCACGCGATCGTCCGGTTTGACCCCCAGTTCGATCAGGTGATGGGCCAGGCGGTTGGCCTGTTCATTGAGCAGGCGATAGCTGAGCTCACCCTGTTCGGCGCTGACGGCCAGCGCATCAGGGCTGCGCAGCACCTGCGCCTCGAACAGGCCATGCAAGGTCTGCGTCAGGTCGTGGGGCACCTCGCTGCGATTGAAGCCCTCCAGCACCCGGCGACGCTCGTCGGCTGCCAGGACCGGCAGATCGAGCAGCGGCAGCTGCGGCGACCGCTCCAGCGCCTCGGCCAGGCCCTGCAAGACCTCGCGCAGCATCCCGCAGACACGCGCCGCGCCGATCTGTGCCGGGGCAAGCGCCACCAGGCGGAAACGCTCACCGATATCGTCCACGCTCAGGCTCAGCGGGTAGTTGCTGCGCTCCTCGCTGTGCAAGGTCTCGATCCCTTGCAGAGCCAGGCGTTGCGCCTCGTCGACCTGGCTACCGTGGCGGTAGTTGAACATGGCGCTGAACAGCGGCGCCGGCGCCGCCACGCCACTGCAACGCTGGGCCAGGGCCAGCGAGGCATGCTCATGGCCGAGCAAGGCGCTGAGCCGCTGCTGGGTCGCCCGCACCGCCTCGTGCAGGCTCACGCCGGCCAGGTCCAGGCGCAGCGGCAAGGTGTTGATGAACATGCCCAGGGCCTGCTCGGCACCCTCGCCGCCCTCCAGCCGCCCCAGCAGCACGGTGCCGAACACCACGCTGTCACGGCCACTGGCGGCAGCCAGCAGGCGGGCGTAGGCCAGGTGGAACAGGCTGGCGACGCTGATGCCCTGCTGCCGAGCCTGCCGACGCAGGCGCACGGCAAGGGCGTCGTCGAGCCATAGCTTGGCTTCCTCGGTCGCCTGGCCATTGAGCTGGACATCGCCCAGACCGAACGGCAGGGTCGGCTCGTCGATATCGCCCAGTTGTTCGCGGAAGAACGCTTCATGCTCGGCCTGGCTGACGCCCAGGCGCGCCTGCGCCACGTAGTTGCGGTACGCCGCGCCCGGCTCGGCCGGTACCGGCAGGCCCTGCAGATACCCCGCAAGCTCCTGGCCAACCACGTCCAACGCCGTGTGGTCGAGGACGATATGGTGGAACTGCAAGGCCGCCAGCCGTCCCGGCCCGCGCGGATCCTGCCAGTGATACAGGCGCACCAGCGGCGCCTGCTCCAGGGCCAGGGCACGAGGCACCTGGGTTTCATCGGCAACCTCGAGCACCGCCAGCGGCGCTTCGCGCCACACCACCTGCACCGCCTGCGGCAGCCCCTGCCACAACACCGAGGTGCGCAGCACGTCATGACGGGCGATCACCTTGCCCAGGGCGTCGACGAACGCCTGCAGACGCTCGCGACCGGCGAAGGCCATGCGCGAGGCGAGCACATAGGGGTCATGCTCCGGCGAGCTCAGGTGGTGATAGAGGATGCCCTCCTGCAGCGGCGCCAGCGGGTAGATGTCCTGCACGTTGAGCGCGCCGCCCGGCACCGTGGCGACAATGCGCTCGATGGCGGCCTGATCCAGTGCCACCAGTGGCAGCAGATCCGGCGTGATCCGCGCGCAGCCGCGCGCAATACGGTTGAGCGGCACCTCGACCCGACGACCATGGCCCAAGGTGGCCGCGAGCGCCGCAACGGTCGGCTGGCCGAACAGGGTGCGCACGTCTGCCGCAAGGCCAGCTTGGCGCAGGCGTGCGGTGAGGCTGACCGCCAACAGCGAATGGCCGCCGAGTTCGAAGAAGTTGTCGTCGCGACCGACCTGTTCGATCCCCAGCACTTCGCCCCAGATCGCCGCCATTGCCGTCTCGGTCGGGCCGACTGGCGCGACATAGGCCTGTCGGGCCAGTGCCGACGCGTGCGGTTGCGGCAGGGCATGGCGATCGAGCTTGCCGTGACGAGTCAGCGGTAGCTTGTCCAGCCGCACCAGCGCTTGCGGCACCAGGTGCGCCGGCAGGCTGGCTTGCAGTTGCAGGCGAAGGGCATCGGTATCGACCGCGGTGGCCTCGGTGAACCATGCCAGCAGGCGCTCGTCGCGCACCAGCGCCACCGCATCGACAATACCCCGTTGGGCCTTGAGCACCGCCTCGATTTCCCCCAGCTCGACCCGCACACCGCGGATCTTCACCTGGTCGTCGTTGCGGCCCTGGTAGTCCAGGGTGCCGTCGGCGTTCCAGCGCACCAGGTCGCCACTGCGATACATCGTGCCACCGCCGAAAGGATCGGCCAGGAAGCGCTCGGCCGTCAGGTCCGGGCGATTCAGGTAGCCACGCGCCACCTGGGCGCCACCGATGTACAGCTCCCCGGTCACGCCAACCGGCACCGGCTGGCGCTGCTCATCCAGCACATAGACACGGGTGTTGGCGGTCGGTTTGCCGATATGCAGCGCCCCCCCGGGCTGCAGTTGCCCGGACGTCGCCACCACGGTGGCTTCGGTCGGACCGTAGTTGTTGACCAAGGCAAAGCCCGGATCGCGTTCGAAGCGGCGCAACCGATCACCGCCCACCAGCAGTGTGCGCAAGGTCGGGTGCTGGCGTTCGCGGCGCAGCGCCTGTTCGGCGACCGGCGTGGGCAGGAAGCTGACTTGCAGCGGTTGCGCCAGCCACCAGTCCAGCAACTCGTCCACATGCTCTGCGCCGATGTCGCTCGGTGGCAGGTGCAGCACCGCCCCTGCGCACAGGGCCGGCCAGGCTTCCCAGGCCATGGCGTCGAAGCCGAAGCCGGCGACGCTGGAGGTCTGGCTGCCGGCCTCGAGCGCGAAGGCCTGGCAGTGCCAATGCACCAGGTTGGCCAGTGCCTGGTGCTCGACCATCACGCCCTTGGGCTGGCCAGTGGAGCCGGAGGTGTAGATCACATAGGCCAGCTGCCGCTCGTCCAGCCCCTCGACGACGGGGTTGCTGTCCGGCTCGCCATGCCAGGCATCGCCGTCGAGCGAGACGCTCTCGAGGCTCCCGGCCAGCGTCGAGGTCGAAGCCTCGACCAGCACCAGGGCCGGAGCGCTGTCACCGAGCAGGTAGGCGATCCGCTGCGCCGGATAGGCCGGATCGACCGGTACATAGGCCGCGCCGGCCTTCAATACGGCCAGCATCGCCACCAGCCGCTGCGGGCCGCGCTCGAGGCACAGGGCAACCCGCTCGCCGAGCCCTACGCCACGGGCGACCAGATGATGGGCCAAGCGGTTGGCGCGCTGGTTGAGTTCGCCATAGGTCAAGCGCTGCTCGCCCTGCACCACGGCCAGCGCTTCGGGCGCCTGGGCCTCGACCCAGGCGTGGAGGGTCTGCGCTCGAGGGTACGCCACGGCGGTGGCATTGAAGCCTTCGAGCAACCGCAGGCGCTCGGCGTCATCGATGATCGGCAGGGTATCGACGCGAACCGACGCATCCTGCTCCAGCGCCTGCACCAACTGCGTCACGGCAGCCGTCATCCACTGCCCGACCCGCTCGGCGCCGATCCCTTGCTGGGCCAGCACGCTCAAACCGAAGCCATCGCCGAGGTCGTCGACGCTCAGGGTCAGCGGGTAGTTGCTGCGCTCCTCGCCGCCTAGTTGGTGCATGCCCTGGAAGCCGTCGGTCGCCTCGCCAGCGGCACTCACCGGGCTATGCCGGTAGTTGAGCAAGGCACTGAACAGCGGCACCGTGGCCGCCACGCCGCTGCAACGCTGGGCCAGCGCCAGCGAGGCGTGCTCATGGCCCAGCAGTGCCGACAGCCGTTGGTGAGTGGCCTGCACCGCCTCCCGCGCAGCCGCCCGGGTATCGATGCGCAGCGGCAAGGTATTGATGAACACCCCCAGGGCGCGGTCAGCCCCCTCGCCGCCCTGCAGGCGGCCCATCAGCACGGTGCCGAACACCACGTCCTGACGCCCGGCCAGCACGCCGACCACCCGCGCCCAGGCCAGGTGCATCAGGCTCGCGGCGCTGACCCCAAGGCGCCGCGCCTGCTCGCGGACCCGGCGCGCCAGGGCCAGGTCGAGCGACTGGCGGGTTTCCTCGATATCGCGGCCATCGCCCTGCACATCGGCCAGGCCCATGGGCAGGGTCGGCTCCTCGACATCGCCGAGCATCTCGCGGAAGAACGCCTCGTGCCCCGCCTGGGCGCCGCCCAGACGCACCTGGGCCACGTAGTTGCGGTACGGCACCGGCGCGGCCAGTCGCGCCCCACGGCCAGACAGCAACGCCTGCATTTCGTGAACGATCACCTCCATGGCCGTGTGGTCCAGGGCCAGGTGGTGGAAATGCAGGATGGCCACCACGCGTTCGTGCGCCGGATCCATGGCATAGGTCAAGCGCAGCAACGGTGCCTGGCTCAGGTCGAGACGCTGATGACGCGCATCGAAATGTGCTTGCAAGCGCTCGATGACGGCATCCTCGCCAAGCCCGCCGACCTCGCTGGCTTCCAGGCGTGCCTGGCGCCAGACCACCTGCACGGGTTCCGCCACCCCTTGCCACACCACCGAGGTGCGCAGGATATCGTGACGATCGATGACCTGTTGCAGCGCCCCGGCGCACGCGTGCAAGCGCTCGACGCTGTCGAAGGCCAGCCGAGTCTGCAGCAGGTACGGGTCGCCCTGCTCGGCGCTGAGGTGATGGTAGAGAATGCCCTCCTGCAACGGCGCCAGCGGGTAGATTTCCTGCACGTTGGCCGCGCCGCCGGGCACCGTGGCGACAACACGATCGATGCTGGCCTGATCCAGCTCGATCAGGCTGAGCATGGCCGGGGTGATCCGCGTGGCCAGGGTCGGCAGGCGATTGGCCGGTACCTCGATCTCTCGGCCAGTTCCTACCGCCGCCGCCAATGCCGCCAGGGTCGGCTGGGCGAACAGCACGCGGATATCGGCATCGAGGCCGGCCTTGCGCATCCGTTCGATCAGGCTCACCGCCAGCAGCGAATGGCCGCCCAGCTCGAAGAAGTGATCGTGGCGACCCACCCGCTCCACCTTGAGCACATCGCCCCAGATCGCGGCCAGCTCGGTTTCGACCGCCCCTTGCGGCGCCTCGAAAGCGCGACTGATCACGGCATCACGGTCCGGTTGCGGCAGCGCCCGGCGGTCCAGCTTGCCGTTGGCGGTCAGCGGCAGCGCTTCCAGCCGGACATAGGCAGCGGGCAGCATGTAGTCCGGCAGCCGGCCTTGCAGAGACCCGTGCAGCTCGGCGATCGCCGACACTTCACCGGTGAAATAGGCGACCAGGCGCTTGTCGCCCGGCGTGTCTTCGCGCAGCACGACCAGCGCATCGCGAACGCCTGCGCATTGACCCAGGCTCGCTTCGATCTCGCCGAGTTCGATGCGTAACCCGCGCAACTTGATCTGTTGGTCGGCACGGCCCAGATAGCGCAGGGTACCGTCGGCCTGCCAGCAGACCAGGTCGCCACTGCGGTACATGGTGCCGCCGTTGAACGGATCCGCCACGAAGCGCTCGGCCGTGAGCTCCGGCTGGCCCAGGTAACCCAGGGCCACACCGTCACCGGCGATGTACAGCTCGCCGACCGCGCCGACCGGCAACAACTGCCGGCGCGCGTCGAGCACATAGCAGCGAGCGTTGCCGATCGGTTTGCCGATCGGGATGCTGCCCTCGCCCACGCTGACGATCTCGTGGGTGGTGCTGAAGGTCGTGGCCTCGGTCGGCCCGTAGCCATTGAGCAGATGCTGCGGCGCGCCATCGCGCAGTACCCGGGCGATCACCGCCGGGTCCAGCACATCGCCGCCGACCATCAGGTAGCGCAGATTGCGCAGGGCCGGCAGCAGATCGTCGGCGTACTGGTGGAACAGCCCGGCGGTCAGCCACAGCACCGTCACGCCCTGGGCCAGCAGTGCATCGCGCAAGGTCTGGCGCGACAGCACCTGGTCCTGGTCGATCACCACCACCGCACCGCCGTTGATCAGCGGCGCCCAGACCTCCAGGGTGCTGGCATCGAATGCCGGGTTCGAGGCGAACGCCACCCGGTCCTGGCGGTTGAAGTCGGCGAAGCCATTGTTGATCACCAGACGCACGATGGCGCGGTGCGGCACCTGCACCCCCTTCGGCGTCCCGGTGGAGCCGGAGGTGTACATGATGTAGGCCGCAGCGCCGGCATCCACCGCCAAGCCCAGGTCTTCGCAGGCATAGCGGTCCAGCTCGAGTCGGTCCAGTTCGATGCGGCGCGCACCCTCCACCACGGGCTGGTCGCTGTGGGTCAGCAGCAGCCGCGCCTGGCTGTCGGCGACCATGAACGCCTGGCGCTTCAGCGGGGCATTGCCATCCAGCGGCACGAACACCGCGCCGCACTTGCTCGTGGCCAGTTGCGCCACCAGCAGCTCGAACGAGCGCGGCAGCAGCAGCGCCACCCGGTCGCCGGCCTGAACGCCCTGCTCCAGCAGGTGTCCGGCCAGGCGGTTGGCTTGCCGGTTCAGCGCCTGGTAGCTCCAGCGTCGTGTGCCATGGGCCACGGCCAGGGCTTCGGGGTTGAGCTTGGCGTTGGCTTCGAACAGCCCATGCACCGGCACTTCGCGCGGGTATTCGCGCCGCGTGTCGTTGAACTGTCGCAGCACCCGCTGGCGCTCGGCGTCCGGCAATCCGACGCTACTGTGCAACGCCGTCTGCGGTGCTTTCTCCAGGCTATCGGCCAAGCCCTCGAGGGCCGCCTCGAGCAACTGACAGAGCAACACCCCGTCCACTTCCGGCACGGCCTGCACCGTCAGGAGGAAGTCACGGCCCAGGTCATCGACGCTCACCACCAGCGGGTAGTTGCTGCGCTCATGGGCGGCCAGCAGCTCGATGCCTTCCCAGGCGCGAGCCTGTCCACGGGTATTCGCCGCGCTGTGGCGGTAGTTCAGCAAGCTGGTGAACAGCGCCTGCGAGGCCGGAACGCCGCTGCAGCGTTGGGCCAGGGCCAGGGAGGCCTGCTCATGGGCCAGCAGCCGCGCCAGGCGCTGGTGAGTCAGGCGCACGCCATCGGCGACGCCTGCCGAACCGACGCTGACCCGCAGCGGCAGGGTGTTGATGAACATGCCCAGCGCCCGCTCGGCGCCTTCACCACCTTGCAGACGCCCCAGCAGCACAGTGCCGAACACCACCTCCTCGCGCCCGGACAATTGCGCCAGCACCTGGCCCCAGGCCTGGTGAACCAGGCTGGCGGCGCTGACGCCCAACGCTCGCGCCTGCTCACGCAGACGCTGGGCCAGATGACTGTCCAGCGGCTGGCGGTGGTCGAGCACATGGCGGCCGTCGCCCAGCACGTCACGCAGGCCGAATACTTCGGTCGGCTCGTCGATATCGCCCAGCAGTTCGCGGAACATGGCTTCCTGGGCCTGGCCGTCGTCACGCAATCGAGCCTGCGCCACATAGTTGCGGTACGGCACGCTGTCGCCCTGGGGCGCACGGTCCAGCAGCACGTCGGCGACCTCGGCCACCAGCAGTTCCAGGGCGGCATGGTCGAGCAGGATATGGTGCAGCAGCAGGGTTGCCTGTAGCCGGCCATGTTCCACCCGGCTGCTCAGGTGCATCAGCGGCGCGCGGCCCATGTCCAGGCGCACGCCGTCCAGCGCGGGCTCGATCTGCAACCGGGCGTCGCGCCAGACCACCTGCACGGCCTCGTCCAGCCCTTGCCAATGCACGCTGCTGCGCAGCACGTCGTGGCGGGCGATCACCTGGTTCAGCGCCGCGACGAAGGCGTCCAGCTCGTCCTGGCCGGCGAAGGCAAAGCCCATCTGCAGGACATAGGGATCCACCTCGGCACTGGCCAGGTGGTGGTAGAGGATGCCCTGCTGCAGCGGGGCCAGCGCATAGATGTCCTGCACGTTGGCCGCGCCACCGGGAATGCTTTGCACCAGGGCGTCGAGGGCAGGCTGCTCCAGTGTCGCCAGTGGCAACATGTCCGCGGTGATGCGTGCGCAACCGGTCGGAATGCGGTTGGCCGGCACCACAGGCTCGACTTCGCGCCCCACCGCCGTGGCCAGGGCGGCCAGCGTCGGCTGCCCGAACAGGACTCGCACGTCCGCCGCCAGTCCGGCCTGGCGCATGCGCGCGGTAAGGGTCACGGCCAGCAGCGAATGGCCGCCCAGTTCGAAGAAGTTGTCGTGACGGCCGACCTGGGCTACATCCAGCAGCTCGCTCCAGAGCCGCGCCAGCAATGTTTCGACGTCGCCTTGCGGCGCTTCATAGGCCTGTTGCAGCAGTTGCGGCACAGGCAGCGCCTTGCGGTCCAGCTTGCCATTGGGGCTCAACGGCAATGCTTCCAGGTAAGTGAACGAGGCCGGCAGCATGAACGCCGGCAGCCGCTCGAGCAGCGCCGCGCGCAGCGCGTCCGTGGCATGCCGGGTGCCGGTGTAGTACGCCACCAGGTGTTGATCGCGAGCCAGCACCACGGCTTCCTTGATGCCTTCGATCGCCGTCAGGCACGCCTGGATCTCGCCCAGTTCGATGCGCAGGCCACGGATCTTCACCTGGTCGTCGTTGCGCCCCAGGTATTCGATGTTGCCATCCGGCAGATGCCGCGCCAGGTCGCCGGTCCGGTACAGGCGGCCACCGGCCTGCTCGGCGAACGGGTCGTCGATGAAGCGTTCGGCGGTCAGTTCGGCACGGTTCAGATAGCCGCGGGCCACCTGCACGCCACCGATGTACAGCTCGCCGGGCACGCCACGCGGCACCGGCTGGCCATGGGCGTCCAGCACGTACAGCGTGGTGTTGGCGATCGGCTTGCCGATCGGCGTGTTGTCCGGCGCGCTCACGCAGTGCCATGAACTGACATCCACCGCCGCCTCGGTAGGGCCGTAGAGGTTGTGCAGCTCGACCGTCGGCAACTGCGCCTGGAAACGCCGCACCAGGCTGCCGGGCAAGGCCTCGCCGCTGCACAGCACACGCTTGAGCGCCTCGGGCCGAACCTCGCCATGGGCCAGGAACACATCCAGCATCGAGGGCACGAAGTGCAGCGTGCTCACCTGCTCTTCGCCAATGATCGCGCGCAGGTATTCAGGGTCGCGATGACCGCCCGGGCGGGCCATGACCAGGCAGGCACCGGTCTGCAGCGGCCAGAGGAACTCCCAGACCGACACGTCGAAGCTGAACGGGGTCTTCTGCAGCACCACGTCCTGCGCGCCGAGGCGGTAGGCGTCCTGCATCCAGCGCAGGCGGTTGACCACTGCGGCGTGCTCGTTCATCACACCCTTGGGCAAGCCGGTGGAGCCCGAGGTATAGATCACGTAGGCCAGGTGCCGCGAGGTCAAGCCCGGCACCTGTGGCGCCCAGGACGGCTGCGCCTGCCAGCTGGGGCGGTCGAGGTCGATGACGCGTCCACCCTCGGGCACGTGGGCGGTGGCGCCATGCACCAGCACCGCCACCGGCGCGCTGTCCACGAGCATGTGGCCAATACGTTCGGCGGGATAGTCCGGATCGACCGGCACATAGGCGCCACCGGCCTTGAGGATCGCCAGCAGGCCGACCACCATCGACAAGCCACGCTCGACGCAGATCGCCACGCGATCATCCGGTCTGACGCCCAGTTCGATCAGGTGATGGGCCAGGCGGTTGGCCTGTTCGTCGAGCTGGCGATAGCTCAGCCCCTGCCCTTGGGCCTTGACCGCCAGCGCGTCGGGCGTGCGCCGTACCTGCGCCTCGATCAGGCCATGCAAGGTCACTGTCAGGTCGTAGTCCACCGCGGTGTCGTTGAACTCGCCCAGTACCTGGCGCGCTTCATCGGCTCGCAGCACGGGTACTTGCCACAGCGCCAGTCCCGGTTGCCGCTCGAGCGCCTCCAGCACGCCCTCGATGACCTGCAGCATCTGCGCGGCGACACGTCGGGCACCCGCCTGGGGCGCCGCCCGCACGGTCAGGCGCAGGCCATCGCCGAGGTCATCGATATCCACAGCCAGGGGATAGTTGCCGTGCCCTTCGACACCGTGCTGCTCTATGCCTTGCCAGGCGGGGTCCAGCGTCGCGGTGGGCGCGACCTGCCGGTAGTTGAGGATCGCGCTGAACAGCGGCAGCGGTGCCGCCACGCCACTGCAGCGCTGGGCCAGGGCCAGCGAGGCATGCTCATGGCGCAGCAGCGCCGACAGGCGAGCGTGCGCCGCGCGCACACCTTCGGCCACGCCGGTGTCGCCCAGGTCGATGCGCAGCGGCAGGGTGTTGATGAACATGCCCAGCGCCCGTTCGCTGCCCTCGCCGCCCTGCAGGCGGCCCAGCAGCACGGTGCCGAATACCACGCTGTCGCGGCCACTGAGCGCCCCCAGCAGGCGCGCCCAGGCCAGATGCAACAGGCTGGCGCTGCTCACGCCCAATTGCCGTGCCTGCTCGCGCAGCCGGGCGTACAGTCGGCCCGTGCAAGCGACATCGGCCACTTCGATGGCCTGTCCGCCCTGCACGTCGCGCAGGCCGAACGGCAAGGTCGGCTCGTCGATGTCCCCCAACAGGTTACGGAAGAACGCTTCGTGCTCGGCCTCGCTGACGGCGTTTCGCGCCTGCACCACATAGTTGCGATAAGGCACCGAGGCCAAGGCCGGCGCCCCTTGGCCCGCGAGATAACCCTGCAGCTCGCCTTGCACCGTCTGCATGGCGACATGGTCGAGCACGATATGGTGATAGAGCAGCACCGCCTCGACCTGGCCGGTGGCCGGGTCCTGGCGCCAGTGCAAGCGAATCAGGGGCGCCTGGTCCAGGGCCAGGCTCACGGGCGCTTCATCGAGGAGCGGCAAGACCTGCAGGGGCGCCTGGCGCAAGACTACCTGCACCGGCTGGGGCAAACCGTCCCAGAGCACGGCGGTGCGCAGGATGTCATGGCGGTCGATGACGCGCTGCAAGGCGTCGCTGAACGCCTCCAGCCGCCCCAGGTCGCTGAAGCGCATGCGCGCGCGCAGCACGTAGGGGTCGGCCTGCGGGGTGCTCAGGTGCAGGTAGAGAATGCCCTCCTGCAGAGGCGCCAGTGGGTAGATGTCCTGCACATTGACCGCGCCTCCCGGCACGGCGGCCACGATTCGGTCGATGGCGGGCTGATCCAGCGTCAGCAGCGTCAGCATGTCCGGGGTGATATGGCTGCAGTTGGGCGCAATCCGGTTGGCCGGCACTTCGATGCGCTGCGCCTGGCCCAGCGTCGCCGCCAGCGCCGCGACACTCGGCTGGCCGAACAGCACGCGGATATCCGCCGCCAGGCCAACCTCGCGCAGCCGGGCGACAAGGGTCACCGCCAGCAACGAGTGGCCACCCAGTTCGAAGAAGTTGTCATGGCGCCCTACCCGTTCCACGCCCAACAGTTCGGCCCAGATCCCGGCCAGCAGCTGTTCGGTGTCGCCTTGCGGCGCTTGGTAAACGCGCGCCGGCAGCTCCGGCGTCGGCAGCGCCTTGCGGTCGAGCTTGCCGTTGGGGGTCAGCGGCAGCGCCTCGAGGTGGACGAACAGCGCCGGTACCATGTACTCCGGCAGCCGCGCCAGCAGCGCTTGGCGCAAGGCCTCGTCTGGCTGCACCTCGCCCGTGTGGTAGGCCACCAGGCGTGGCCCCACAGGCGCGGCGTCATGCACCAGCACCACGGCTTCACGCACACCGGGCTGGCGTTCCAGGCAGGCCTCGATCTCGCCCGGTTCGATGCGCAGACCGCGCAGCTTGATCTGATGGTCGCTGCGCCCGAGGAACTCGAGCACGCCATCGGCGCGCTGGCGCACCAGGTCACCGCTGCGGTACAGGCGCTCGCCCTCGTTGAACGGGCTGGCGATGAAGCGCTCGGCCTGTTGCTCCGCCAGTCCCAGGTAACCACGCGCCACCCCGGCACCGCCGATGTGCAGCTGGCCGGCCACGCCGATCGGCACGGGCTGGTCATGGCCATCGAGCACGTACAGCCGGGTGTTGTCGATGGGGCGGCCAATCGGCAGCGCGCCCTGTGGCAGTGGGTCTTGCGGCTGCAAGGTCCAGACGCTGCAGTCCACCGTGGTTTCGGTCGGACCGTAGACGTTGTGCAGGCGCACCTGCGGCAAGCACTCGCGCACCTGACGGGCCAATGCCTCGGTCAGCTCGCCACCGCCGCAGACGATGTCGGTCAGGCTCGCGCAGCGGGCGCTGTCCACCTGCTCGAGGAACTGTTGCAGCAGCGCTGGCACGAACTGAACCACACTGACCCGTTGGCGCTCGATCAGCTCCACCAGGTACTGCGGATCACGCTGCCCATCCGGGCGT
>NZ_JAOCDM010000144.1 GCF_029840925.1 Pseudomonas sp. GD03858
CTCGAGAATGGCGGCGTACCCCTCTTTATAGCTCGGGTACTGCGGCACCCACCCCAACGCCCGTGCCCGCGCATTGCTACAGCGCTTGCTGCCGGTACGCCGCACCCGCTGCTCGTCCGACCACTGGGTGACCCCCAGGTACTCGCGCAACCAGGCCACCACCTCGGCCAACGGCGCCGGATCGTCATCGACGCCTAGATAGCAGTCATCCAGCGCCACGCCCCGGGCATCGGCCTGCAGCAGGTGAGCGAGCAGGCTGGCGGCATCCTCGGCATGGATGCGGTTGCCATACAGCGGCGGCTCTTCGGCCACGCGATAGCCCTGGCGCACCTGGCTCAGCAGCCACTCGCGCCCCGGACCATAGATGCCGGTCAGGCGCACGATGCTGGCCGGGATCCCGCTCTGCAATGCCAGGCGCTCGGCCTCCAGCATCACCCGGCCGGAATAGCCCTCGGGCTCGGTGGCCGCCGTTTCGTCGATCCACTCTCCGTCCTGCTGCGCATGAACACTGCTGCTGGATACGAACACCAAGCGTCGCGGCCGCTGCCCTTTCGCCGCCAGCCATCCCAGCACATGGCGCAAACCTTCGACGTAGGCCGCCTGGTAGCCGGCTTCATCGTGCTGGCTGGCCGCCACGCAATACACCAGGTAATCAGGCCCCTGCCCAGGCCAGGCGCTCGGCATCTGCGGCTCGGACAGATCGGCGGCGATCGGCTGAACGCCCTGGGGAAGCTGATCCACCGAACGGCGAAGGCCACCGACCTGCCAGCCCTTGGCCAGCAACTGACGCGCCAGACGCCCTCCCACATCGCCACAACCTACGATCAATGCGCTGATGTCCGACATCACGAAACTCCAAATCCAAAGGGGCAGGCTAGCCGGATTACGCGATCAACGGCTAGACAAAGGTTAAAAAAACCAATCTCATTACTTCTGTTAACAAGAATTACTTGCAATAATGGCGGCCTTGTCTGTTCTCGGCCTGCTTCGAGGCCTTGGAGAACTCAACCCATTTCTCTTCATCAGGTCCGGCCAGCATGACACGTACTCAACCTTTCGCTTCGCCAACCCCGTCGCGCGCCTGGCGCGCCATCGCCGCGCTGATGTTCAGCCTGGTGCTGGCCCCAGCTGCCATGGCCGATGAGCCGACCACCGCCGCAGCGGCCCCTGCAGCCGCCAGCGCGCCAGCCGCGCCGACTGGCGAAGGCCAGGCGCCGGTAGCCGCGCCGATCGGGGCCCCGGCCGAGGCAAGCGCGCCAGCCGAAGGCCAGGCGCCGGTCGACGAAAACGTGCAACCGCTGGTCGAAGACACCTCGCTGGGCATGGCCCACGACCTGTCCCCATGGGGCATGTACAAGAACGCCGACGTGGTGGTGAAGGCCGTGATGATCGGCCTGGTCATCGCCTCGATCATCACCTGGACCATCTGGATCGCCAAAGGCTTCGAGCTGATGGGCGCCAAGCGCCGCCTGCGTGGTGAAATCGCTGCCCTGAAGCGCTCCGTAAGCCTGAAGGAAGCCAGCGAGCTGGCGAACAAGGAAGGCACCCTGGCCCACACCCTGGTGCACGACGCCCTCGAGGAGATGCGCCTGTCGGCCAACGCCCGCGAGAAGGAAGGCATCAAGGAGCGCGTCAGCTTCCGCCTGGAGCGCCTGGTGGCCGCCAGTGGCCGCAGCATGAGCAGCGGCACCGGCGTGCTGGCCACCATCGGTTCCACCGCGCCGTTCGTCGGCCTGTTCGGTACCGTGTGGGGCATCATGAACAGCTTCATCGGCATCGCCAAGACCCAGACCACCAACCTGGCCGTGGTCGCCCCGGGCATCGCCGAGGCCCTGCTGGCCACCGCCCTGGGCCTGGTCGCCGCGATTCCGGCAGTGGTCATCTACAACGTCTTCGCCCGCTCCATCGCTGGCTACAAGGCCCAGGTCTCCGACGCTTCCGCGCAGGTGCTGCTGCTGGTCAGCCGTGACCTGGACCATCAGGGTGGCGAGCGCGCCGCCCCGCACATGGTGAAAGTGGGGTAAGCCATGGGCCTGCATCTCAACGAAGGTGGCGACGACCTCGCCGAGAACCACGAAATCAACGTCACGCCGTTCATCGACGTGATGCTGGTGCTGCTGATCATCTTCATGGTCGCGGCCCCCCTGGCCACGGTCGACATCAAGGTCGACCTGCCCGCCTCGACCGCCAAGCCGGCGCCGAGGCCCGAGAAGCCGGTGTTCGTCAGCGTCAAGGCCGACAAGAAGCTGTACGTCGGCGATGACCAGGTGGCCCAGCCCGACCAGCTTGGCACGATGCTCGATGCCAAGACCAAGGGTGACAAGGAAACCACCATCTTCTTCCAGGCTGACAAGGGCGTCGACTACGGCGACCTGATGGAAGTGATGAACACCATGCGTGCCGCCGGTTACCTGAAGGTCGGCCTGGTCGGACTCGAGACGGCAGCCAAGAAATGACGAAAACGCGCTCAAACATGGCGCGCTACGGTGGCAGCCTGGCGATCGTGCTGGGTGTGCACGCGGTCGCCGTGCTGCTGACGCTCAACTGGTCGGTGCCCCAGGCCCTCGAGCTGCCCCCGGCAGCGATGATGGTCGAGCTGGCACCGCTGCCCGAGCCCGCGCCGCCACCACCGCCAAAGGCCGCACCCAAGCCACCGGCACCGGTCGAGGAGCCGCCCCTGCCCAAGCTGGCGGAGGCACCGAAGCCTAAGATCGCCATCGCCAAGCCGCCCAAGCCCAAGGCCAAGCCGCAGCCGCCCAAGCCCGAGAAGAAGCCTGAGCCGCCGAAGGACGAGCCACCGGCCAAGGAAGATGTCGCGGACACGCCGCCCAGCAACTCGCCACCGCAGAAGTCGGCGGCGCCACAGCCGAGCATCGCGTCCAACAGCAATGCCCTGCCGAGCTGGCAGAGCGACCTGCTGCGCCACCTGGCCAAGTACAAGAAGTACCCTGAGGACGCTCGACGTCGCGGGCTGCAGGGCATCAACCGCCTGCGCTTCGTGGTCGACGCCGAAGGCAAGGTGATCTCGTACTCGCTGGCCGGTGGTTCCGGCAGCGCGGCGCTGGACCGCGCCACGATGGAGATGATCCGTCGTGCCGGCACGGTACCCAAGCCGCCGGCGGAGTTGCTGAACAACGGCACGATCGAGGTCGTCGCCCCGTTCGTCTACTCGCTGGACCGACGCTGACGTTTTTGTTTCTGTCACAAAACGGCAAGTCTGATAACGTGCGTCTATCGATTGCAGCCGCTATGCTGGGGCCGCAACTTCATGGACGCACGTTATGACCCTCACCGAACTTCGCTATATCGTCACCCTCGCGCAAGAGCAGCACTTCGGCCACGCCGCCGAGCGTTGCCATGTCAGCCAGCCGACCTTGTCGGTGGGCGTCAAGAAGCTCGAGGACGAACTCGGCGTGCTGATCTTCGAGCGCAGCAAGAGCGCGGTGCGCCTGACCCCGGTCGGTGAAAGCATCGTCGCCCAGGCGCAGAAGGTGCTGGAGCAGGCCCAGGGCATTCGCGAACTGGCCCAGGCCGGCAAGAACCAACTGACCGCCCCGCTCAAGGTCGGCGCCATCTATACCGTCGGCCCCTATCTCTTCCCGCACCTGATCCCGCAGCTGCACCGCGTGGCGCCGCAGATGCCGCTGTACATCGAAGAAAACTTCACCCACGTGCTGCGCGAGAAGCTGCGCAATGGCGAGCTGGACGCGGTGATCATCGCCCTGCCGTTCAACGAGGCCGACGTGCTGACCCTGCCGCTGTACGACGAGCCGTTCTGCGCGCTGATGCCGGCCGACCACCCGTGGACCGCCAAGGACACCATCGACACCGCCATGCTCAACGACAAGAGCCTGCTGCTGCTCGGTGAAGGCCACTGCTTCCGCGACCAGGTGCTCGAGGCGTGCCCGACCCTGAACAAGGGCAGCGAAGGCTCCAAGCACACCACGGTCGAGTCCAGCTCGCTGGAGACCATCCGCCACATGGTCGCCTCCGGCCTGGGCGTGTCGATCCTGCCGCTGTCGGCCGTGCACAGCCACCACTACGCACCAGGGGTCATCGAAGTCCGTCCGCTGACCGCGCCCGCACCGTTCCGCACCGTGGCCATCGCCTGGCGCGCCAGCTTCCCGCGGCCCAAGGCCATCGAGATCCTCGCCGACTCGATTCGCCTCTGCTCGGTGGCCAAGCCGCCGGTGGAACAACCGGCCTGAACCCATGACCGAGCTGTCGAACGTCCCGGTCACCACGCTCAAGGGCGTAGGCGACGCCATGGCGGAAAAACTCGCCAAGGTCGGCCTGGAGAACCTGCAGGACCTGCTGTTCCACCTGCCGCTGCGCTATCAGGACCGCACCCGCGTGGTGCCCATCGGTCAGCTGCGGCCAGGCCAGGACGCGGTGATCGAGGGCGTGGTCAGCGGGGCCGACGTGACCATGGGCAAGCGCCGCAGCCTTGTCGTGCGCCTGGGTGACGGCAGCGGCACGCTGAGCCTGCGCTTCTACCATTTCAGCAATGCGCAGAAGGAAGGCCTCAAGCGTGGCACCCACCTGCGCTGCTATGGTGAAGCCCGCCCCGGCGCCTCGGGGCTGGAGATCTACCACCCGGAATACCGGGCGCTGAATGGCGAGGAAGCACCGCCACCGGTCGAACAGACGCTGACACCGATCTACCCGACCACTGAAGGCCTGACCCAGCAGCGCCTGCGCCTGCTGTGCCAGCAGAGCCTCGGCCTGCTCGGCCCGCGCAGCCTGCCCGACTGGCTGCCCGACGAACTGGCCCGCGACTACCAGCTGGCGCCGCTGAGCGACGCCATCCGCTACCTGCACAACCCACCGGCCGATGCCGACCTCGACGAACTCGCCGAAGGCCATCACTGGGCCCAGCACCGCCTGGCCTTCGAAGAGCTCCTGACCCACCAGTTGTCGCAGCAGCGCCTGCGCGAAAGCCAACGTGCCCTGCGCGCGCCAGTACTGCCCAAGGCCACGCGCTTGCCGGCGCAGTACCTGGCCAACCTCGGCTTCAGCCCGACCGGCGCCCAACAGCGGGTCGGCAACGAAATTGCCTACGATCTCAGCCAGCACGAGCCGATGATGCGCCTGGTGCAGGGCGACGTGGGCGCCGGCAAGACGGTGGTCGCCGCCCTGGCGGCGCTGCAGGCACTGGAAGCCGGCTACCAGGTGGCGCTGATGGCGCCCACCGAGATCCTTGCCGAACAGCATTTCATTACCTTCAAGCGCTGGCTGGAACCGCTGGGCATCGAAGTCGCCTGGCTGGCCGGCAAGCTCAAGGGCAAGGCCCGCGCCAGCGCCCTGGAGCAGATCGCCAATGGCGCGCCCATGGTGGTCGGCACCCACGCGCTGTTCCAGGACGAGGTGCAGTTCAAGCACCTGGCCCTGGCGATCATCGACGAACAGCACCGTTTCGGCGTGCAGCAGCGCCTGGCCCTGCGCAAGAAGGGCGTCATGGGCCAGCTGTGCCCGCACCAGCTGATCATGACCGCCACGCCGATCCCGCGCACCCTGGCCATGAGCGCCTATGCCGACCTGGACACCTCGATCCTCGACGAGCTGCCACCCGGGCGCACCCCGGTGAACACCGTTCTGGTCGCCGATAGCCGCCGTTTCGAAGTGGTCGAGCGGGTCCGCGCCGCCTGTGCCGAAGGCCGCCAGGCCTATTGGGTGTGCACCCTGATCGAGGAGTCCGAGGAGCTGACCTGCCAGGCTGCCGAAAGCACCTTCGAGGAGCTGGGCAGTGCCTTGGGCGAGCTGCGCGTGGGCCTGATCCACGGACGCATGAAGCCCGCCGAAAAGGCCGCAGTGATGGCCGAATTCAAGGCCGGCGACCTGCAACTGCTGGTGGCCACCACGGTGATCGAGGTCGGCGTCGACGTGCCCAATGCCAGCCTGATGATCATCGAGAACCCCGAGCGCCTGGGCCTGGCCCAGTTGCACCAGCTGCGTGGCCGGGTCGGCCGGGGCAGCGCGGCGAGCCACTGCGTGCTGCTCTACCACCCGCCGCTGTCGCAGATCGGCCGCGAACGCCTGGGCATCATGCGGGAAACCAACGACGGATTCGTCATAGCAGAAAAGGACCTGGAGTTGCGTGGCCCCGGCGAGATGCTCGGGACCCGCCAGACTGGCCTGCTACAGTTCAAGGTCGCCGACCTGATGCGCGACGCCGACCTGCTGCCGGCCGTGCGCGACGCCGCCCAGGCCCTGCTGGCACGCTGGCCCGATCACGTCAGCCCGTTGCTCGACCGCTGGCTGCGCCACGGCCAGCAATATGGCCAGGTGTGACGCCCGTCCCATAATGGATCCAGCTTGAGTGTCAGGCTGGTTATACTTCGCGTTTAGAGAAATTTTTGGATACAGACCATGACTGAAGTTGCCTTGGATACCGCAACCCCACACGCACCGTCTGTCATCCGGCTGTTGCTCGACAAACTCGGCGTCAGCTATCGCGAAGTGCCCGAACATCCGGCCCTGCCTGCCGCCACCATCGTGCGGGCGGTGCTGCTCGACGACGAGATCGGCGCGCTAATGGTGCTGTTTCCACAGAGCCAGCTGCTGGACCTCAAGCGCCTCGAAGAGCTGACCGGCCGCAAGCTCACCGCCGTGCCGCTGGCACGCCTGAGGCAGATGCTCGACAAGCACCACCTCAAGACTCTGCCCGCCATCCCGGCCCTGACCAGTTCGCCGTGCCAGTACGAAAAGAGCTTGCTCGACAACGAGGTCGTGCTGATCCAGTCCGGCGAGGCGGGCCTGCTGCTGGAGATCGGCCGGACCGCGTTCAAGAAGATGCTCGCCAAGGCCAGCGCCAGCAGCTTCGGCCAGGAGGTCAAGGACATTCGGCCGAACCTCGACCGCCCGGGTGACGACCCACACGAAATCACCAAAGCGGTGCAGGCGTTCACCGCCCGGCGCATCCAGAAGCGCCTCGAAGAGACCATCGAGATCCCACCACTGGCCGACACCGCGCAGAAGATCATCAAGCTGCGGGTCGATCCCAACGCCAGCATCGACGACATCACCGGCGTGGTGGAGACCGACCCGGCCCTGGCCGCGCAGGTGGTCAGCTGGGCTGCCTCCCCGTACTACGCCTCGCCCGGCAAGATTCGCTCGGTGGAGGACGCCATCGTCCGTGTGCTGGGCTTCGACCTGGTGATCAACCTGGCCCTCGGTCTGGCTCTGGGCAAGACCCTGAGCCTGCCCAAGGACCACCCGCAGCAAGCCACGCCTTACTGGCAGCAGTCGATCTACACTGCCGCAGTGATCGAGGGCCTGACCCGCGCCATGCCGCGCGCCGAGCGCCCGGAAGCGGGCCTGACCTACCTGGCCGGCCTGCTGCACAACTTCGGCTACCTGCTGCTGGCCCACGTCTTCCCGCCGCATTTCTCGCTGATCTGCCGCCATCTGGAGGTCAACCCGCACCTGTGCCACAGCTATGTGGAACAGCACCTGCTGGGGATCAGCCGCGAACAGATCGGTGCCTGGCTGATGAAGCTGTGGGACATGCCCGATGAGCTGTCCACGGCCCTGCGTTTCCAGCACGATCCGGCGTACGACGGCGAGTATGCAGCCTTCCCGAACCTGGTCTGCCTGGCGATTCGCCTGCTGCGCTCGCGGGGCATAGGCTCGGGGCCACAGGACGAGATTCCCGAGGCCCTGCTCGATCGCCTGGGGCTGACCCGGGACAAGGCCGAAGAGGTGGTGAACAAGGTGCTGGAGGCCGAGGCCCTGCTACGCGAGCTGGCGTCGCAGTTCCACACGCCGCATTGATGTAGCCGGACCTCTGCCCTGTGGGGGCGGGTTTACCCGCGTATGCCGCGGTGAATCCGCCGCCCTATTCGCGGGTAAACCCGCTCCCACAGGTGCTTTGTTCCGTGTTGCATATCAACCCTTTTTCTTCGGCTTCAGGTACTTCATCAAGCCTTGGAACCAGATCACCAGCGCCGGATTGCCCTTGATCTGGATGTTCTTCTCCTGAATCCCCTGCATGAACGCCAGCTGCTTGTTGCCGGCCTGCAGCGTGGCGAAGCCGTAGGCGGCATCCTTGAAGGCGATGGCGAAGGCCGGCTGCGGGTGCAGGCCGCCCTTGCTGCTGATGCGCAGGTCCTTGACGATGAAGTGCCGGGCGACCTTGCCATCGAGTGTCTGCATCTGGAAGACCAGATCCTTGTCCTGCAGCTGCTGCTGGAACGCCGGGCTGTTGCGGCTGGCCTTGGCCATCAGCAGGCCCATGGCCCAGAGAAGAAAGCGAAACTTCATCAACGCGCCTCGAGTGAAAAGTGACTGAGTCGCGCAGTTTATCCGCTTATCGCCCTTTTTATGCAAGTTCGCCGCTTTTTCTCAACACAAACACAACGGGCGCCCTCAAGGCGCCCGTCGCGGTGAGCTGTCGATCACTTTTTCTTGGTGGGTTTGGCCGGGGTGTTGACGCTGTCGCGCAGGTTCTTGCCTGGCTTGAAGGCGACGGTATTGCTGGCTTTGATCTTCACCGGCTGGCCAGTCTGCGGGTTCTTGCCGGTGCGGGCGCCACGGTGGCGTTTTTCGAAGGTGCCGAAACCGACCAGGGTAACGGTGTCCTTGTCGAGCGCGCCGGTGATGCTGTCGAGAATCGCGTTGAGGACCTGGTTGGCCTTTTCCTTGGTCAGATCGGCCTTTTCGGCGATGACGGCGGCGAGTTCTGGTTTACGCATAGTGAAGCCTCTTTGACGGGATTTCTTGTTGTTATGCCGTGCTGCCGAGTGGAGCAGCGTTCAAGGCACCGCAGGCTCTAGGCTGCGGTAGACGCCAGTGAGGATGGCACGCCGACCGGGGCCGCGCCAGTATCTGGGCGGCCATTGTCGCGGCAAGAACAGGATAAATCCGACAGAACGCGCGCTATTTACGCCATCAAGGGCGGCAACTGCCGATTCAGCGCCAGTTTTTCCATGACCGCGCCACCGGTCAGGGCGTAACCCAGCAGCTGGCCATCAGCGCCATGGCAGAGCACTTTCAGGTCAGCGCCGCCACCCTCCACCACCCAGGTGCCCTCATGACCGGGTGGCACCGGGGACACCACCAGTGGGCAAGCCGGGGTCTTCACGGTGATCGGCATCGGGCCGTAGGCCACCGCCGTCGGCTTGCCGGTCAGGGTCTGGGCCAAGGCGCGGGCACAGGCCATCAGCGGCATGACATACAGCAGATTGATACCATCGACTTCGGCGCAGTCGCCCAGGGCATGGATGTTGGCGTGAGAAGTACGCAACTGGCGGTCCACCACGACGCCACGATTGACCTGCAAGCCCGCCGCCGCGGCCAGGTCGGTACGCGGACGCAAGCCGATGGCCGACACCACGAGGTCGCAGGGAATCACGCTGCCATCGGACAGGTGCGCCTCGAGCGCCTCCCCGGCCCGCAGCAGGCGGGTCAGCACCGGACCGAGGTGAAAGCGCACGCCCAGCCCTTCCAGGCCCGCCTGCACAGCGGCGGCGGCGGCCGGATGCAGCAAGGTCGGCATCACCTGCTCGCACGGGGCGACGACCTCGCACTGCAGGCCACCGAGGGTAAGGTCGTTGGCGAACTCGCAGCCGATCAGTCCGGCGCCGAGGATCAGCACCCGCTGCCTGCCAGCGGCGGCAGCACGGAAGCGTGCATAGTCCTCGAGGTCGTTGATCGGGAAGACCCTATCGCTGGCATCGCCCTCGACCGGCACCTGCACGGTCTGCGCGCCCCAGGCCAGCACCAGGTCGCGGTACTCGACGGCTTCCTCGCCGATCCACAGGCGCTTGTGCCCCGGATCGATACCGCTGATGCGGGTGTGGGTGCGGATTTCGGCCTTGAGCTGCTCGGCCATGGCGCCCGGCTCGGCCATGCACAGGCCGTCGGCGTCCTTCTGCTTGGCGAAACCTGTGGAAAGCATGGGCTTGGAATAGGAACGACCGTCGTCGGCGGTGATCAGCAACAGCGGTGTGTCGCCGTCGAGCTTGCGAAATTCTCGCGCCAGGTTGTAACCGGCCAGGCCGGTACCGATGATCACCACGGGGGACGTCATGTCGTGCTTCCTTGTTCAGTTCAGGGGGATCAGCCGATGGCGATCATTTCGAAGTCGCTCTTGCCCACGCCGCAGTCGGGGCACAGCCAGTCTTCCGGTACGTCTTCCCAGCGGGTGCCGGGGGCGATGCCGTCGTCCGGCCAGCCTTCGGCTTCGTCGTAGATCAGGCCGCAGACAATACATTGCCACTTCTTCATCAGGTCGTTTCCTCGGTACAGGCTCAGGCTTCTTGTTGCTGCTGATGGCCTCTTCGCGGGTAAACCCGCTCCCACAAGGACCGCAGACAACCTGAGGGCTGCGCTGTACCTGTGGGAGCGGGCTTACCCGCGAAGGGGCCACCGCGCAATTCGTGGGGGCTTTGTACTGGCCCTGCCAGCAGTATGCAAGCGCTCGGGGCAAACATGCTAAGCTCGCCGCCTCTCTGGCCTGTATCAAGCATACCCACGTGCCTTACGAAACCCCGCAAGCAGCCGCTGTCGCGTGGCTGGCGTATCCACAGCTGGCGACCACGCTCGACCAGCCGACCCTGGACTGGTTGTTCGACGAAGGCTCCCTGACCCGTCGCCTGACCCGTCTCTCCCACGACCACTTCAGCGTCACCCCCCTGTTCGAGGGCTGGCAGCCCCTGCGCGACGACGAATGCGCCGCCTTGAGCCTTGCTCCCGGCGCGCAGGGCTGGGTGCGCGAGGTCTACCTGCGCGGCCATGGCCAACCGTGGGTGTTCGCCCGCAGCGTGGCCAGCCGCACCGCGCTGGAACGCGGCGGGCTGGACCTGGAGACCCTGGGCAGCCGCTCGCTGGGCGAGCTGCTGTTCTGTGACCAGGCGTTCGTCCGTCACCCAATCGAAGTGTGCAGTTATCCACAGGGCTGGCTGCCCGCCGAGATCGCCAGCGCCGGGCTGTGGGGACGCCGCTCGCGCTTCGCGCGCGACGGCCTCGACCTGCTGGTGGCCGAGGTGTTCCTGCCCGCCCTGTGGCACGCGGCCAAGGAGGAACACCGCTGATGTACCTGAACCTGCTCAAGTCGCTCAACCGCCTGCATCCAAGGGCCTGGGACTTCATCCAGCTGAGCCGCATGGACCGCCCGATCGGCATCTACCTGCTGCTGTGGCCAACGCTGACCGCAGTGTGGATCGCCGGCAACGGCTCGCCGACCCTGGCCAATGTGCTGATCTTCGGCCTGGGCGTGGTGCTGATGCGCGCCGCCGGCTGCTGCATCAACGACTTCGCCGACCGCAAGGTGGACGGCCACGTCAAGCGCACCGCCGACCGGCCGCTGGCCAGCGGCCGGGTGAAACCGCGCGAGGCGCTCATGCTGTTCGCCGTGCTGGTCGGGGCGAGCTTCCTGCTGGTGCTGTGCACCAACGCGACAACCGTGTGGCTGTCGTTCGGCGCCGTGGCCCTGGCGTTCTGCTATCCGTTCATGAAGCGCTACACCTACTACCCGCAGGTGGTGCTGGGCGCGGCGTACTCGTGGGGCATCCCGATGGCCTTCACCGCCGCAGGCGGCGAACTGCCGGCCAGCGCCTGGCTGCTGTACATCGCCAACCTGCTATGGACGGTGGGCTACGACACCTACTACGCCATGGTCGACCGCGACGACGACCTGAAGATCGGCGTGAAATCCACCGCCATCCTGTTCGGCGAAGCCGACCGGGTGATCATCCTGACCTTGCAGCTGCTGTCGCTGGGCTGCCTGCTGCTGGCGGGCAATCGCTTCGACCTGGGCGGCTGGTTCCACCTGGGGCTGCTGGCGGCGGCGGCGTGCTTTGCCTGGGAGTTCTGGTCGACGCGCAAGCTCGACCGCGAGTCGTGCTTCAAGGCGTTCCTGCACAACCATTGGGCGGGGCTGCTGATCTTTATCGCAGTGGTGCTGGATTACGCGCTGCACTGAAGCG
>NZ_JAOCDM010000145.1 GCF_029840925.1 Pseudomonas sp. GD03858
TTGATTACTTGACGATGACCTTGCCCTTCATCATCGAGATGTGGCCAGGGAAGGTGCAGAAGAAGCTGTAGTCGCCGCCGGCTTCCAGCTTGGTGGCGTCGAACTTGACCTCGGTTTCCTTCTCAGGCGCGCCGATCATCTTGGTGTGAGCGATGATCGCGGCGTTGTCAGCCTTGATGTAGTCCTTCTCCAGACCTTGCGACATGCCCTCGGTGGCGATGCCCTGCATGTCGGCGGTCTTGCTGATCACCAGGTTGTGGCCCATGACGTTCTTCGGCAGGTTGCCGGAGTGGGTCAGTTTGACGGTGAATTCCTTGCAGCTCTTGTCGACGGTGATTTCCTTGGTGTTGAAGGACATCTGGTCGGTCGAGTCGACAGTCACCGAGCACTTGTCGGCAGCGAAGACAGAGGCGCTGGCGAGGGTCAGCAGGGATACCGCTACAGCTTTCGCAAACATCATGAATCTCCTTGGCAGGGTTTTATCAATTGCGAGACTGCCTGAAAACAGGACGCCCGTACCTGATGTGGGTCAAGGGGTGTCAAGTGGCCAGCCAGTAGATTTGTTCAATGGATTGTATACAACCAATCAAAGTGCACATCATGCCCTCTTGATAGACGATGGGACAACCTCTCATTTAGGAGTCGAATGAAATGTCCCTGTCCAGTTTCATGAACAGCCTGCTCGCCGCCTACGCCCATGGCGCCAGCGGTTCAGTCCGCGAGTTCTCCCGCCCGGAATGAATCCCCTTGGAAGCGACAGGCATGCGCCTTACCCTGTGCGCGCATGTAAAGGGAGATAAGCAATGCCTGTACGTTCCGTTTGTGTCTTCTGCGGCGCCAGCATCGGCGCCAATCCTGCCTATCGCGAAGCCGCCGTGGCCCTGGGCCAGGCCATCGCCCGCCGTGGCCTGACCCTGGTCTACGGCGGCGGCGCGGTCGGCCTGATGGGCACCGTCGCCGACGCCGCCCTGGCCGCTGGGGGCGAAGTAATCGGCATCATTCCCCAGAGCCTGATGAACGCCGAAATCGGCCACAAGGGCCTGAGCCGCCTGGAAGTGGTGGACGGCATGCATGCCCGCAAGGCGCGCATGGCCGAGCTCAGCGACGCCTTCATCGCCTTGCCGGGCGGGCTGGGCACGCTGGAGGAGCTGTTCGAGGTGTGGACCTGGGGGCAACTGGGCTATCACGCCAAGCCGCTGGGGCTGCTGGATGTGAACGGCTTCTATGAAAAACTGGGCGGGTTCCTCGACCATATCGTCGAAGAGGGCTTCGTACGGCCGCAGCACCGGGCGATGCTGCTGCTTGGGCAGCAGCCGGATGAGCTGCTGGACGGGATGGATCGGTTCGAATCGCCGGTGTTGCCGAAGTGGGTCGACAAGCAGCCTGATTGAAAGCTGATATCCCGGGACCGCTTTGCGGTCCTTTCGCGACACAAGGCCGCTCCTACAGGTGAATGCGATCTCCTGTAGGAGCGGCCTTGTGTCGCGAAAGGGCTGCAAAGCAGCCCCATGAAAGATCAATCAACGCGGAATGACCGGCTGACGCGGCTTCTTGCCCTTGCCGCCCTTGGCCGCTTCCTTGCGCTCCTTGGCCGCCTGCTGGTTGCGGGCGAACGCCTCGGCCTTGGCCTTCTCGCGCTTGTCCCACGGCTTGCTGCCGTCGCTGGCGCGCGGTGGCAGGCCGGTGTGCTGGGTCAGGATCTTCTGCTCCTTGCCCACCTTGTGGCTGCCGGCCGGGGTCGAGTTCTTGCGCCGGGCGCTCTGGTAGGTGTCGGTCTGCGGCTGGTGCAGCGGGATCAGCTGGTGCTTGCCCGGCCCGATCAGGTCGGCGCGGCCCATGCGCTGCAGCGCTTCACGCAGCATCGGCCAGCCCTTCGGATCGTGGTAGCGCAGGAACGCCTTGTGCAACCGGCGCTGCTCCTCGCTCTTGACGATCTCCACGCCCTCGCTCTTGTAGGTGACCTTGCGCAGCGGGTTCTTGCCCGAGTGGTACATCGCGGTGGCCGAGGCCATCGGCGAGGGGTAGAACGCCTGCACCTGGTCGGCGCGGAAGCCATTGCCCTTGAGCCACAGGGCCAGGTTCATCATGTCTTCGTCGGTGGTGCCTGGGTGCGCGGCGATGAAGTACGGGATCAGGTACTGCTCCTTGCCCGCTTCCTTCGAGAACTTCTCGAACATGCGCTTGAAGCGGTCGTAGGTGCCGATGCCCGGCTTCATCATCTTGTCCAGCGGACCACGCTCGGTGTGCTCCGGGGCGATCTTCAGGTAGCCGCCGACGTGGTGGGTGACCAGCTCGCGCACGTACTCCGGCGACTCCACGGCCAGGTCGTAGCGCAGGCCCGAAGCGATCAGGATCTTCTTCACCCCCGGCAGGGCGCGAGCCTTGCGGTACAACTCGATCAGCGAGCTGTGGTCGGTGTTGAGGTTCTCGCAGATGCCCGGGAACACGCACGACGGCTTGCGGCAGTGCTTCTCGATGTCGTGGCTCTTGCAGGCGATGCGGTACATGTTGGCGGTCGGGCCGCCAAGGTCGGAGACCACGCCGGTGAAGCCCGGCACCTTGTCACGCATCTCCTCGATCTCGTGCAGGATCGATTCGTGGGAGCGGTTCTGGATGATCCGGCCTTCGTGCTCGGTGATCGAGCAGAAGGTGCAGCCGCCGAAGCAGCCACGCATGATGTTCACCGAGAAGCGGATCATCTCGTAGGCCGGGATGCGCTCCTTGCCATAGGCCGGGTGCGGAATGCGCGCATAGGGCATGCCGAACACATAGTCCATTTCCTCGGTAGTCATGGGGATGGGTGGCGGGTTGAACCACACATCCACCTCGCCATGCTTCTGCACCAGGGCGCGGGCGTTACCCGGGTTGGTCTCCAGGTGCAGCACGCGGTTGGCGTGGGCGTAGAGCACCGGGTCGTTGCGCACCTTTTCGAACGACGGCAGGCGGATCACCGACTTCTCGCGGGTGACGCTCGGACTGTCGAGGATCTGCACGACCTTGGCTTCGTTCGGGTCTTCCTGGTCGCCCTTGGCCTGCTCGATGGCGCAGGCCTGGGTGTCCTGGGTATTGACGTACGGGTTGATGATCTTGTCGACCCGCCCCGGACGGTCGATGCGGGTGGAGTCGATTTCGAACCAGCCCTGCGGGGTGTCGCGGCGAATGAACGCGGTGCCACGCACGTCGGTGATGTGCTCGATGCTTTCACCCTGGGACAGGCGCTGGGCGACCTCGACGATCGCCCGCTCGGCGTTGCCGTACAGCAGGATGTCGGCGCTGGCATCGACCAGGATCGAGTGGCGGACCTTGTCCTGCCAGTAGTCGTAGTGGGCGATGCGGCGCAGCGAGGCCTCGATGCCGCCGAGCACGATCGGCACGTGCTTGTAGGCTTCCTTGCAGCGCTGGCTGTACACCAGGCTGGCGCGATCCGGACGCTTGCCGGCCAGGCCGCCTGGGGTATAGGCGTCGTCGGAACGGATCTTCTTGTCGGCGGTGTAGCGGTTGATCATCGAGTCCATGTTGCCCGCCGCGACGCCGAAGAACAGGTTCGGCTCGCCGAGCTTCATGAAGTCGTCTTTGGACTGCCAGTTCGGCTGGGCGATGATGCCCACCCGGAAGCCCTGGGCCTCGAGCAGGCGGCCAATGATGGCCATGCCGAACGACGCATGGTCGACGTAGGCGTCACCGGTCACGATGATGATGTCGCAGGAGTCCCAGCCGAGCTGATCCATCTCCTCCCTGCTCATCGGCAGGAAAGGCGCTGGCCCGAAGCATTCGGCCCAGTACTTGGGATAGTCGTAGAGTGGTTTGGCTGCTTGCATGTCAGTGACCGGTTCTAATGTGCAGGAAAATCGCGGGCGCGGAATATAGCACAAATTTTGACCAAATCCGACGGTAGTGGTCGGATTCCAGCGTGCGAACAAATATCACTGTGGGAGCGAGCTTGCCTCGCGATGACATCGGTGAATTCACCATCGCCATCGCGGGGCAAGCCCGCTCCCACGATCCGCTCCCACAGGGGCCAGTCAGATCCCGGAAGGTTTACTCGTCGTCGTCGAAGTTGTACATGCCCGGCGCAAGGTTCTCGAAGCGGGTGTACTTGCCGATGAACGCCAGGCGCACGAAGCCGATGGGGCCGTTACGCTGCTTGCCGATGATGATCTCGGCCACGCCCTTGTGCTCGGTCTCGGGGTGATACACCTCGTCGCGGTAGACGAACATGATCACGTCGGCGTCCTGCTCGATCGCACCCGATTCACGAAGGTCGGAGTTGACCGGGCGCTTGTTGGGGCGCTGCTCCAGGGAGCGGTTGAGCTGCGACAGGGCAATCACCGGGCAGTTGAATTCCTTGGCCAGCGCCTTGAGCGAGCGGGAGATCTCGGAAATCTCGTTGGTCCGGTTGTCACCGGCCGAACCGGGAATCTGCATCAGCTGCAGGTAATCGACCATGATCATGGCGATCTCGCCATGCTCGCGCGCCAGCCGGCGGGTACGCGCACGCATCTCCGAGGGGCTGATACCCGCGGTATCGTCAATGAACAGCTTGCGGTCGTTGAGCAGGTTGACCGCCGAGGTCAGCCGCGGCCAGTCGTCGTCGTCCAGCTGACCGGAACGCACCTTGGTCTGGTCGATCCGCCCGAGCGACGAGAGCATACGCATGATCAGCGATTCACCGGGCATCTCGAGGGAGAACACCAGCACCACCTTGTCGCTGCGCAACACGGCGTTTTCCACCAGGTTCATGGCGAAGGTGGTCTTGCCCATCGACGGACGGCCGGCAACGATGATCAGGTCGGCGGCCTGCAGGCCGCTGGTCTTCTCGTCCAGGTCGGTGAAGCCGGTGGAGACACCGGTGATGTCGCTGTCGGAGTTGAACAGCGTGTCGATGCGGTCGATGGCCATGGTCAACAGCTCGTTGACGCCCACCGGGCCACCGGTCTTCGGACGCGCCTCGGCGATCTGGAAGATCTGCCGTTCGGCGTCGTCGAGGATCTCCTCGGCGTTGCGCCCCTGCGGGTTGAAGGCGTTGTCGGCGATGTCGGTGCTGATGCTGATCAGCTGACGCAGCGTCGCGCGCTCGCGGATGATCGCGGCGTAGGCCTTGATGTTGGCCACCGACGGGGTGTTCTTGGCCAGCTCGGCCAGATACGCCAGGCCGCCGACCTGGGTGGATACGCCTTCCTTGTCCAGCTGCTCATGCAGGGTCACCACATCGAACGGCTGGTTCGCATCCACCAGCTTGTGGATGGCGCGGAAGATCAGGCGGTGGTCATGCCGGTAGAAATCGCCGTCCGACACCTGGTCCAGCACTCGCTCCCAGGCGTTGTTGTCCAGCATCAGGCCACCGAGCACGGCCTGTTCGGCCTCGATGGAATGCGGCGGCACCTTCAGGGCGGCGGTTTGCAGGTCGAGCTGTTCGGGAGTGGTGATCTCGTTCATGGCCACGAAAGAATTCTGGGGGATGAAAAAGACAAAGGGCACGGCCTGTTCAACACAGGACCGTGCCCGATGTTAACCGTCTGACCCACAGGGAGCCAGCCGGTCAGCGCAGCTTAGGCAGCTACGACGACCACACGTACGGTGGCTTCAACGTCGCTGTGCAGGTGCACGGCTACGTCGTATTCGCCAACCTGACGGATGGTGCCGTTCGGCAGACGAACTTCAGCCTTGGCCACTTCGACGCCGGAGGCGGTCAGGGCGTCAGCGATGTCGTGGGTGCCGATCGAACCGAACAGCTTGCCTTCGTCGCCAGCGGTGGCAGTGATGGTCACTTCCAGCTCGGCCAATTGGGCAGCGCGGCTTTCAGCCGAAGCTTTCTTGTCTGCAGCAGCTTTTTCCAGCTCGGCGCGGCGCTCTTCGAACGCGGCCAGGTTGGCGGCGTTGGCAACGGTGGCCTTGCCGAACGGCAGCAGGTAGTTACGGCCGTAACCAGCCTTAACGTTTACTTTGTCGCCCAGGTTGCCCAGGTTAGCGACTTTTTCCAGCAGGATCAGTTCCATTTGGTAAAACCTCTTAACTTTTAACCTTCACCGTTCGCGGAATCGTCACCCTGTGAAGGGGACTTGCGACCGCGAAAATCAATCAGGCTGTCGACTATGGCCAGGACCACGAGCAACGGATACATCAACTGCATCAGCAACGGCAGCGTCACGTACATCCCCACCAGCCAGAACCCGGCCAGTCGCCCCTGTGCCACCAGCCCATGAACCAGGGCGATGCCGCACAGCAGCAGTACCAGGCTGGACGCCGATGCCAGCACGACGGACTGTGGCCCGAGGAACGGACCCAGCACCATCAGCGACACCAGTACCAGCATCGGTACCTTCGGCAGCCTCAGCTCGCGGAATTCGCGACCGAAACCGCCGGGGTTGTACAACGCAGCCTGCCAATAGCGCGCCAGCATCAACGCCAGCAGGCTGAACAACTGCAGCATCACCGCACTGGAAGCGATCAGCAGCGGGCCGATCAGCTCACCGGGCAGTACCGGCTTGCCTTCGAACTGCGGCAGGGCTTTTTCAAGCGCCTTGGCCAGCACCTCGAAGGTTTCACGCAGTACCGCATCAAGGATCAGGCTGTACAGCAGGCCCAGCACGATGCTCGACAGCAGCACCCGGGTCCAGCTGTGCTCGGCGCGCAACAGCGCGGCCAGCCCCAGCGTCCCCAGGAACACCAGCAAGGTGCTCGGCTCGCCGAATGCCCACATGGCCACGCCAGGCAGCAAGCCCCAGGCGATGACCGATGACGCATCCTTGAACCCGCGCCGCAGGAACACCAGGCTCCCGGCGGCGGCACTCAACCAGAACAGCAGCGGCAACACCGCGCTGATGACCACCACCAGGGTGGCCTGCACACGACCGCGCATGATGAAACTTGCCAACGCTCGCATGCGTATCCCTTGCTACTTAGTCGACGACCCGGTCTCAGCGGCCGTGGCTGTCGGTGTAGGGCAGCAGGGCCAGGAAGCGGGCGCGCTTGATAGCGGTAGCCAGCTGACGCTGATAACGAGCTTTGGTACCGGTGATGCGGCTTGGAACGATCTTGCCGGTTTCGGATACGTAAGCTTTCAGGGTGTTGAGATCTTTGAAGTCGATCTCTTTCACGTCTTCAGCAGTGAAGCGGCAGAATTTACGACGACGGAAGAAACGTGCCATGTGATTGGCTCCTCAAAAGGTCCGTGGATTACTCGTCAGCGTTATCGCTGTTGTCGCTGTCATTGCTGTCGTCGCCTTCGGCGCCATCAGCATGCTCAGGACGTTCACGACGCTCACGGCGCTCGCTGCGGTTCTCTTCGGCCTTGAGCATCTCGGACGGGCCGGTAACGGCTTCGTCACGACGGATGACCAGGTTACGGATCACGGCATCGTTGTAGCGGAAGTTGTCTTCCAGCTCGGCCAGGGCCTTGCCGGTGCATTCAACGTTCAGCATCACGTAGTGAGCCTTGTGAACATTGTTGATTGCATAGGCCAGCTGACGACGGCCCCAGTCTTCCAGGCGGTGGATCTTGCCACCATCTTCTTCGATCAGCTTGGTGTAACGCTCAACCATGCCGCCGACTTGCTCGCTCTGGTCCGGGTGAACCAGGAAGATGATTTCGTAATGACGCATGAATGCTCCTTACGGGTTAGTAGTCTGCCAGCGAATCTGGTCAGACAAGGAGTGAATGACACTGTAAGTCTTGCCCCGGCGTGTAGGCGCATGCGCACCGGCCAGCTGGCAAGGGGCGCAATTGTAGAGAAGGCCGGGGGGACAAGCAAGGCGGTTGGCGAATATTTGAACAGCCGGAAACATATTTCGCGGGCAATCATGGAACGTGGGAGCGGGCTTGCCCCGCGATGCGATGTCGAATCCACCACCATCGCGGGGCAAGCCCGCTCGCCCCGCGATGCGATGTCGAATCCACCACCATCGCGGGGCAAGCCCGCTCCCACTCCACCCGATATCAAGCCATCAGCGCTTGGCCTGACGCTGCCTCACGGCCTCGAACAGGCACACCCCGGTCGCCACCGAGACGTTCAGGCTGCTGACGCTGCCGGCCATCGGCAGCTTGACCAGGAAATCGCAGTGCTCGCGAGTCAGCCGGCGCATGCCCTTGCCTTCGGCGCCCATGATCATCACCAGCGGCCCGGTCAGGTCCTGCTGGTAGACCTCCTGCTCGGCCTCGCCAGCCGTGCCGACCACCCACAACCCGCGCTGCTGGAGCTTCTCCAGGGTCCGGGCCAGGTTGGTCACGGCCACCAGGGGAATCACTTCCGCGGCGCCGCAAGCCACCTTGCGCACGACCGGCGTGAGGGTCGCCGACTTGTCCTTGGGTACCACCACCGCCGTGGCGCCGGCGGCATCGGCGGTGCGCAGGCAGGCGCCCAGGTTGTGCGGGTCGGTGACACCGTCCAGCACCAGGATCAGTGGCGGCGTTTCGGTGCGCTCGAGCAACTCCTCGAGCATCAATTCACCCCACACCTGGCTCGGGCTCACCTCGGCGACCACGCCCTGGTGCACGCCCTCGACCCAGGCATCGAGCTCGCGACGCTCGGCCTGGCCGACCTGCACGCGATTCTGCGCGGCCAGCTCCAGCAAGGCCTGGATACGCGGCTCGCTGCGCCCTTCCGACAGCCAAATCTGCTTGACCCGCTTGGGGTGGTGTTGCAGCAGCGCCTGGACGGCATGCACGCCGTAGATCTTTTCCAGCTGGCTCATGACTTGCTCTTGCCCTTACGTGGCGCGCCGGACTTCGACGGCCCCTTGCGATGCTTGGTCTTGCCCGACGCCTTGGCGCCCTTCTCCGCCTTGCCGCCAGCGTGAGCGCTGTGCTTGGCGTCGCTCATCAGCGCCTTCTTCATCTCGCGACTCTTGCGCACCTCGGCGTTGCGCTGCACGGCGTCTTTAGGGAAGTACGCCTCGGCGGTCTCGCTCTTGCGGCTGCGCGGCTTGGGCGAGATCTTCGCCTCGGGCGCCGGCGCCGGCTCCGTCGTGCCTTTACCCGCGGCGGCGGCAGACTTGCGGCCTACCGGGGCGTTGACGGTGGCCTCGGACATCTCGAAATCGATCTTGCGCTGTTCGAGATCGACGCGCATGACCTTGACCTCGACCGTGTCGCCCAGGCGGAAGCTGCGGCCGCTGCGCTCGCCCGACAGGCGGTGGTGCACCGGATCGAAGTGGTAGTAGTCGCCCGGCAGGGCGCTGACGTGCACCAGTCCCTCGACATAGATGTCGGTCAGCTCGATGAACAGACCGAAGCCGGTCACCGCGGTGATCACGCCCGGGAACGTCTCGCCGACGCGATCACGCATGTACTCGCACTTGAGCCAGTTGACCACGTCGCGGGTGGCCTCGTCGGCACGGCGCTCGGTCATCGAGCACTGCTCGCCCATCTGATCGAGGGTGTTCTCGTCGTACGGGTAGATGCGCGCCTTGGGAATGCTCATGGCTCCGGCACGTTTGACGTGCGGGGTATCGACTTTCGAGCGGATCACACTGCGAATGGCACGGTGCACCAGCAGGTCCGGGTAGCGGCGGATCGGCGAGGTGAAGTGAGTGTAGGCCTCGTAGTTCAGGCCGAAGTGACCGTTGTTCTCGACGCTGTACACCGCCTGGCTCAGCGAGCGCAGCATGACGGTCTGGATCAGGTGGAAATCCGGGCGCCCGGCGATGCTCGCCAGCAGTTGCTGGTAGTCCTTGGGCGATGGGTCCTTGCCCTTGTGCAGGGTCAGGCCCAGTTCGCCGAGGAAGGCGCGCAGTTTTTCCAGGCGCTCCGGCGGCGGACCGTCGTGCACGCGGTACAGCGCTGGCACATTGTGCTTTTGCAGGAACTCGGCGGTGGCGACGTTGGCCGCCAGCATGCATTCCTCGATCAGCTTGTGGGCGTCGTTGCGCACGGTCGGACGAATTTCGTCGATCTTGCGGTCTTCGCCGAAGATAATCCGGGTTTCCTGGGTTTCGAAGTCGATCGCGCCGCGGGTGTGACGGGCATCGACCAGCACCTTGTACAGGTTGTACAGGTTCTTCAGGTCCGGCAGGACTTCCTTGTACTCCTCGCGCAGCGCCTTACCCTCGCGGGTGCGGGCATGCTCGAGCATGCTGCTGACCTTGTTGTAGGTCAGGCGCGCATGGGAGTGGATCACCCCTTCGTAGAACTGGTAGTCGACCATCTGGCCGGCCTTGTTCATGGTCATTTCGCAGACCATGGCCAGGCGATCGACGTGCGGGTTCAGCGAGCACAGGCCGTTGGACAGCTCCTCGGGGAGCATCGGCACCACGCGCTCGGGGAAGTACACCGAGTTACCGCGCTGCTGGGCCTCGACGTCCAGGGCCGAACCCAGGCGCACATAGCTGGAGACGTCGGCGATCGCCACGTACAGGCGCCAGCCGCCAGAGAACAGGCGCAGCTTGCCCAGCGGTTCGCAATAGACGGCGTCGTCGAAGTCGCGGGCATCCTCACCGTCGATGGTGACGAACGGCAGATGGCGCAGGTCGACGCGCTTCTCCTTGTCCTTCTCCTCGACTTCGGAGCGGAACTTGCGCGCTTCCTTGATCACGTCCTGCGGCCAGACATGCGGGATGTCATAGCTGCGCAGGGCAATGTCGATCTCCATGCCCGGCGCCATGTAGTTGCCGATCACCTCGACCACATCACCCTGGGGCTGGAAGCGCGGGGTCGGCCAGTGGGTGATCTTGATCGAGACGAACTGGCCAATCTTGGCGCCGCCGTTGCGCCCGGCGGTGACCAGCACTTCCTGCTGGATCTTCGGGTTGTCCGGGGTCACGTAGCCGATGCCGCCTTCTTCGAAGTAGCGGCCGACCACGCTTTCATGGGCGCGGGAAATGACTTCGACCAGCACGCCTTCGCGGCGGCCACGGCGGTCGACGCCGGACACCCGGGCCAGGCCGCGGTCGCCGTCGAACACCAGGCGCATCTGCGCCGGGCTGAGGAACAGGTCCTCGCTGCCGTCGTCGGGGATCAGGAAGCCGAAACCATCACGGTGACCGGATACGCGGCCGCAGATCAGGTCGAGCTTGTCCACCGGGGCATAGGTGCCGCGCCGGGTATAGATAAGCTGACCATCGCGCTCCATAGCACGCAGACGGCGGCGCAGGGCCTCGATCTGGTCTTCTTCATAAAGACCGAACTCTTCGGCCAGCTGTTCGCGGGCAGCCGGTTCGCCACGGTCGGCGAGGCGCTGCAGGATCAGCTCACGGCTGGGGATGGGGTTGTCGTATTTTTCCGCTTCGCGAGCGGCCTCGGGATCGAGGGATTGCCAATCGGCCATCAGAAAGGATTCACCTTGGGGTATATAGAGTGGAATTCTGGCATAGGCGTATTGAAACCGGAAATGTCAGCCTTGGACAGCCCTGACGGCGTGTCCGGTGAACGGCAATCGCCCTGCAGAATCAACAAGTTGAATTTTTTGAATTTTTTTTCGATCGGGGGCTTTACAGCCTGCGGGAGCGTCCGTATAGTGCGCACCACAACGACGGACAACCCCGAAGTTGTAGTAGAGATGAACGGCGCTGTAAAGCATCTTTTAATCTCGAATGTGTGCCCAGGTGGCGGAATTGGTAGACGCGCTGGTTTCAGGTATCAGTGACTTAACGGTCGTGGAAGTTCGAGTCTTCTCCTGGGCACCAAGATTTTCCGGTAATAGATGACCAAGGATCTATTACCACTGTGTGAAAGTGAACGATGGTCGTTTTCGACAGATGATGCAAAGATTTGCCCAGGTGGCGGAATTGGTAGACGCGCTGGTTTCAGGTATCAGTGACTTAACGGTCGTGGAAGTTCGAGTCTTCTCCTGGGCACCATACAAAAACCCACTAGCTTGCTAGTGGGTTTTTTCTTGCCTGTGATTTTTGCAGCCAC
>NZ_JAOCDM010000146.1 GCF_029840925.1 Pseudomonas sp. GD03858
CACCCGGTGACTTTTGCCCCGCCCTGCGAAGTCACACCTCCTGGTAGCCCCACAATCACAACACCAGGCCAACCTCCATGCATTCACTTCGCACCGTCCTGCACAATGAACTGCACGCCCGCCCGTCGCTGTATTTCGACGACCCGGCGCATGTCTACCACCTTGCCGTACTCGGCGACGCCAATGCCTGCCAGGCCCTGCTGCAACGCTGCTGCCCCGAGGCCCCCGACACCCATGCGGCGCAGGGCATCACCCGGCTGGACGGCCACCCGTTCAAGTGGGAACGCCACACCGAATTCTTCACCCTGACCCTGGTGGTCCCCTGCACGACCCACGACAGCGACTGGCAACCCCTGCCCGACGTGCTGGCCGAAGCCATCGCACCGCAGGCGGCGCAGGTGATCAACGCCGTGCAGGTGCTGGTACGCGGCGAACAGGACCTGGACCTCGCCCGCTATGGCTTCAAGGACCCCTGCGGCTCCAGCGTCGGCGGCGGCGATGCGGTGGTGTGGAGCGATTTCCGCCTGACCGAGGACGGCACCAACCGCTTCCTGTTCATCAACCGCCGGCTCAACGCCTATCGCCAGGGCCGCATGATCCGCCGCCTGCTGGAGATCGAGACCTACCGCATGATGGCCTCGCTGACCTTGGACACGGCCAAGAACCTGAGCCAGGAACTGGACACCTTCGACGCGACCCTGGTGAACCTTTCCGAACGTAGCGCCAGCAGCGCGGCCCACGATTCCAAGGCCCTGCTCGAGGCCATCGCCCTGCTGTCGCGGCAGGTGGTCGACCGCACGGTACAGACCCGCCATCGCTTCGGCGCCAGCCAGGCCTATGCGCAACTGGTGTTCGAGCGCCTGGGCGAACTGCGTGAGAGCCATGTTGCCGACTGCCAGCGCCTGGGAGTGTTCATCGAGCGACGCTTCAAGCCGACCCTGCGCTATTGCGCGGCCACCGAACAACGGCTGGAACAGCTGGCGAAGAATGTCGCCAACCTGGGCGACCTGCTGCAGGCGCGGGTACAGGTGGAGATGGAGGAGCAGAACGCCGAGATCCTGCGCAGCCTCAACGCCCGGGCCGACGCTCAGGTGAAGATCCAGCGGGCGGTGGAAGGCTTGTCGATCATTGCGATCACCTATTACCTGCTGAACCTGTTCAAGCTGCTGTATGGCGGGCTGAACGTGCTGGGGGCGGGGTTGACGGCGCGGGAGGCGATGCTGGGGATGGCACCGGTGGCGGGGTTGGTGCTGCTGGTAATCCTGATGAGGATTCGACGAGCCAAGCAGCATTGAAATCATCGCGGGGCAAGCACGCGCCAACCTCAAGCCTTGCGCGATCCCTGTAGGAGCGGCCTTGTGTCGCGAAAGGGCTGCGTAGCGGCCCCAGATCTCAGTGTTGAGCAAAGATTGCTGGGGCCGCTTTGCGGCCCTTTCGCGACACAAGGCCGCTCCTACAAGAGCCGAGATAGCATCACGCCGGCTCGTCGGCCGGTCGCCCATTCTCCTGCACCAGCACCATGCTCTGCGGCGACGACAGGGCAATCCCCTCGTCGCGCAGCTGTCCAAGGATGGTGAACAGCAGGTCGCTGCGCGTGCTCGACACCTGCCGTGGCGAGGCCACGTAGCCGCTGACCGCGATCACCATGCCGCTGCTGGTCAGGTCCTTGAAGGTCACCGAACTGGCCGGCGCATCAAGGATCGAGTCGTGCTCCTTGTAGGCCTTGAGCAGCAATTCGCGCACATGGTTGGCATCGGTCTCCAGCGGCAGCGTGAGCGTGATGCTGACCACCCCCAGGGCATTGGCCATGGTCACGTTGCGCACGTTCTGCGAGATGAACTGCGAGTTGGGCACGATCACCGTCGAGCGATCGGACATCTGGATCTCGGTGGCGCGCACGTTGATCCGGCGAATGTCACCCTCGACACCAGCCAGGCTCACCCAGTCGCCGACCTTCACCGGGCGCTCGGTGAGCAGGATCAAGCCGGAAATGAAGTTCTGCACGATCTGCTGCAGGCCGAAACCGATACCCACCGACAGCGCACTGACCACCCAGGTCAGGCTGGTCAGGTTGATGTGCAGGGTGGACATCACCAGCATGGCCAGGAACAGGAACCCCAGGTAGCCGACCAGGGTCACCAGCGAGGCGCGCATGCCAGCGTCCATGTCGGTCTCCGGCAGCAGGCGCTCGCTCAGCCAGCGCTTGACCACGCGGATGGCGAACCAGCCACCGAGGAAGATGATCACGGCCAGGAAGATGTCCTGGGGCACGATGTTCAGGTTTCCCAACACCTTGCCACCGGTGCCGTCCCAATCCGCCAGGCTCAGCAGCAACTCGCCGGGGCTGGTGCCCGAGGGCATGAACACCAGCAGCGCGGCGGCGAACAGCAGCACGGTGCGGCCGATGCCCGCCAGCACCGTGGTGGCCTGCGCCTGGTGTCGAGGCTGCAGGCCGAGGGCCGAGGCCAGTGCCAGGCCACCTGGCTGACGAGGCGACAGCAATGTCTCGCAGAGGTCGCCGAACACCGTGACCAGCAGGTAGGCGCAGGTCACCACCACACTGACCCACAGCAGCTTGGCCGTGAGGAAATAGGCCAGCGTCAGGTAGCCCGCCAGCAGGGTCAGCAGGATCGCCAGCACCCAAACCACGATCACGAACGGGATCAGCCCGGCCAGCCCCTTCGGCCGCTCCAGATCGTGCAGGCGGCGAGCGCGGCGGTAGCGAACCAGGGCCACGACGAACAGCAGCGACACCACCAGCGCGGTCAGGCCGTTGGTGGCCAGGGTCAGGGCCAGGCTGGTGCCGATCACGCTGTTGATGCGCTCCTGGGTCAGCAGCACCATCAACGTCAGGGCCAGCACCTGCGGGAACCAGCCCAGGGCACTGGCCACTTCGTCGGGGATCGGCGGCAGGCGCCAGGACGGGCGCTGCAGCATCAGCATGGCGCGGCCCAGGCCCGAGATGAAGGCACTGAAGATCACCAGCGTGAGGATGTGATTGGTCAGGCTGGCAAGATCGGTGCCCAGATCCGCGCTGCTCTCCAGGCCCCAGCGCAGCAACGAAACCGAACCGGAAATGGTGCCCAGGGTGGCCAGGCTGACGCCCAGCGCCAAGGCGCTGCGGCGCAGGCGACCCACGGGCAGCCAGCGGACCATGGCATCAGCCAGCAGGCGCTCGAACATCCGCCGTACCAGGGTCCAGACCAGCACCGCAGCCACCAGGGCGCCGATGAACCACCAACGGTGCTCGGCGCCGAAGGCGCTGTCCACGGCATCGGCCACCTCGCCACGCAGGTCGCGCAGGCGGGCAACGTCATCCTCGGTGGGGCGGATCAGGCTCGACCAGAACGCCGGGCTCAACGGGCTCGCGGCGCGGCTGGTGATCTGCGAGTTGAACAGGCTGCGGCGCAGGTTGACGATCTGCGTGGACAGGTCACGGGCCGACTGGGCCAGCGTGGTGGCGTCCTTCTGTTCGGCGACCAGCGCGTTTTTCTCGTCGTTGAGCTGCTTGCGCTGGCGGGTCAGGCTTTCGGCCTCTTCGGCCACCGGCGGACCGAGCACGTTGAGCTGATCATCCAGGCGCTGCACGTCGGCGGTGCGCTGGGTGGTCAACACATCGGCCTGGCGCTGCACCTGCAGGGCCGACTGGCGCAGCTGCGCGAGCAGGTCGTCGTTGGCATCGCCGGTGACGCCCTGGCGGATCTGGTCGAGCCGTTCGCTCAAGGTATCCAGGCTGGCGTTTTCGTCCAGCTCCTGCTGTTCGGCCACGGCCAGGCGCGATACAGGCGTGGCCGGCGCGGCCCAGGCCGGGATGGCCAGACATAGCAGCAGGGCCAGAATCCCTGGGTAAAATCGGTCAAGGCTGACACGCCTCATCGAATGTTCCTCTTACACAACTCGACAGGGCGTGAATTCTACGCGGTCCGGACGCTCAGGAGAGTGCCGTTTCTCGGTCCAGCAGCTGACGTTTGCGTTCGATGCCCCAACGGTAGCCGCTGAGCTCGCCATCACGGCGCACCACGCGGTGGCAAGGAATGGCCACGGCGATCGCATTGGCGGCGCAGGCCTGGGCCACCGCCCTGACCGCCTTCGGCGCGCCGATGCGCTCGGCGATGTCGGTGTAACTGACCCGCGTGCCAGGCGGAACTTCGCGCAGCGCCTGCCAGACCCGTTCCTGGAACGCCGTACCTTGCACATCCAGCGGCAACGCGAGGCCCAGCGCTGGCGCCTCGACGAAGCCGATCACCTCGGCGACCAGGCGCTCGAAGGCGTCATCACCGCCGATCAGGTGAGCCTTGGGGAACTTGTCCTGCAGATCCTTGAGCAAGGGCTCGGGCTCGTCGCCCAGCAGGATGGCGCAAATGCCGCGCTCGCTCTGCGCCACCAGGATCGCCCCCAGCGAACACTGAGCCAGGGCGAAACGGATGGTCGCGCCCTGCCCGCCTGCACGGTAATCCCTCGGGTGCATGCCCAGCCGCTCGTCGGCGCTTTCGTAGAAGCGGCTGTTGGAGTTGTAGCCGGCCTCATAGATGGCGTCGGTGACACTGGCGCCTGCGTCCAGGCCCTGACGCAGGCGTTGGGCGCGGAACGCCGAGGCGTAGGCCTTGGGCGTAAGCCCGGTCTCGGCCTTGAACAGGCGGTGCAGGTGAAACGGGCTGACATTGAGCTCGGCGCCGAGCCGGTCGAGGTTGGGCGCGGTCTCGCTGGCCTCGATCAGGCGACAGGCACGCGCCACCAGCTCGGTGCGCCGGCTCCCCTGCCCGCCTTTGCAACGCTTGCAGGGGCGGTAGCCAGCGGCCTCGGCCTGGTCGGCAAGCGTGAAGAACTCGACGTTCTCGCGCTTGGCCAGGCGCGACTTGCAGGCGGGCTGACAATACACGCCTGTGGTCCGCACGGCGTAGACGAAGTGGCCGGTGGCGGCCGTGTCGCGGGACTGCACGGCGTGCCAGCGTTCGGCGTCGGTGGTATAGGTGGTCGGGGCGGGCTTCATCAGGGGCCTCTCCTGGGATTCGATACCATCAGCCTGGCAGGGTGGATGATGCGTGGAACTCCGATTCTTGCGGTGTTTTCACGGGCCCTACCGCGGGGCAAGCCCGCTCCCACAGGAGCATGGTCCATCCTCGTGGGAGCCGCGATAGGGCCATGCAGGTAGGCTTCAAGCCCGCCACAGGTACCAAGCCGCGACGGTGCGATACGGGCTCCATGCCTGGCCCAGCGCGCGCATCTGCGCTGGCGTCGGCGCCTTGTCCAGGCCCTTCATGCGCCGATACCCCTCGCGCACGCCAAAGTCATCCACCGGCAGGATATCCGATCGCTCCAGGCTGTAGATCAGCAGCATCTCCACCGTCCACCGGCCAACGCCACGCAGCGACACCAGACGCGCGACCAACTCATCGTCAGGCAACTGCATGGCCTCTTCCCGGCCTGGCACCACACCCTCCAGGCAAGCCTGGGCGATCGCGTACAGAGTGGCGCTCTTGCTCGCGGAGAAGCCGCAGGCGCGCATCGTCTCCGGGGTCACCGCCAGCAACTGCTCGGGCGCGGGAAACGCCACATCCGGGAACAATGCCAACAATCGCCCGAGAATCGCCTCGGCCGCCCGCGCATGCAACTGCTGGTAGGCAATGGCCCGCACCAGCGCCTCATACGGTTCGCGCCCAGGCGTGGCCTGGTGCAGGCAAGGGCCTACCGCGGCGATGTGCCGCGCCCAATCCGGATCCTGCTCGGCAAGCCACGCGGCGGCGGCATCAAACGCCTGGGGTGAAAGGTCTGCAAGGATCATCGATAAGGCTCGATCAGAACACGATCCCCCAGCCTAGCCCAACCGCTCATCGGTGAAACGCTCAATCTTGCGCATCGAATACCTGGCATACCATTGATCCGGCAACACGGCTCCGCCTAGAATTGAGAACTATTAACAATCACATTATCCGCAGGCACGCCAGACGATGCAGATCGATGACACGCTGAAACCGGCCCAGGTCGATCTGCTCTACCAAGCCCATCATCGTTGGCTGCGCGGCTGGCTCGGGGCGCGAGTGGGTTGCCGCGAACATGCCGCGGACCTGGCCCAGGACACCTTCGTGCGCCTGCTCAAGGCCCGCCAGGTGTCGCCGCTCAAGGAGCCACGCGCCTACCTGAGCAGCATCGCCCGCGGCCTGATGATCGATCAGTTCCGCCGTCGCGCCCTGGAAAACGCCTACCTTGAGAGCCTGGCCAGTCTGCCCGAGCAGGAGGCGCCCAGCGAGGAACAGCGCCTGGTCATCCTCGACACCCTCGAGCGCCTGGACCGCGCCCTGCACCGCCTCAAGCCGCGAGCACGGCAGGCCTTCCTGATGGCCCAGCTCGACGGCCTGACCCTCACCCAGATCGCCCTGCGCCTCGGCGTCTCCCGCGCCACCGTCGAGCGCGACCTGGCCCGGGCCCTGGGTGTCTGCTATCGGTTGCGCTATGCCGACGCCTGAAGCAACGCCCACCCAGGCCCAGGTCGACCAGGCCATCGAGTGGCTGGTCAAGCTGCGCTACGACAGTCCTGGCCCGCGCACCGAGCAACAGTTCCAGCGCTGGCTGGCCAGCCATCCACAGCATGCCGCGGCCTGGCAGCGAGTCAGCACGCTCGGCGACGAGCTGGCCGACCTGCCGGGCGAGCTGAGCCGACGCACGCTGGCCGGCAGCGAGCGCCAGCGCATGAACCGCCGCGAGCACCTCAAGCTGCTCTCGGTGCTGGCGCTGACTGCGGGCGCCGGCTGGGCCGCGCGCGAGCCGCTTGGGCTGCCGGCGCTGCTGGCCGACACCCGCACCGGCACCGGCGAGCGCCGCGAAGTGCTGGGCAGCGACGGCAGCCGCGTGCGCCTCAACACCGCCAGCGCTATCGACCTGCGCTACAGCGTCGAGCAGCGCCGGTTGACCCTGCTGCGCGGCGAAGTCAGCCTGGACAGCAACGCCAACGACAACCGGCCATTCAGCATCGACACCCGCGTCGGTGGCCTGGTCACCCAAGGCGGCCAGCTGCTGCTGCGCGAGAACGCCCAGGGGCTGTTGCTGGCGGTTCGCCAGGGCGATGTAACGCTGTTCCCCGACACCGCCGCCGAACATCGGGTCAAACCGGGCGAGGTGCTGCAGGTGGCCATGGCGGGTGATTATCAAGCGGCCACATTGCACGGCGACCCCTGGGCTTGGACCGACGGCGTGCTCAGCGTGCAGCAAATGCCGCTCGGCGAGTTCGTCGACGAGCTGTCGCGCTACCGCCCCGGCGTGCTGCGCTGCGCACCGGAAGTGGCTGGACTTGCAGTCTCAGGCACCTATCAACTGGACGATACCGAGCAGATCCTGCTGCTGCTGGCCCGCAGCCTGCCGGTACGCATCGATTACCGCACACGCTTCTGGGTGAGCATCGGCGCCGCCTGAAAAACTCTTTTGAAAATAAATGAGGTGGAATCTCATTCTCGTCCGGCCTGAAGGAAACAAGCCCGAACAGTGGTCTGCCAACCTTCAGGAGCGCTTCATGATCCGCCCGTGTTCCCCCCGCAACGCCGCCCTGCGCCATGCCATCCGCGCCGCCGCCCTGGGCCTGGGCGTGGCCTGCGCCGGCGTGCTGCCAACCCTCGCCCTTGCCGCCCCCGCCAGCCAGAGCCAGCAGCGCGACTGGAACATCCCCGCCGGCCCGCTGGCCGCCGCGCTGGACCAGCTGGCGCGCCAGGGCGGACTGAACCTGTCGTTCGACGCCGGCAGCCTGCGGGGCAAGACCACCCAGGGCGTGCAGGGCCGGCATGACAGCGCCCAGGCCCTGCAGATCCTGCTGCGGGGCAGCGACGTGCAGGTCCAGCAGGAAAGCGACAAGAGCTTCCTGCTGCTCCCGGCCCTGGACGTCGGCGACGCCCTGCAACTGGGCGCCACCAGCATCTCCAGCAACCGCCTGGGCGAGACCACGGAAAATACCGGCTCCTACACCACCGGGGCGGTGACCATCGGCAAGACCCCGCAAAGCATCCGCCACACCCCGCAGTCGGTGACCGTGGTCACCCGCCAGCGGATCGACGACCAGAACATCACCAACCTCACCAACCTGCTCGAACAGACCCCCGGCGTGGTGGTCAACCTCACCGACAGCGAGCGGGTGCAGTACTTCTCGCGCGGCTACCAGATCGACGCCATCCAGTACGACGGCGCCACCGTGGTGCAGAGCAGCGGCGGCGGCTCGTTCATCCAGAGCGACTCGGCGATCCTCGACCGCGCCGAGGTCCTGCGCGGCGCCACCGGCATGCTGCGCGGCGCCGGCAACCCCTCGGGCACCGTCAACCTGGTGCGCAAGCGCCCGACCTATGAGTTCCAGGGCGAAGGCAGCGTCACCCTGGGCACCTGGGACGCCCAGCGCTACGTCGCCGACCTCTCCGGCCCCTTGACCGAGACCGGCAACGTGCGTGGCCGGGTGATCGCGGTGCACGACGAGAAGGACCACTTCCAGCAATCGCGCCAGGAGCGCAAGGACGTGCTGTACGGGGTGATGGCTTTCGACCTCGACGACAGCACCACCCTGACCACCGGCCTGGAATGGACCCAGCTCGACGCCACCGGTGCCTGGGGCAATCTGCCGGCCGATTACGACGGCTCGCCGCTGCCATTCGGTCGCAGCACCTACCTGGGCGCCGACTGGAACCGCTGGAACCGCAGCAACCTGCAGACCTTCGCCGAGCTCGAGCACCGCTTCGACAATGACTGGACGCTCAAGCTAATGGCCCAGCGCACCCATTTCGAGCTGGACGACAACGGTTTCAAGCAGACCTACTTCAGCCGCGCCACCGGCACCGCCAACCCGACCCGCAACCCTTACCTGATGAGCTACCAGGTGACCGAAGGCGATGGCGGCGAGAGCCTGCAGAACAACCTCAGCGCGACCCTCAACGGCCCGTTCGACCTGCTCGGCCGCACCCACGAGCTGATGCTGGGCGTCGAGCGCATCCGCAACGACTCCTACGCCTCGGCCACCAACAATGTGCAGTCGGGCGTGTTCGACATCCGCACCTGGGACCCGAAGACCAGCCTGGCCAACCCGAACATCAACATCACCGCCCACCCGGTGCGCACCCGCACCACCCAGGAAGGCGCCTACGCCACCTGGCGCATCTCCCTGGCCGACCCGCTGACCGCGATCATCGGCGCCCGCGCCAACTGGTACGACTACGAGCAGGAGAACAACACCAAGGCCAGCGGCAAGTTCAGCGTCGACAACGAGATCGTGCCGTACGCCGCGCTGATCTATGACCTCAACGAAAACTTCAGCACCTACGCCAGCTACACCGAGATCTTCAACCCGCAGACCAACACCGACGCCGCCGGCTCCGTGCTCGAGCCGGTCACCGGCGAGGCGTACGAGACGGGAATCAAGGGCGAGTTCTACGAGGGCCGGCTGAATACCTCGCTGGCGTTCTTCCGCATCTACCAGGTCGGCAATGCGCTGGACGACCTAAGCGGACCGAACCCGTGCCTGCCCAACTACACCAGCGGCTACTGCAAGGTCGCCGCGGGCAAGAACCGCAGCCAGGGCTTCGAGCTGGAAATATCTGGCGAAGTTCTGCCGGGCTGGAACGTGACCGGTGGCTACACCTACAACACCACCGAGTACCTCAAGGACACCGCCGGCACCAACGGCAACCCAATCCGCACCACCGACCCCAAGCGCATGCTGCGGCTGTTCACCAGCTACCGCCTGCCGGGCGAGTTGCAGGCCTGGACCGTGGGTGGCGGCGTGCAGGCGCAGAGCGACATCTACAACCGCAGCGGCAGCGCCGAAGCCTCGCAGTCGGGTTACGCGGTGTACAACGCGATGGTGAACTACCGATTCAACGACAACTATTCGCTGCAGTTGAACGCCAACAACCTGTTCGACAAGCAGTACTACCGCCAGGTGGCGCCGACGCCGACCGGGTATTACTGGGGCGACCCGCGCAATGTGTCGGTGACCTTGCGCGGAACGTTCTGACCTGACCATGGCCATCGCGGGGCAAGCCCGCTCCCACGAGCACAGTTACGCGTGGGAGCGGGCTTGCCCCGCGATGGCCGGGGATCAGTCCGCCACCGCCTGCAGCTTGCCCGCCCGGCGATAGGCCTGGCGCGCGAAGCACACGAACAGCCCCGCCATCAGCGCCAGCGCCATGGGCAGGCCATGGGGCGCCACATCCATCGCCGCGCCGCTGACCAGCGGCCCCACCAGGCTGCCGACACCCCACAGCAAGCCGACACTGGCGTTGGCCGTCACCAGGTCCTGGCCTCTGAAGCGCTGCCCGATCAACACCAGCGCCAGTGTGTAGATGCCGCCCGCCACCGCCCCGAGCACCACCAGCAGCGGCCACAGCAACCAGGTCATCTGCAACAACCACGGCAGGCCGATGCCGATGGCCATCGCCGCCAACCCGCACACCAGGTGCAACCCGGTGCGCTCGACCCGGTCGGCGAGCCAGCCCAGCGGCAGTTGGAAGATCATGTCGCCGGCGAACACCACGGTCACCATCAGCGCCGCCACGCCCACGGCAAAGCCGTGGCTGGTGGCATACACCGGCAGCAGTGACAGCACCACGGCATCGAAGAACGAGAAGAACAGCACCGCCACGCACAACGCCGGGGCGACGCGGAAGAAGCCAGCCAGGCCGAAACTCTTCTCGCCTTCCTCGTGCTCGACATGGTCGTTGGGCACGGTGAACGAGATGCACAACAGGGCCAGGCCGTAGCAGAACGTGACCACGCCGGTCAGCCACGGGCTATCGGCGCCGAGCAGCGCCAGCAGCGCCGGGCCGAGCACCTGGAAGCCGGTGAAGCTGGTGGCATACAAGGCCATGATCTTGCCGCGATTATGCTCCGGGCACAGCTCGTTGACCCACGACTCGCCGAGAATGATCGCGATGCCCATGCCGATCCCCAGGCCCAGGCGCAGCAGCGCCAGCCACGCCATCGAGTCGAACGCCCACTCCAACAGGGCGATGCTCAGGGTGCACAGGCTGAAACTCAGCAGGTAGATGACACGCCGGGTCAGGTGCTTGCAGCAGGCGTCGACCATGAATGCCGAGAGCATCATGCCCGCCGCCGGGATCGCCGAGATGATGCCGATTTCCAGCGTCCCCGCCCCTGCTTCGTGCAGGCGCAACGACACCAGCGGCAGGCTCGCCCCGAGGCTGAAACCGACCACCGACACGGCGAACAACAGGCCCGCCAGCAAACGCATGTTCATGTACCACTCCTTGCAAGCCGGCGCGCAGGAGCTCTGGCCCTGGCCGACTGGAAAATCCGCTGAAAGATGTTCGAACGCAGACGCCCAGGGTCACGCCGGGGAGGCGCGGGACGCAGGGGCGCGAATCAGATCAGGGCAAGGTGTGGCGAGAAGGTGAAGGCGAACAGCACGCTGCGTCGACGCTTGAGCACCGTGTCGCTCGGCCACGCACGGCGCGCTGTCGGGGCGACAGGCTGGCGATGGGAGCGGAGACTACGGGTACGGCGCATTGCATCGACTACGCAGGTAAAGAGGAGGCGGCACTCTAGGCCATGCGGATCCGGGCCGTCAATCGCCAGGGTCTACACACTTCCCTGTAGGAGCGGCCTTGTGTCGCGAAAGGGCTGCGC
>NZ_JAOCDM010000147.1 GCF_029840925.1 Pseudomonas sp. GD03858
GGCCGACAAGTAGCGGCGAATCACCCCCGCCAGTTGCTCATGCACCTGCTCCACCGCCGGCACCACGCTGCGCATGCGCAGCAGGTCGTGGGTCAGTTCGCGGTACTCCAGCAACTCCACCTGCACCCCGCTTTCGCGCAGGCGCCGGGCATAGGCCAGGCCTTCATCGAGCAGTGGATCGAAACCCGCCACCGCGACCACCGCCGGCGCCGAGCCACTGAGGTCCTCGGCCAGCAACGGCGAAAAACGCCAGTCGCGGCGGTCCTCGGCGGTACGGGCGTACTGCTGGTAGAACCATTCCAGGGTCTGGGCTTCCAGCAGGTAGCCTTCGGCGAACAACGCCATCGACTCGCTGGCCTGCGACGCGTCGGTCATCGGGTAGCACAGCAGTTGCAGGCACGGGGTCAGCGGCGCTTCGGCGCCCTGTCGCGCGGCCTCGATCGCCAGCACCGTGGCCAGGCTGGCGCCGACGCTGTCGCCGACCAGCGCCACCCGGGCCAGGTCGATGCCCAACGCCGGCGCCTGGGCCTTGAGCCAGTGCAGCACATCGCTGCAATCGTGCAGCGCGGTGGGGAACTTGTGCTGCGGCGCCAGGCGGTAGCCCACCGCCAGCACCGGGAAGCCACTGCGCTGGCACAGTTCGCGGCACACACCGTCATGGGAGTCGAGGCTGCCCACCACGTAGCCGCCGCCGTGCAGGTACAACACCAGGCCATGGGGGCCGGCGCCCAGGCCACGCGGGCGGTACAGGCGTAATTCCAGTGCCTGGCCATCGCGGCTGTCGATGTGCAGGGCCTGCACGTCCAGGTCCTGAGGGGCCGGCCAGCTTAGCTGCCGGGTGGTCTGTTCGAACGCCGCGCGCGCCTGCTCGGCACTCATCTGGTGAAAGGCCGGTTGCCGCGCCTGGGCTTCATCGGCCAGGCCGAGGAACGCGCCGATATCGGGATGCAAGGTCATGTGAAATTCCTGAAAGTGGACAACGCACGCCCGGCGAAGGGCGTGCGTGCAGTCGGATCATGCCGGCGTGGTGTGCGCCAGGCAGTGTTCGATCATGTGCAGCAGCTCCTCGCGGAACGCCTCCATCAATGACTCGACCGTCGTCGCGCGGTAACGCCGGGTACTGTAGAAGCACAGCAACGACATTTGCCCGTCGTACACCTGGCCGGTCACCTCCAGCCAGTTGCTCATCGGTGCCCGCGGCGCGAACTGGGCACCGGAGCTCTCGCTGGCCGGCGACAACAGCCCGTCCTCCTCGAAGGTCTGGTCGAACTGCCCCATGTAGTTGAAGGTCACCCGCGCCTCAGGCAGGCCAGCGAAGCGCTCGGCGATCTCCGGCGCCGCCATGTGCCGCAGGATGCCGTAGCCCAGGCCCTTGTTCGGAACCTGCGCCAGCTGCTGGCGAACCGCCTTGATCGAGCTGCCGAAGTCCGCGCCCAGCCCCGGCTGCAGGCGCAGCGGGTACATGCTGGTGAACCAGCCCAGGGTGCGGCTCAGGTCCAGCGCCTCGAACAGGTCCTCGCGGCCGTGGCCTTCGAACTGCAGCAGCACCGACTCGGCCTCGCTCCAGCGACACAGCACGCGGCTCAGCGCCGTGAGCAGGATGTCGTTGATCTGGGTCTGGTACACCGCCGGCACTTCCTTGAGCAGCCGCGCCGTCTCGCGCTCGCTGAGCTTGATCTGGGCACTGGCCTCGAACTGCATCTCGTTGCGCCCACGCGGGTTGTCGCAGGGCAGATCGGTGCCGGGCTGGTCGAGCTGCGCGAGCCAGTAGTCGAGCTCGTTGGCCGCCAGGTTGGGCGCTTCGCCTTGCAACGCCTCGGCCCAGGAACGGAAGCTGCTGGTGCGGATCGGCAGCGTCGCTTCGCGCCCTTCGGCATAGGCCGCATAGGCCTGCTGTAGATCCTGCAGGAGGATGCGCCAGGACACCCCGTCGATCACCAGGTGGTGAATGGCGATCATCAGGCGGCTCTCGCCGTCGGCCATCTGCGCGTGCACCACGCGAATCACCGGCCCGTCGATCAGGTCCAGGCTGCGCTGCGCCGCGTTGACCAGCTCGTTGAGCGCCTGGGCATCGGCCACATCGCGGTGCCAGATCCATTCACAGCTGCCAGCCAGGGTGTCGTAGTACTGGTACCAGCGACCGTTTTCCTGGCGGAAGCGCAAACGCAGGCTGTCATGGTGGCGAACCACCTGCAGCAAGGCCTTTTCCAGGGCCACGCCATCGAGCGGCTGGCTGGCGCGCAGCATCAGCGACTGGTTGAAGTGGTGCGGCGCCTCCATCTGCTGGTCGAAGAACCATTGCTGGATCGGTATCAGGTTGAACAACCCCTCCCCGGCCAGCTGCGTGAGGTCCTGCTGCGGACCACGGCGCTGGGCCGCGCCCTGGTCGAACAGCGCCTCGATGCTCTGGTGGCGCATCAGGTCGCGCAGCTTCAGGTCCATTTCCAGGGTCGGGTGGTTACGCACCCGGGAAATCACCTGCAGGCTCAGGATCGAGTCGCCGCCCAGCTCGAAGAAGTTGTCGGTGATACCCACCTGCTCCACCTGCAGCACGTCCTCCCAGATCTGTGCCAGCCACTGCTCGCGCGGGTTGCGCGGCGCCACGTAGCGGGCCGCCTCGAACTGTGGCTCGGGCAGGCCGCGGCGGTCGATCTTGCCGTTGGGCGTCAGCGGGAAGCGCGCCAGGCAGACGATCTGCGCCGGCACCATGTACTCCGGCAGCACCTGGCGCAGGGCCGCCTTCAGTTCGTTGCCCAGCCCTTCGCCGGCGCCGCTCACCACGTAGCCGATCAGTTGCTTGCCCGAGGGGCTCTCGCGGGCGATGACCAACGCATCGTCCACCTGCGCCTGCTGGCGCAGCCGGGCCTCGATCTCGCCCAGTTCGATACGGAAACCGCGGATCTTGACCTGGTGATCGATGCGGCCAACGTAGTCGATGATCCCGTCGGCGCGCAGGCGCACCAGGTCGCCGGTGCGGTACAAGCGGTCGCCGTCGGCGCTGAACGGGTTGGGCACGAAACGCTCGGCACTGGCGTCCGGGCGGCGGTGGTAGCCGCGCGCCACGCCATAGCCGCCGATGTAGAGCTCCCCGGCAAAGCCGGCCGGCAACGGCCGCAGGTCATCGTCGAGCACGTACAGCGCGCGCGGGCCGACCGCGCGGCCGATCGGCGCATAGGCCGCCGCGCAGCGCTCTGTGCTGTCGGCCTTCCACAGCATTGGCGTGACCACGGTTTCGGTGGGGCCATAGCCGTTGGTGAAATAGCGGGGCTTGAGCGCGGCCTTGACCTGTTCGTAGGTCTGCTCGGGCACCGCGTCACCACCGAAGCAGTAGATGCGCACCGGCGGCGCCGGCTCGGCGCTGGCCTGGACGAACTCGGCCAGTTGCTTGAGGTAGGCCGGCGGGAAGCAGGCGATGGTGATGCCATGGCGATGCAGGGCCGCGCAGGTCTGTTCCGGCGTCCACAGTTCATTGTCGCGCAGCACCAGGGTACCGCCGGCCAGCAGCGTGCTCAGCCAGCGCTCATGCGCGCCGTCGAAGGCGAACGACATGAAGTGCAGTTCGCGGCTATGGGCATCCATTTCATACAGCTCGACGATGGCCTGGCAATGCGCGCTGATCGGCCCATGGGCCACGGCCACGCCTTTCGGGCGTCCAGTGGAGCCGGAGGTGTAGATCAGGTACGCCAGCGAGTGCTCGCGGATCCCGCTCGACGGTGCCTGCGCCGGATAGGCGTGGGTGTCGCAGCGATCGACCTCGAGCACCGCCAGGGTCGCCGGCAGGTCGAAGCGCGCGCGCAGGGCCTGCTCGGTCAGCAGCAGGCTCATGCCCGAATCCTCGATCATGTAGGCCAGGCGCTCCGGCGGATAGTCGATATCCAGCGGAACATAGGCCGCGCCGCTCTTGAACACCGCCAGTAGCGCCACCAGCAGTTCCGGCGAACGCTGCATGGCCACGCCGACCACCCGCTCCGGCCCCGCGCCCTGGGCTTGCAGGGCATGGGCCAGGCGATTGGCCCGCTGCTCGAGGGTGGCGTAGTCCAGGCTGGCCTCGCCGCACTGCACGGCGATGGCCTGGGGTTGCCGCTCGGCATGGCGGGCAATCAGCTGGGGCAGGTCCAGGGCCTGGTGGCTCGCCTGCGGCGCCGCGCTCCAGCCCTGCAGCGCCTGCTGCTGGCCCGCTGTCAACCGCGGCAGGTTGCCCAGCGCCAGCCCCGCCGGTGCTTCGAGCAGGGCGTCCAGGGTCTGCTCCATGCATGCGCGGATGCCTTCCACCGCCTCGGCGGCGAAGCTGCTGCGCAGGTACATGTACTCGATGGTCAGGCGGTCGCTGAGGCTGACGGCCAGGTCCATCGGGAAGTTGGTCAGGCCCTGGCTGGCACTGGCGCCGAAACTCAGGCCGGTGTCGATTTCCTCGTTCAGGCGCTCGTCGATCGGGTAGTTCTCGAACACGATGATGCTGTCGAACAAGCCCTGGGCACCCAGCCCGGCCCAGCGCTGCACGTCCGCCAGCGGTGCCTGGGAGTAGTCGCGGATGTCCAGGTTGTAGCTCTGCAGCGCATGCAGCCACTGCTCCAGGGGCTGCGTCGGCTCCAGGGTCTGGATCACCGGCAAGGTGTTGATGAACAGCCCGAGCATGCTGTCGGCGCCCGGCAGGCTTTCCGGGCGCCCGGCCACGGTGGCGCCGAAGGCCAGGGTGGTCTGCCCGGTATAGCGCTGCAACACCAGTAGCCAGGCAGCCTGCACCAGGGTGTTGAGGGTAATGCGCAGATCACGGCAACGTTGCTGCAACTGGGCGGTGCGCGCCGGGTCCCAGTGCGAATACAGCGCCTGGTGCCCAGGCAGTGCCGCTTCGTGGCGCGGGTGCACCGCCTGGCTGAGCAGGGTCGGCTCCTCCAGCGGGCGCAGGCGCTCGCGCCAGAATTGTTCCAGGGCGTCCCGGTCCTGGTTCACCAGCCAGGCGATGAAATCGCGATAATGCCCCACCTGCTCCGGCAGCGCCTGCCCGGCATAGTGCTGCAGGACCTCGGCGAACAGCCGCGAGCTGCTCCAGCCATCCATGAGAATGTGATGGCTGGTCCAGATCATCTGGTGCCGCGCCTCGCTCAGGCGTACCAGCAGCACCCGGTGCAGCGGCGCGCTGGACAGCTCGAAGCCGCGCTCGCGCTCCTCGCGCGCCAGCTCGGCAAGGCGTTGCTCGTCCGCCGCCGCATCGCGCCAGTCGAGTTCGCGCAGGTCCAGCTCGACATGCCGGTGCACCACCTGCAAGGGCGTGCTCAGCCCGGCCTGCCAGTGGAAGCTGCTGCGTTGCACGGCATGCCGCTCGGTGACGAACATCCAGGCCTCGCGCAAGCGCTGCACATCGAGGCCATCGATGCTCATGCTCGACTGGTTGATGTACAACTCACCGTCATCGTCGCTGACGCTGTGGAACAGCATGCCCTCCTGCATCGGCGACAGCGGGTAGATGTCCTCGATATCCACCGCGGCCACCGGCAACTGGTCCAGGTCGCGCTGGGTCAGGGCCGCCAGCGGGAAGTCCGATGGCGTCACGCCCTGGTTGTGCGGGTCGAGGCAATGCTCCACCAGCCCTTGCAACTGAGCCTGGTAGCGCGCGGCGAGACGTTGCAGATCCTCGGCCTGGTAACGCCCTTCGAGGGTCCAGTGCAGGTGCAAGCGGTCGCCCTGCTGGGTGACGTGCAAATGCAGCCCCGCCGGTGCGCTGACCAGTCCTTGGCCCAGCACTGGCCAGGCGTTGGTTTGCGGCGCTGGCCCGGCCGCGTAGCTGAAGGCGATTGCCGGCAACGGCTGCGCGCCGACTTGCCCGCCACGTACAGACTCCTTGACGGCCTTGATGGCACTGGCCAGGTCGCTTGCCGCCGGCAGGTGCAGGACCTGGCGGCTGGCGAACGGCCCGACGCTGCGCGCCAGGTCACAGCCTGCCGCGACGCGGCGACCGGTCTGGGCGGCCAGCGCAATCGTCGACTGCTCGCTGTCGGCGCCCAGGCACAGGACCAGGGCGGTCAGCAGCAGCTCGCCGACATCGCTGCGGTAGGCGGCCGGGGCCAGGTTCAGCAATGGCTGGCCCAGGTTGGCCGGCAGGCGCTCGTCGAGGCTGAAGGCCCCCGGCTGCGCCGCCGTTTCCAGCAGCGCCGTCAAGGCCGGCGCCTCAGGCACCTGGACATGCCCCGACGCCCCCCGCTGCGCCAGCCAATGGCGCAGCGAATGCGTCTTGGCCGGCAGCGCGCGCTGTTCGCAGAGCGCCTGCAGGTCTTGTCCGAGCAGCGCCCACGAATGGCTGTCGAGCACTTCGCCGGCACCGACCAGCAACAGAGGGCGCCGGCCTTCGATCTCGCGGCCCAAGGCGGCGCGCAGCAGGATACCCGCCGCTGGCGCCAGGCCTTGGGCCAGTACCTGGCGCTGCGCGGCATGCGGCTCGTCGTCGATCAGCAGCGGCTGCGCCTGCCAGGCGGCCTGCAGGGCCTCCAGCGGCAAGTACTCGCTGCCCTCGACGGCAAGGCGCACGCGCAAGCTGTCGTGATGGCCGACCAGCGCCGCCAGCGCTTGCTCGAGCTGCCCCCGATCCAGCGCCGCCGGCACGCTCAAGTGCATCCACTGCGCGCCGCCAGCGGCCACCGCCGGCAAGGCTGGCAACGCACCACTGAGCGCCCCCTGCTGCTGCGCGGCGTCGTCATGGCTGGCCACCGCCGCCAGCGCGGCGATGGTCTGTTGCTCGAACAGCTGTTTCGGGGTGAACACGATACCGGCGCGGCGCGCCCGGCTCACCACCTGGATCGACACGATCGAATCACCGCCCAACTCGAAGAAGTTGTCGCTGATGCCAATGCGTTCAAGTTGCAGCACGTCCTGCCAGATCGTCGCCAAGGTGGCCTGCAGCGCATTGCGCGGCGCCTCGTAGGCCTGCTGCAGTTCGCTGGCGTCAACCTCCGGCAGCGCCTTGCGATCCAGCTTGCCGTTGGGGCTCAGCGGCAGGCGCGGCAGTGCCACCAGGTAGGCGGGCACCATGTAGTCGGGCAGCAGCGCCTTGAGGTGCTCGCGCACCGACTCGCGCACCACCGCCGTATCCGCGTCCTGCGCCTGACCACGCACCACGTAGTAGCCAACCAGTTGCTGGCCGCTGGCGGCCTTGCGCGCCACCACCACCGCTTCGTGCACCTGCGGGTGCTCGACCAGGCGCGCCTCGATCTCGCCCAGCTCGATGCGGAAGCCGCGGATCTTCACCTGGTGGTCGACACGGCCGATGTAGTCGATCAGCCCGTCCTCGCGATAGCGAACCAGGTCGCCGGTGCGGTACAGGCGACCACCATCGGCGGCGAACGGGTCGGGCAGGAAACGCTCGGCGGTCAGCCCTGAGCGGCCGAAATAGCCGCGAGCCAGCAGCTCGCCACCGATCATCAGCTCGCCGACCACCCCCACCGCGGCAGGTTGGCCGTGATCGTCCAGCAGGTACAGGCTGCGTCCCGGCAGGGCCCGGCCAATGGACAGGGTCAACGGCAACGGTTCGCGGCCGTTGACGTAATCGCTGCAATCGAGGGTGCTCACCGTCACCGTGGCCTCGGTCGGGCCATAGGTGTTGAGCAGGCGCACATGGCCCAGGCCCGCGGCCTGCCAGGCGGCCAGCCCTTCGACCGGCATCGCCTCGCCACCGCTGTGCACCTGGCGCAGGCGACCATAGGCGCGTGGCGCCTGGGCGGCGAAGTCCTTGGCCAGCATGTTCCAGTAGGCGGTGGTCAGGTCGACCACGCTGATGTCCTTGTCGATCAGTTCGCGGTAGAACGTCTCGCTGTCCCAGATTTCGTTGCCGCGCAGGACCACGCTGGCCCCGCAGATCAACGGCGGATACAGCTGCTCGACGAAACCGTCGAAGTTGAAGGTGGAGAACTGCAGTCCACGGTCCTCGGCGCTCAGGCCGAAGAAACCGACGGAGACAAAGGCATGCCGGGTCAGCGCGCGCTGGCTGATGCCAACGCCCTTGGGCCGGCCCGTGGAGCCGGAGGTGAACATGACGTACGCCAGGTGTTCGCCATGCACCCGGTTGACCAGGTTGTCGGTGGCGTACTGCGCCCAGTGCTGCGGCTGGTCCAGCAGCAGGCGCGGCAGGCTGTCGGGTACCGCCAGCCGGCCGACCACTGCTTCATGGCCGAGCAACAAGGCGATGCGGCTGTCCTCGATCATGCACAGCAGGCGGTCCTGCGGGTAGCTAGGGTCGAGCGGCACATAGCCGCCACCGGCCTTGAGCACCGCCAGCAGGCCAACGATCATCTCCAGGCCACGGTCGGCGGCGATGCCCACCAGCACATCCGGCCCCACGCCCTGCTCGACCAGCTTGCGCGCCAGTTGGTTGGCCTGTTCGTTCAGTGCCCGATAGCTCAGCTGACGGTCTTCGAACAGCAGTGCCGGGGCCTCGGGCGTGCGGGCCGCCTGGGCCTCGAACAGCACGTGCACCGGCTCATCGCTCGGGCAATCGAACGCTGCCGTGCTCCAGTCGTGCACCAGGCGCCGGGACTCTTCGGCGTCCAGCCAGGCCAGCTCGCTCAGCGGCGCGCTGGCATCGTCCTGCATCGCCTCCAGCAGGTTGACCAGGCGGTTGGCCAACTGCGTGGCCATCGCCGCGCTGAAGGCCGCGTGGGCATAGCTGAAGTGCAGGTGCAGACTGGCCCCGAGGGTGACCGACAGGGTCAGCGGGTAGTTGGTCTGCTCATGGTTGTCGATCCCCGAGAAGCTCAAGCCCGCCGGTGCCTCCTGCTCCAGCGCCTCGGCGACCGGATAGTTCTCGAACACCATGAGGGTATCGAACAGCGATTCGGCGCCATGGCCGGACCAGCGCTGAACCTCGAACAGCGGCGTGTGCTCGAACTCGCGCAGCGCCAGGTTCTGCGCCTGGACCTGCTGCAGCCACTGGCCGACGCGCTGCTCAGGCAGGGGCGCGGCCACCACCGGCAGCGTGTTGATGAACAAGCCGACCTGCTGCTCGGCACCACGAACCTCGGCGGAGCGCCCGGCCACCGTGGCACCGAAGGCCACCGCATCCTGTCCGGTCTGGCGCTGCAACAGCAGCAGCCAGGCCGCCTGGACCACGGTGTTGACGGTGACTTTCTGCTGCCGTGCGAAACCTGCGAGGGTTGCCGTCTGCTGCGCGTCAAGCAGGCGAACGAGCTCGCCATGCCCCTGGTTCGGGGCATCCTTGGCACGCAGGTTGGCCATGGCCTGCACCAGGCGCGTCGGCTCCTCGAGCAGCGCCAGCTGGCCACGCCAGAAGCCCTCGGCCTTGGCCGCGTCCTGACGTTGCAGCCAGGCGATGTAGTCGCGGTAGCGGCCGACCCTGGCCGGCAGCGTGTTGCCGTTATAGCGCTGCAGCACTTCGGCCATCAGCTGCGAATGACTCCAGCCATCCATGAGGATGTGATGGTGGGTCTGGATCAGTTGGTAACGAGCGTCGTCCAACTGCACCAGCAGCACCCGCAGCAGTGGCGCGGCACTGAGTTCGAAGCCGCGTGCCAGCTCTTCGCGCGCCAAGGCTTCGAGCGCCGCCTGCTGGTCGTCGCGGCCACGCCAGTCCAGGCACTGGAACGGCAGCGCCAGTTGCTTGTGCACCACCTGCACCGGCTCGTCCAGCCCTTCCCAGACGAAGCTGCTGCGCAGTACTTCGTGCTCGTCGAGCGTGGCCTGCCAGGCGTCACGGAAGCGTTGCGGGTCGAGCCCTTCTACGGCCAGGCTCATCTGGTTGAGGTAGTCGCCACCCTCGGCCTCGTACAAGGTATGGAACAGCATGCCGCGCTGCATGGGCGCCAGCGCATAGATGTCCTCGATGTGCGCCGCCGCGATCGGTAGTTCGTCGAGTTGCGCCTGGGTCAGCCGCGCCAGCGGGAAGTCACTAGGGGTCACGCCGCCATGCTGCGGCGCCAGGCAGTGGGCGACCAGCGCCTGCAACTGCGCGCCATAGGCGTCGGCCAGCGCCTGCACGGTGGCGTCGTCGAACTGCTCGGCGCTGAAGGTCCAGGCCATGCTGAAGACGCCGTCGAACACCTGGCCGTTCAGGGTCAGGTTGTTGCCCAGCGGCGCTTCGAGGTCCTGCTCGTCGCCCTTGGCGCCCGCGCACAGCGTCAGCAGGGCCGGCTGGCCCTCATCGCCGCCGGCATCGAACTGGCCGAGATAGTTGAAGGTGATACCCGCCTCAGGCAGCGCCGCCAGCACCGCACGGCTGGCAGGGTCACCGAGATGGCGCAGCGCCGAGTAGCCCAGCCCCTTGTCGGGAATGGCACGCAACTGCTCCTTGACCTGCTTGATGGTCGCACCGATCTCGGCGTGGGCATCCAGCCGTGCCGGATACAGGCTGGTGAACCAGCCGACGCTGCGCACCAGGTCGATGTCGTCGAACAACGCCTCGCGACCGTGGCCCTCCAGTTGCACCAGCACCGCGCTGTTGCCGGTCCAGCCGGCGATCACCCGCGCCAAGGCACTGAGCAACAGATCGTTGACTTGGGTACGGTAGGCCGCTGGCGCCTGCTGCAACAGCTGGCGGGTGACGACCGGGTCCAGGTGGGTGTGCACGGTTCGTGCGTGGCGGCGCGCCAGGCTGCCGGCTCGGTCCAGCGGCAGCGCCGTGGCCAGGCCTTGCAACTGGGCTTGCCAGAACTGCAGTTCGGCCTGCCGGCGTTCGTCGCGGGCATAGCCTTGCAGGCGCTCGGCCCACTGGCGCACCGAGCTGGTCTTGGCCGGCAGCACGGCTGCCTGGCCGTCGGCCAGTGCCTGGTAGGCGCGCTGCAGGTCCTCGAGGAGGATACGCCAGGACACACCATCGACCGCCAGGTGATGGATCACCAGCAGCAGTCGTTGCTCACCCTCGGCACAGTCGACCAGCACGCCGCGCACCAGGCTGCCCTGGCCCAGGTCGAGGCTGCGCTGGGCTTGGTCGCCGATGGCCTGCAACGCGTGCTCGTCATTGGCCGTGGCACGCCCCAACAGTGGCTCGCGCTGCCACAGCGCCTGCACGGCGTCCAGGTCGAGGAAGCGCGCCTGCCAGCCTTCGGCCTGCTCGACGAAGCTCAGGCGCAAGGCATCGTGATGGCGCACCAGGGCCTGCAATGCCTGCTCCAGCAACTCAACCTGCAATGTCTCGCCGGCCTTGAGCAGGATCGACTGGTTCCAGTGGTGACGCGCGGGAATGTCGGTTGCGAAGAACACCTGCTGGAACGGCAGCAGTGGCGTCTCGCCCTGCAGGGGACTCTGGTCGATCACCAGTGCCGCCTCGCCGACCCGGGCGACCCCGGCCAGTTGCTGCACGGTCTGTTGTTCGAACAGATCCTTGGGCGTGAAGCGGATACCGGCCTGGCGTGCCCGGCTGACCACCTGGATCGAAACGATCGAATCGCCACCCAGCTCGAAGAAGTTGTCGTGCAGGCCCACTTGCTCGACCTTGAGCACT
>NZ_JAOCDM010000148.1 GCF_029840925.1 Pseudomonas sp. GD03858
GTTTTTTCCTGCCCAGCAACCACATATTTACTAATTTCCCCGCCCTACCCCCTGCCCCAGTATCTGGCGCAACTAAAACAACAAAGAGCGGGGAACTGTCATGAGTGCAAGTGCATCCGTGCCTGCCAGCGTGCAGCACGATCAAGCCGGCTTTCGCCGGGTCCTGGGGCTGGGGTCGCTGCTGGCGGTGGCCGTGGGCCTGGTGGTTTCGCAAGGGGTGATGGTGATGATGCTGCAAGGGGTCGGCGCCGCCGGCCTGGGCTTCATCGTACCCCTGGGATTGGCCTACCTGCTGGCCCTGAGCTACGCATTTTCGTTTTCCGAGCTGGCCTTGCTGATACCACGCGCCGGCAGCCTGTCGAGCTATACCGAAGTGGCGCTGGGGCATTTCCCGGCGATCCTGGCGACCTTCTCCGGCTACGTGGTGGTAGCCATGTTCGCCTTGTCGGCCGAGCTGCTGTTGCTCGACCTGATCGTCGCCAAGGTCTACCCCGGGGTGTTCCCGCAGTACTCGGTAGCCTTTGGCGTGCTCGCCCTGTTCACCGCGCTCAACCTGATGGGCATCGACATCTTCGCCAAGCTGCAGAGCGCCATGGCCGTGGTCATGGTGATCGTGCTGCTGATCCTCGGCGTGGCCGCGATCAGCGAAGGGCATGCCGAAGGGGTCACCACCACCCTGCTGCAGGGCGACTGGAACCCCATGGGCGCCGGGGTGCTGGCCCTGACCGCCATGGCCGTGTGGGGCTTCGTCGGCGCCGAGTTCGTCTGCTCGCTGGTGGAGGAGACCCGCAAGCCCGAACGCAACATCCCGCGCTCGATGATCATCGGCCTGACCGTGATCTTCGCCACCATCGGCCTGTACGGCTTGGGCGCGCTGTTCCTGGTGCCCCGCGAAGCCCTGAGCAGCGACGCCCTGCCCCACTACCTGTTCGCCACCACGGTGTTCGGCAAGACCGGCGAGGTGTTCCTGGTGATCGCCGCGGTCACCGCCACCTGCAGCACCCTCAACACCTCGCTGGCGGCCATTCCGCGCATGCTCTACGGCATGGCCTGCAACGGCCAGGCGTTCCCCCAGTTCAAGCAGCTCAGCCCGCGCGCCCGCACGCCGTGGGTGGCGGTGCTGTTCGTCGCGGCGATCACCGGCCTGCCGATCCTGCTGATGGGCCAGGATGCAGCGGCAATCAACCTGCTGCTGCTGGCCGCCGCGCTGGCCTGGCTGCTGGCGTACATCATCGTGCACCTGGACGTGATCGCCTTGCGCCATCGCTATCCGCATCTGAAGCGGCCATTCCGTACGCCGCTCTACCCACTGCCGCAGCTGTTCGGCATCGCTGGGATGCTGTACGCGATCTGGCATGCCTCGCCCAGCCCGGAGATGAACCTGAAGGTCTTCGGTACGGCGGGGCTGGTGCTGGCGGTGGTGTCGCTGATTGCCGTCGTGTGGATCAAGGGGGTGATGAAGAAACCATTGTTCAGGCCTGAGCCGTTGTAGCCCCATCGCGGGGCCAGCCCGCTCCCACAGGTAGCTGCAAAACCTGTGGGAGCGGGCTGGCCCCGCGATTGTCATGCCTGCTGCAGGTGATCCACCAACCGCCGCAACATCGCATCGCATCCCTGCAACTGCTCGACACTGACGAACTCATCGGGCTTGTGCCCTTGGTCCATGCTCCCTGGCCCACAGACCACCGTGGGGATACCCGCCTGGTCGAACAGGCCGCCCTCGGTACCGAAGGCCACGGTACCAAAGTCGAGCGAACCGCTGAGCAACGCCACCAGCTGTGCCGCCTCGCTTTCGGCTGGCGTGGCCAGGCCCGGGTAGGCGCTCAAGGCGCGCAGGCGAATGTCGCTGGCGGCACTGACGGCACGCATGCGCGGCAGCAGTTCGGCCTCGGCATAGGTCTGCAAGCGCTCGGCCACGGCCTGGGCCTCGAAGCCGGGCAAGGCGCGCACTTCGAAGTCGAACTCGCATTCCTCCGGGACGATGTTCAGCGCCCGGCCACCCTTGATCACCCCGGTCTGCACCGTGGAGAACGGCGGATCGAAGCGCTCGTCGTGGTGCTCGGGGCGCGCCAGGTCATCACCGATCTCGCCCAGCTTGCCGATCAGCCGCGCCGCGTACTCGATGGCATTGACACCATAGGGTGCATAGGCCGAATGGCAGGCGGCGCCCTGCACCTGGCAGCGCATGGCCAGCTTGCCCTTGTGGCCGAGCACCGGCTTGAGCTCGGTGGGCTCGCCGATCAGGCACAGGCGCGGCTTGTGCGTACGCTGTGCCAGGGCGGCTAGCATGGAGCGCACGCCCAGGCAGCCGACTTCCTCGTCATAGGAGAATGCCAGGTGCACCGGCATCTTCAGCGGCTGGGCAAGGAACGCCGGCACCGCCGCCAGCACCGAGGCGATGAAGCCCTTCATGTCGGCAGTGCCACGGCCATACAGCCGACCATCGCGCTCGGTCAGGCAAAACGGCTCGACGGTCCAGGCCTGGCCGTCCACCGGCACCACGTCGGTATGCCCGGAGAGCACCACGCCACCGCGATCGGTTGGCCCTATGGTGGCGAACAGGTTGGCCTTGGTGCCTGCTTCGTTGTGGAACAGTTCGCTTTCAACGCCAAGACCGCTCAGGTAGTCACGGATGAACGCGATCAACTCCAGGTTGGAGTCGCGACTGACCGTGGCAAAACCCACCAGCTGCTCCAGTAGCGCGCGACTGGAGAACTCATTCATCACCGGGTACCCCATAGCTCGGCGCGGCGGTCGGGTTCAGCGCGCGGGTCACGTAGTCCTGCATCTGCGGGCGATAGGCCTGCCACAGCGTATCCAGCTCGCCGATGGGATCCTGCTCGGCCCAGTCCACGCGCAGGTCCACCAGCGGCCAGGTCAGTTCGCCGGCGATCTTCAACGCCGCCGAGTGCACCGGCCCCGCCTCGCCACCGGCCGCCATGGCCGCGTGCATCGCCGCCAGCAGACGATCGGCCAGGTGGCCGCCGGCCTGTTCGAACGCCGCCACCATGGCCTCGATCACCGCCCGCGACGACAGCAGGTTGCCGGCCGCCGCGCATTGATCGCCCGCCACGGCATTGTGCACGCCCAGGGCCTCCTTGCCGGTGAACAGCGCGACCTGGCCATGGCTGTCGATCACCGTGACCTGACGATACTCGCTCCAGCCATTGGCGCTCAGCACCCGGTCCAATGCCGCGGCGGGTGGCAGCTGGCCCTGCTCGAGGGCATCGAGGATCTGCGGCCCGAGGGCCGGCAGGGTAATGTTCTGGGTCGACACCGCCCCGACCCCGGCACGCACCCACGGGCAGCGGGCGCCGACGGCGATGCTCGATGAACTGATGGCGATGCCGACCTGGCCGGTTTCCTGGCAGCGGCCGATGATGGAGAAGGTCATGGTGCAGCTCCTGTGTTGAGGTTACCGGCATTCTCGGTGGGCCCCGAAAGCTGCGAAACCAACATTTTCCTCGGTACTGGGCAGGAAAAAACTAAGGCCGCTCCTACAGGGTCCTGGGCAACCCTGAGAAGCCGCTGCAGCCCATTGCCAGCAAAGCCTTCGCCAATTTATCGGCAACCCCCAGCTAAATACTATTTTCGCGATTTCCCACTCATACCTAGTCTGGCCCCAGGCAAAGGCGGTCCCCACCGACCTGAACAAGAACGCCGCTGAAGAAGGGCTGGGACATGACACTGAACAACATCGAAATCGACACCCTCGTGGTCGGCGCCGGCCAGGCCGGCGTGGCCATGAGCGAACACCTGAGCAAGCTCGGGGTGCCGCACCTGGTACTGGAGCGCAACCGCATCGCCGAGGCCTGGCGCACCGGGCGCTGGGATTCGCTGGTGGCCAACGGCCCGGTCTGGCATGACCGCTTCCCGGGGCTGGAATTCGACCTCGACGCCGACGCCTTCGCCGGCAAGGACCAGGTCGCCGACTACTTCGAGCAGTACGTGCGCAAGTACAACCTGCCGGTGCGCACCGGCGTAGAAGTGAGAAAGGTGGTGCGCAACGCCGACCGCCCAGGCTTCACCATCGACACCAACCAGGGCGTGATCCGCGCCAACCGCGTGGTAGCCGCCACCGGCCCGTTCCAGCGTCCGGTGATCCCGGCCATCGCGCCGAAGGACGAGAGCCTGCACCAGATCCACTCCGCCGCCTACTACAACCCCGAGCAGTTGCCTGAAGGCGCGGTGCTGGTGGTGGGCGCCGGTTCGTCCGGCGTGCAGATCGCCGAGGAGCTGATGCGCGCCGGGCGCCAGGTCTACCTGTCGGTGGGCGCCCATGACCGCCCACCGCGCAGCTACCGCAACCGCGACTTCTGCTGGTGGCTCGGCGTGCTCGGCGAATGGGATGCCGAAATCGCCAAGCCAGGCCGCGAGCACGTGACCATCGCCGTGTCCGGCGCCCGTGGCGGCCACACCGTGGACTTCCGTGCCCTCGCCCATCAGGGCATGACCCTGGTCGGCCTGACCCAATCGTTCGAAGGCGGCGTGGCGCGCTTCCAGGACAACCTGGCCGAGAACATCAACCGCGGCGACGAGAACTACCTGGCACTGCTGGATGCCGCCGATGCCTATGTCGAGCGCAACGGCCTGGACCTGCCGGAGGAGCCCGAGGCCCGCAAGCGCCTGCCCGATCCGGACTGTGTCAGTCAGCCGCTGCAGCAACTGGACCTGGCCAAGGCCAACGTGCGCAGCATCATCTGGGCCACCGGCTACGGCGTGGATTTCAGCTGGCTGCAGGTGGACGCCTTCGACGCCAACGGCAAGCCCCAGCACCAGCGCGGCGTGTCGAAAGAACCCGGTGTGTACTTCCTCGGCCTGCCCTGGCTGTCGCGCCGCGGCTCGTCGTTCATCTGGGGCGTGTGGCACGACGCCAAGCATGTCGCCGGGCACATCGCCACCCAACGCACCTACCTGGCCTACCGCGACCGCGAGCAACGCGCCACGGATGAGCAGGACACCTCGATCAGCAACGTCAGCACCTTCGGAGCCCATTGATGCCTACCCACACTCGCATCCGCATGTTCAACACCAAGCAAACCTATCCCAACCAAACCCTGGACAACGACCTGTGCCAGGCCGTGCGGGCAGGTAACACCATCTACGTGCGCGGCCAGGTCGGCACCGACTTCGAGGGCCGGCTGGTGGGCCTGGGCGATCCTCAGGCCCAGGCCGAGCAGGCGATGAAGAACGTCAAGCAGCTGCTCGAAGAAGCGGGCTCGGACCTGTCGCACATCGTCAAGACCACCACCTACATCACCGACCCGCGCTTTCGCGAGCCGGTCTACAAGGAAGTGGGCAAGTGGCTCAAGGGGGTGTTCCCGATTTCCACCGGGCTGGTGGTGGCAGGGTTGGCCCAGGCCGAGTGGCTGATGGAGATCGATGTGATCGCAGTGGTGCCGGATCAGGCATGACGCATTGAAACGCAATCGCGGGACAAGCCCGCTCCCACCAGCGCACGCTGGCTTGTGGGAGCGGGCTTGCCCCGCGATCACGTCTAGCGGATAGCGCCGCGCTCGACGCCGCCCATCTGGCCAAACCGTCCGGCCTGGAAATCATCGAACGACTCGGCGATCTCCGCCTGGCTGTTCATCACGAACGGTCCGTAGCCAACGATAGGCTCGTCGATCGGCTCGCCGCTGAGCAGCAGCACGCTGACCTCCTCCAGCGCCTCGATGCGCACATCGGCGCCGTCGCGCTCCAGCAGTACCAGGCTGGCCGGCCCCGCCTCACGCTCGTCGTTGACCCGCAAGGTACCACGCAACACCACCAGCGCGGCATTGCGCCCGGCGGCCACCGGCAGTTGCAGGGTGGCGCCAGCATTCAGGCGCAGGTCCCATACGTCCATGTCGGTGAAGGTGCGCGCCGGCCCCTGGTGATCCAGGTAGCGCCCGGCGATCACTCGCAGGCTGCCCGCCTCGCCTTCCAGCGTCACCCGCGGAATGTCGCTGGCCAGCAGCGTCTGGTAGCCGGCAGCGGCACGCTTGTCCCTGGCCGGCAGGTTGACCCACAACTGAACCATTTCCAGCGTGCCGCCACTGCTGGCAAAGGCTGGCGAATGGAACTCTTCATGGATGATGCCGCCTGCGGCAGTCATCCACTGCACGTCGCCCGGACCGATCAGGCCACCGGCACCGGTCGAGTCGCGGTGCTCCAGTTCGCCCTGGTAGACGATGGTCACCGTCTCGAAGCCGCGATGCGGATGCTGGCCGACGCCGCGACGGGCCGTGGTTGGGGTGAAGTCGTGGGGGCCGGCGTAGTCCAGCAGCAGGAACGGACTGATGTACCGGGCCAGGTGATCGTAAGTGAACAGGCTGCGCACCGGGAAGCCGTCGCCCACCCAGTGGGCGTGAGGGCTGCGGTGGATACCCTGGATCTTTTTCATGAGAAGCCTCCTCTTGGATAGGTATAACCTTACCGAGGAGGCTAATTAAGCGGTAGATGGAGGAAATGACATGGATCGTCCCACTGATGGAACAGCCATACGACCCTGTGGGAGCGGCTTTAGCCGCGAATCAGGCGACGCGGTGCCTGGCACCGGCTCTGCCGGTGTTCGCGGCTGAAGCCGCTCCCGCAGGGACCGCATCGACCTGATGACACGCGGTAATTCGAACGATCAGGCGATCGCCGCGTCCACCAGCACCTGGGCTTCGGCCACCAGGCGCGCCAGGTGCGCCTCGTCGATGAAGCTCTCGGCGTAGATCTTGTAGATATCCTCGGTGCCCGAAGGACGGGCGGCGAACCAGCCATTCTCGGTCATCACCTTCAGGCCACCGATGGCTTGGTTGTTGCCCGGAGCATGGCTGAGAATCTGCTGGATCGGCTCGCCGGCCAGTTCGGTGGACTTGACCTGCTCCGGTGCCAACTTGCTCAGCAGCGCCTTCTGCCGCGCGTCGGCCTTGGCCTCGACACGGGTGGCGTAGGGCTTGCCCAGTTTCGCGGTCAGGTCGGCATAGATCTGACTCGGGTTGCGCCCGGTTCGAGCGGTCATCTCCGCCGCCAGCAGCGCCGGGATCAGGCCGTCCTTGTCGGTGGCCCAGACCGAGCCGTCCTTGCGCAGGAACGAAGCGCCGGCACTCTCTTCGCCACCGAAGCCCAACGAGCCGTCGAACAGGCCCTGGGCGAAGAACTTGAAGCCCACCGGCACTTCGTACAGCTCGCGGCCCAGATCGGCGGTGACCCGATCGATCAGGCCGCTGGAGACCACGGTCTTGCCCACGGCCGCGTCCTTGCGCCACTGCGGGCGATTGCGGAACAGGTAGTCGATGGCCACGGCCAGGTAGTTGTTCGGCTGCAGCAGGCCGTCGGCGGTGACGATGCCGTGGCGATCATGGTCAGGATCACAGGCGAAGGCCACGTCGAAGCGCTCGCGCAGGCCGATCAGGCCCTGCATGGCATGCGGCGAGGATGGGTCCATGCGAATCTGGCCGTCCCAGTCGACGGTCATGAAGCGAAAAGTCGGGTCGACCTCGGTGTTCACCACTTCCAGGTTCAGCTGGTAGCGCTCGGCGATGGCCGACCAGTAGCGCACCCCGGCGCCGCCCAGCGGGTCGACGCCCAGGCGCAGGTTGGCGCCGCGGATCACCTCGAAGTCGATGACGTTTTCCAGGTCGGCGACGTAGCTGCTGACGTAGTCGTGACGCTGGGTGGTCGGTGCCGCCAGCGCCTGCTTGTAGTCCATGCGCTTGACGCCGGCCAGGTTCGCCGCCAGCAGCTCGTTGGCCTTGGCCTCGATCCACTTGGTCACGTCGCTGTCGGCCGGACCACCGTTGGGCGGGTTGTACTTGAAACCGCCGCTCTGCGGCGGGTTGTGCGACGGAGTGATGACGATGCCGTCGGCCAGGCCCTGCTGGCGACCACGGTTGTAGCAGAGGATGGCATGGGACACTGCCGGGGTCGGGGTGTACTCGTCATCCTTGGACAGCATGACCTGCACGCCATTGGCCGCCAGCACCTCCAGCGCGCTGGCCGCGGCCGGGGCCGACAGCGCGTGGGTGTCGGCGCCGATGAACAGCGGCCCGTCGATGCCCTTCTCCTGGCGGTACAGGCAGATGGCCTGGGTGATCGCCAGCACGTGGTATTCGTTGAAGCTCAGCTCGAACGAAGTGCCGCGATGGCCCGAGGTGCCGAAGGCCACGCGCTGGGCCGCCACGGCGGCGTCGGGGCGGCCGGTGTAGTAGGCGGTCAGCAGGCGGGGGATATCGACCAGCACACTGGCCGGAGCCGGCTTGCCTGCCAAAGGACTGAGCGTCATGCGGAACCTCGAAATCAACGAATGTGGGTGTTGGAACGCGCAGTGTACTGGGAGTTTCAACGCCAGGCGATGGCAGCGTTCACGCCGACCGCCACCAGGCGGGAAACATCTGCCGCACCCGTGCCTGGGCAAATCGCTCGTCGATCAGCACCAGCACGCCACGGTCGTCGTCGCCTCGAATCACCCGGCCCGCGGCCTGGATCACCTTGCGCACGCCGGGATACAGGTAGGCATAGTCAAAGCCGGCACCGAACTGCCGCCCCAGGCGCTGCTTGAACTGCTCGTTGACCGGGTTGACCTGCGGCAGGCCGAGGGTGGCGACAAAAGCACCTATCAGCCGCGTGCCCGGCAGGTCCACCCCTTCGGCGAAGGCACCGCCCAGCACGGCGAAGCCGATCCCACTGCCATCGGCCTCGAAGCGCGCCAGGAACGCCTCGCGGCCCTGCTCGTCCATGCCCGGCGCCTGACGCCACTGGGGCAGTGACGGATGGCGCTCGGCCAGCAGCTGCGCTACCTGCTCGAGGTATTCGAAACTGCTGAAGAAGGCCAGGTAGTTGCCCGGCTGGCGGGCATACTGCGCGGCGATCAGCGCGACGATCGGCGCCACCGAGGCCTGGCGCTGTTGGTAGCGCGTCGAGACCTCGCTGACGATGCGCACTTCCAGTTGCTCGGCCTTGAACGGCGCGGCGACGTCCAGCCAGGCGACGTCCACGGGCAGCCCCAGCAGGTCGACATAGAAATGTCGCGGGTTGAGCGTGGCGGAAAACAGCGTGACGCTGCGCGCCGCGCTCATCCTCGGCCCCAACAGCCGCGCAGGGATCACATTGCGCAGGCTCAGGGTGGCCAGGCGCCGTCCTCGCGGGCCATTGCGCAGACTGATGTCGAACAGAAAGTGCTCATCGAACAGTTCGGCGATCCGGTTGAACTGCAACGCCTGGTAGAAGAACTCCTGCACCTTGGGCTCGACCTCGGCGGGCGACTGGTTCATCCGCTCCTGGATCAGGCCGACGCACTGCTGCAAGGCCCGCAAAAAGGCATCCGGCAGCCGCTCGCTGGCCTGGTACGGCGCTACTTGCGCCTTGTACAGCGCATTCCACTGGCGGTTCAGGCGGTCCAGGGCGCTGCCAAGGCCGACCGGCTTGCTCTGGCGCAGTGCCAGCAGTTGCCCCTGGTCCAGGCTCGCGCTGTACATCTGCCGCCCGCGCTCCAGCAGGTTGTGGGCCTCGTCCACCAGTACCGCCGTGCGCCACTGGTTGGCCTGGGCCAAGCCGAACAGCAAGGCATGTCCATCGAAATAGTAGTTGTAGTCGGCCACCACCAGGTCGACCCAGCGCGCCATCTCCTGCGCCAGGTAATACGGACAAACCTGGTGCGCCAAGGCCACCTCGCGCACGGCTGCGCGATCGAGCAGCGGCACCTTCGCGGCGGCCTCGCGGGCGGCAGGCAGGCGGTCGTAAAAACCCTTTGCCAGCACACAGGAATCACCATGACAGGCGTTTTGCGCAAACTCGCAGGCCTTGTCCCGGGCGATCAGCTCCAGGCCCCGCAGCGCCGACTGCGAACCGTCCTGAGTGAGCTGACGCAGGGCATCGAGCGCCAGCGCCCGGCCAGGGGTCTTGGCGGTGAGGAAATACAGCTTGTCCAACCCTTGCGGCACCACGGCCTTGAGCAACGGAAACAAGGTGCCGAGCGTCTTGCCGATGCCGGTGCTGGCCTGGGCCATCAGGCAGCGACCGGTGCTCACGGCCTTGTACACGGTCTCGGCCAGCTGGCGCTGGCCCTGGCGCCAGGCCGGCCAGGGGAAGGCCAGCCTCTGCAAGCCCTGGTCACGCTCGGCCAGGCGCTGTTGCTGGGCCTGGGCCCAGGCCAGGAAACGCTGGCACTGTGCTTCGAAGAACAGCTGCAGGTCGTGGGCGTGGTGGCGCTCGCAAAGGACCGTCTGGTCATCGCTGTCCACGTCCAGGTAGACCAGCGCCACGTCGATTTCCTGCAGTTGCCGCGCCTGGCACAGCAACCAGGCGTAGACCTTGGCCTGGGCCCAGTGCAGTTGCCGATGATTGTCCGGTTGGCGGGCCAGGTCGCCGCGGTGGGTCTTGATCTCTTCCAGGCGATTGCCCACCGGGTCGTAGCCATCGGCGCGGCCGCGCACGCGCAAGCCTCGATACTCGCCCTCCAGCGCCACCTCGACCTCGTAGCCGGCGGCGCGCCGGGCCACGATCCGCCGATGGCCAGCGATGCCTTCCTGGGCAGTGGGCGACGGGGTAAAGCGCAGGTCCAGGTCGCCTGACTTGGCACTGAACTCGCACAAGGCGCGCACGGCGACGCTGTAGTTCATGCCTGGGTCGCCTTCCAGCGCACATGGCAGACGACGACCGGCAGGCCGTGCTGCTGGCAGAACTCCAGCCAGCGCAGCTGATTGTCCTGCAGCCGATCGCCCGGCCCCTTGACCTCGACCATGCGATAGCCTCCCTGCCCCGGCCAGAACTGGATCAGGTCGGGCATGCCGGCGCGATTGGCGCGAATATCCTGCAGCAGCCGCGCGAAACAGGCCTTGAGGTGCTCGCCAGGCACATGCTCCAGCGCCAGATCGAGCAACGGCCCGTCGAGCATCGACCAGAACACGAACGGCGACTGCAGCCCCTGCTTGGCCAGGTAGCACTCACGGATGGCCTGGCGGTAGCTGCCATCGTCGAGCCGCCCAAGGCAGCGGCCGAACAGCGCGGCGCGGCGTTGTTGGAAGTCGCTGTCGTGCAGGTCCTGTGGGCCGGCCTGGAACGGGTGGAAGAACGCCCCCGGCACCGGCGCGAAGATCGCTTCCCAGCACAGCAGACCGAACAGACTGTTGAACAAGGTGTTCTCGACGTACCGCACCACCCCACCCGACTGCTCCAGATGCATGCGCACTGCCTCCTCCACGCCAAGGGCA
>NZ_JAOCDM010000149.1 GCF_029840925.1 Pseudomonas sp. GD03858
CCTCAAAGGCCTGCTGGCCTACTCGACCATCAGCCACCTGGGCCTGATCACCCTGCTGCTGGGCCTGAACAGCCCGCTGGCCGCCGTCGCCGCGGTGTTCCATATCCTCAACCACGCCACCTTCAAGGCCTCGCTGTTCATGGCTGCCGGCATCATCGACCACGAGAGCGGCACCCGCGACATCCGCCGCCTCAGTGGCCTGTTCCGCCTGGTGCCCTTCACCGCGACCCTGGCCATGGTCGCCAGCGCGTCGATGGCCGGCGTCCCTTTGATGAACGGTTTCCTGTCGAAGGAAATGTTTTTCGCCGAGACGGTATTCATCACCTCGACCGCCTGGGTCGAGGCGGCCCTGCCGGTGATCGCCACCCTCGCCGGGACGTTCAGCGTGGCCTATGCGCTGCGCTTTACCGTCGACGTGTTCTTCGGCCCGAGCGCCCAGGACCTGCCCCACACCCCGCACGAGCCGCCACGCTGGATGCGCGCGCCGGTCGAGTTGCTGGTACTCACCTGCCTGGTGGTCGGCATCTTCCCGGCGCAGTCGGTGGGCCCGCTGCTGGCCGCTGCCGCGACGCCGGTGGTAGGCGGTACCCTGCCCGAGTACAGCCTGGCCATCTGGCATGGCTGGAATGCGCCGCTGATCATGAGCCTGATCGCCATGACCGGTGGCATCGTCCTCTACCTGCTGCTGCGCAGGCAGCTGCAGCGCGGACGGTTCCCCTATCCACCGCTGATCGAGCGCTTCAATGGCAAGCGCCTGTTCGAGCATGGCCTGGTGCGCCTGATGCTGCTGGCCCGTCGCATCGAACGCCTGCTGACCACCCGCCGCCTGCAGAAGCAGCTGTTCATGCTGGTGCTGGCGGCGTTCCTCGCGGGCCTCATACCCTTGCTGTTCAGCGGCCTGAGCTGGGGTGATCGACCAAAGATCCCTGGGTCCGGCGTGTTCGTCGCGCTGTGGCTGATCGCCATCGCCTGCGCCCTCGGCGCCGCCTACCAGGCCAAGTACCACCGTCTTGCCGCGCTGATCATGGTCGGTGTCTGCGGGCTGATGACCTGCATCACCTTCGTCTGGTTCTCCGCCCCGGACCTGGCGCTGACCCAGCTGGCCGTCGAGGTGGTGACCACCGTGCTGATCCTGCTTGGTCTGCGCTGGCTGCCACGACGCATCGAGGGCGTCTCACCGCTGCCTGGCAGTCAGGATCACGCTCGCCTGCGCCGCCTGCGCGACCTGGTGCTGGCCGTGCTGGTGGGCGCCGGCATGGCCATGCTGTCGTACGCCATGCTGACCCGCCCGACACCGAACGACATCTCCTCGTTCTACCTCAGCCGCGCCCTGCCGCAGGGCGGCGGGACCAACACGGTCAACGTGATGCTGGTGGACTTCCGCGGCTTCGACACGCTTGGCGAGATCACCGTGCTGGTGGCCGTCGCGCTCAGCGTTTTCGCACTGCTGCGCCGCTTCCGCCCGCCCAAGGAGAGCATGCAGTTGCCCGCGCAACAGCGCCTGCTGGCCCCGGATGTGGTCACCGACCTGGTCAACCCTCGCCATGCCACCGACACCGCCCTGGGCTTCATGATGGTGCCCGCGGCCTTGGTGCGCCTGTTGTTGCCGATCGCCCTGGTGGTGTCGATGTATCTGTTCATGCGTGGCCACAACCAGCCCGGCGGCGGCTTCGTCGCCGGCCTGGTGATGTCGGTGGCGTTCATCCTGCAGTACATGGTTGCCGGCACCCAGTGGGTAGAGGCCCAGATGAGCCTGCGCCCACTACGCTGGATGGGCACCGGCCTGCTCTGCGCCACGCTTACCGGCGTCGGCGCGATGCTGCTGGGCTATCCGTTCCTGACCACCCATACCGCCCACCTGCACTTGCCGCTGCTGGGTGACGTGCACGTGGCCAGCGCGCTGTTCTTCGACATCGGCGTGTACACCGTGGTGGTCGGCTCGACCCTGCTCATCCTCACCGCGCTGGCACACCAGTCGGTCCGCGCCTACCGCCCCGGCAATCCCGCCAAGTCCAGCCGAGCAGGAGCCGTCTGATGGAAGAAGTCATTGCAGTCGCCATCGGCGTCCTGGCCGCATCGGGGGTCTGGCTGATCCTGCGTCCGCGTACCTATCAGGTGATCATGGGCCTGTGCCTGCTGTCGTACGGCGTCAACCTGTTCATCTTCAGCATGGGCAGCCTGTTCATCGGCAAGGAGCCGATCATCAAGGACGGCGTGCCCCAGGACCTGCTGCACTACACCGACCCACTGCCCCAGGCACTGGTACTGACCGCCATCGTCATCAGCTTCGCCATGACCGCGCTGTTCCTGGTGGTGCTGCTGGCATCGCGCGGCCTGACCGGTACCGACCACGTGGATGGCCGGGAGCGTGACGAATGAGCGGCATGAGTCAACTGATCATCGCCCCGATCCTGCTGCCGCTGCTGACCGCGGCGCTGATGCTGCTGATCGGCGAAAAGCACCGCTGGCTGAAAGCCCGCCTCAACCTGCTCTCCACCTTTGCCGGCCTGGCCATCGCCGTCACGCTGCTGATGTGGGTGCGCACCCAGGGCCAGGCCGAATCCATCGGCGTCTACCTGCCCGGCAACTGGCCGGCGCCGTTCGGCATCGTACTGGTGGTGGATCACCTCTCGGCGCTGCTGCTCACCCTCACCGGCATCGTCGGCAGCTGCGCCCTGCTGTTCGCCCGGGCACGCTGGGATGGCGCCGGGGCGAGCTTCCATGCGCTGTACCAGATCCAGCTGATGGGCTTGTACGGCGCATTCCTCACGGCCGACCTGTTCAACCTCTTCGTGTTCTTCGAAGTGCTGCTGGCGGCATCCTACGGCCTGTTGCTGCACGGTTCGGGCAAGGCACGGGTCAAGGCCGGGCTGCACTACATCGCCATCAACCTGTTCGCCTCGTCACTGTTCCTGGTAGGCGCAGCCATGCTCTACGGCGTGACCGGCACCCTGAACATGGCTGACCTGGCCTTGAAGGTGCCACTGGTGCCGGAGGCCGATCGCGGCCTGCTGCATGCCGGCGCGGCGATCCTGGCGATTGCCTTCCTGGCCAAGGCCGGCATCTGGCCGCTGAACTTCTGGCTGGTACCGGCCTATGCATCGGCCAGCGCGCCAGTGGCCGCGCTGTTCGCGATCATGACCAAGGTCGGCCTGTATGCCGTGCTGCGCCTATGGAGCCTGTTGTTTTCCGGCCAGGCCGGTGCCTCGGCGCACTACGGTGGCGAGTGGCTGGTGTATGGCGGACTGGCGACGCTCGCCGTGGCCGCGGTTTCCATCCTCGCCGCGCAACGCCTGGAACGCCTGGCGGCCCTGAGCATCCTGGTCTCGGCCGGCACGCTGATGGCCTCCATCGGTTTCGGTCAGCCCGTGCTCACCGGCGCCGCACTGTTCTACCTGGCGAGCTCGACCCTGGCCTTGTGCGCCTTGTTCCTGCTAGCCGAACTGATCGAGCGCTCACGCTCGGCCAACGAAGCGCCGCTGGAGGACGAAGAAGATGCGATGCCGCCGCCCCTGGAATCGCTCCACCCTCCCAAAGGCATCAACCTGGACGACGAGCAACAGATAGTGATCGGCCAGATCATTCCCTGGACCATGGCCTTTCTGGGCCTGAGCTTCATCGCCTGCGCCCTGCTGATCATCGGCATGCCACCGCTGTCGGGCTTCATCGGCAAGCTCAACCTGATCAGCGCGCTGTTCAATCCGCAAGGCATGGGCGTTGCGCCCGAGCAACCACTGGGGACGGCGGGCTGGACCCTGATCGCATTGCTGGTGCTCTCCGGCATGGCCTCGCTGATCGCCTTCGGCCGGGTCGGCATCCAGCGCTTCTGGAAACCCGAAGAGCGCCCCTCGCCGGTGCTGCGTCGCTACGAGGGGGTGCCCATCGTCATCCTGCTGGGCCTGTGCGTTTTCCTCAGCCTCAAGGCGGAGCCGCTGCTGCGCTATACCCAGGACACCGCGGCCAGCCTGCAGGCCCCTGACAACTACATCCGCGCGGTGATGGCCGCTCAGGCCCTGCCCGGCCCGACTACCGCAGGCATGGAGGCGCAGCCATGAAGCGACTGTTCCCCGCCCCGCTGCTATCTGTTTCACTGTTCGCGCTCTGGCTGCTGCTCAATCTGTCGGTCAGCCCGGGAAACCTGCTGTTCGGCGCCGCGCTGGGCATCCTGGCGCCCTTGCTGATGGCACCGCTGCGGCCACAGCACGCCCATGTGCGCCGCCCTCTGGCGATCGCCCGGCTGATCGTCCGCGTCGGCGTCGACGTGATCCACTCCAACCTGCTGGTCGCGCGTTCCGTGCTGCGCGCCGGCAGCAGGCCGCCACGCTCGGCCTTCGTGCACATCCCGTTGGCCCTGCGTGATGCCCATGGCCTTGCGGCCTTGTCGATGATCACCACGGTGGTGCCAGGCACGGTCTGGTCGGAGCTGGCGCTGGACCGCAGCGTCCTGCTGCTGCACGTCTTCGACCTGGACGACGAAGCCGCGTTCATCGATCACTTCAAGCACACCTATGAACGTCCGCTGATGGAGATCTTCGAATGAGCGGCCTGCTTGCCTACGCCGTCCTCGCCAGCCTGTTCATCTTCGCCATCGCCATGGGCCTGGCACTGATCCGGCTGTTCCGCGGACCCTCCGCCCAGGACCGTGTACTGGCCCTGGACTACCTGTACATTCTGGGCATGCTGATGATGCTGGTGCTGGGAATCCGCTATGCCAGCGACACCTATTTCGAGGGCGCGCTGCTGATCGCCCTGTTTGGCTTCGTCGGCTCCTTTGCCCTGGCCAAGTTCCTTCTGCGTGGCGAGGTGATCGAATGAGCGAAACCATCGAACTGCCCTTCTGGCTGGAGCTGGCGGTATCCACCCTGCTGTTGCTCGGTAGCCTGTTTGCCCTGATTGGCGCCATTGGCCTGGTACGCCTGAAGGACTACTTCCAGCGCATGCACCCTCCCGCGCTGGCCTCGACCATTGGCGCCTGGTGCGTCGCGCTGGCCTCGATCCTGTATTTTTCCGCGCTCAAGCAAAGCCCGGTGCTGCACGCCTGGCTGATCCCGATCCTGCTGTCGATCACCGTGCCGGTGACCACCCTGCTGCTGGCCAGGGCCGCGCTGTTTCGCAAGCGCACCTCGGGCGAGGACGTACCGGAAGAAGTCAGCAGCGGGCGTGATCGCGGTAACTGAAAAACAGCTGCAAGCTGCAAGCTGCAAGCTGCAAGCTGCAAGCTGCAAGCTGCAAGCTGCAAGCTGCAAGCTGCAAGCTGCAAGCTGCAAGCTGCAAGCTGCAAGAATATAGCGTCCGCGGATGTCTGACATTTCTTGCAGCTTGCAGCTGAAGGCTTAGAGCTGCCCTTTCTGGCTCAGGCGCTGCAGTTCGCGTCGCACCATGGCGACGAAGGGCGGTGGGCTCATCTGGTAGAGCTCGCCGGCCACCCAGGCCAGCCAGGCGCCTTGCAATTCACTTCGGCGCGCCAAGAGGCGCTCGGCCTGCTCAAGCGCGCGGGCCTGATGCTCACGGTGGAAATCGGCCCGCGAGGCGGGCTCCCGCTCGTCACTCACTCGCTGGCCTTGAAAGTGGTCAGCTCACCCTTGCGCCATTTGGCAGCCTTGCCGGTGACGGCCTTGAGCAACTTGCCCAGGCCTTCCTGCACTTGTTGCTGGGCTGCAAACACCAGCATCACGCCGTGCCCTTCGCGGAACACGATGGCTTCCCCCTCCGCCACCGAAACGAAAGCGTAGTCGCCCTGGCCGTAGACATTGAGCTTGATCTCGCGAAAGCGCAGCTCAAGCTTGCCACCTTCCCGGCTGGGCAGCACCGCGGCACGAAAATGGTCGCCGACCTTCAACTCCAGGCGCTGCTTGTCATCGACCACCATCGCACTGTCGGTATCGATCTCGGCCATGTACAAGCCTTCGGCATTCTGTTCGGTCACGTAGATGAAACGCCCCTGGAAAAGCTTGACCAACTTGGCCCGCAGGTCGCCCAGGGTAAACAACGCATGGGGGTCGAGTGTACTGACTGCCAATGAAGAGTTCCTCACATCAATTGCCACTGGCCACATCCCGGACGCCTGTGCGGGTCAGGTAGCAGCCACTTCAAGTAAACGTCCCAAGGACTGTGAAAACAGGTTACGGAGCATCTGCGCGCCAGGCGCGGGCAACAACCGGGAAACGATTCACTCGGCCACGGCCAATGGCTGCGAAGTATGCTTCGACCAATTTCCATAAAAGGAATCCGTAATGCCTGACAGCAAAGATGTCAGGAAGGATGCGATCGATAAGGCCGGCCCCTTCACTAAAAAGGGCAGCGCCCTTCATGCGCACATTACAAGGAAGCGAATATGCACGAAAACCATGAAATCCGTCGAGTGCCACGAAGCATTTGCCACCCCGATGACTGCATCGGCATGCCCCGTTTCATCGTCATCCCCGCCGGCATCGCCTTCTATCATGTGGTCGAACGCGCCACCGGCAGGACCAGGGGATTCCGCCAGCGCCACGCGGACGCCTGCGCACTGGCTCGCGCCTTCGAACGCTGAAGCCCCCTCAGGCCGCCTTGCTCGCGGCCACCTGCGCTTGCCACGCGGCCTGGCACTCGAGCGCCTCGTCACGGCTGGCAAAGGCTGTGCCGCGGCGCTCGCCGTCGACCAGCACCACCCAGCACAAGCGCTTGCCCAACGCCTGCAGCGATGCAGGCACACCGCTACCGATCATCACCGCCACATCGATTCGGCTATTCATCATCCCCTCCGGAATTTAATTAGCAACCTAACGAAGTTGGCATGATACGCCTTGCCAAGGCAGGAAAACAGCATCTGTCGGCATTGCTGTGTTGCAGCAACGGCAACAAACGCCCTCAGTCCAGCCCTGGCTCAGGTCGGTAGCCCAGGCGCAAGCCACCCCAGTGTCGTCCCTGGACGAAGATCGGCACGGACAGATCGTGCATCAACTCGCCAGTATCACGGGTGTAGGTCTGCAGCAGCAGTCGCTGCTGATGGCTGCCACAGCGGCTGCCGGTACGATCGTCGAACATGCGCTTGCTGCGATTGTGCGCGGTGTCGTGCACGGGGTCGCCCGTCAACGGCTGGTTGAAAGCAGCGTTGTGGGTGGGCACATAGCCCTGCTCGGTGCAGGCGATGGCGTACACCAGGCCATCGTGCAGCAGCAACGGCTCCTGGATCTGCGGCAATACGCTATCAGTGTAGTGATCGAAGCGCGTAGTAAAACGGGGTGGCTGCTGGTTGGCAACGGGTTGGTAACGACGATCGAACAAATCCTCCAGGCCGATGCGCCCCTGATCGATATCCGTTTCGAAGCGTTCGCCGATCTGCCGCGCGGCCGCCTCGGCCAGCTCGAACACACGCTGGTGATAGGCGTCCAGCCCAACCTCGGCCAGGCGCTCGCTGAGCCCCTCGACCTGTCCCTCCATCTGCACCGCGGTCCTGGCCAGGCGCCGGGTCTGCTGGTCGCTGACCGCCAGGTCGCTGCGTACCTGGGCCACGGCCTGGAACAAGGTGTCGAGCTGGGCCTGGTTGGTTTGCGTGCCCACGGCGATCTCGCGCACCTGATCCTCGACGCCTGCGGCGAGCCTGGCGATCTGGGTCAGCTGCTCGCCGGTCTGCTCGACCTGCTCGACGCCATGGCCCAGGTCCTCGGCCAACTCGCGGATCTGCGCCACCACCTGGGCGGTGCGCACCTGAATATCGGTCACCAGTTGCCCCACTTCCTCGGTGGCGCTGGCGGTGCGTCCGGCCAGTCCACGCACCTCGTCCGCGACCACCGCGAAACCACGACCGTGCTCCCCTGCCCGCGCCGCCTCGATGGCGGCGTTGAGCGCCAGGAGATTGGTCTGGCTGGCAATGGTCTGGATCACCAGCGTAACCCGCGCGATGGCCTCGCTGCGCTGGTGCAGCGCCTCGATCAGTTCACGGCTGCTCATGGCCCGTTCGCTCAGGCCACGCATGCGGCGGATCGATTCGGCAAGCACCTCGCTCCCCGAGACGCTGCTGCCATGGGCCGCACGTGCCGCCTCCAGCGCCTGCTGGCTCAAGCGTGCCGCAGTCTGTTCGGTGGCGATCATGACCTCGGCGCTGCCGACGATCTCCTGCGCGGCCCCCAGCTGTGACTGCACGCGCGCCGCAAGCTGTTGTACCGAATGCGCCACCGAGGCGGCCGACAGTGCATTGTGGCTGGTGCCACGTGCCAGCTCCTGAAACAGCTCGCGGTCCTGGGCCGGCGCCGACGCCTGAACGGGCGGTCGCGATCGCCGACCAGAGGGCAGCCATAGCACCAGCAATGCTAGTGGCAAAGCGAAGTACAGTGCCAGCCCGGCAAACGCCACAGCCGTGAGCACCGCGCACAGCGCGACGCCCCGCAGCAAGGCAACTGCCTGGGCAGGTATGGAGAGCGGCTTTTCGTCAGCCGAGAGAGATCCTTCTCGCATCATCGTCGTGGTCCATCCGCATGTCGTTCTTGTGCCGCCATTAAACGCCACTATAACGCCATTATCCACGCTCACCTGAAAGCAAGGCGGTCACGCTTGATGCAAGGCAATAAAACACGAAGGCCCCAGGGATCGCTCCGTGGGGCCTTGCGCAAGGCGTCGAATCAGATCTGCCGCTGGTGGCGGTCGAGCTGCTCGTGACGCTCCTGGGCTTCGATGCAGTACTTGGTGGTCGGGCTGATCAGCAGGCGCTTCAGGCCGATCGGCTCACCGCTGTCGTCGCACCAGCCGAAACTTTCGTCGGCGATACGGTCCAGGGCCATCTCCAGCTGCGGCAGCAGGCGCTGGTCACGATCGATGGCGTTGACCAGCCAGGTGCGCTCTTCCTCGACCGACGCCACGTCAGCGGGATCCGATGGGGTATCCAGGCTTTCGATGGAATTGCGGCTGAGTTCGATGCGCTCGTGGGTTTCGACTTTCATCGCCTGCAGCAACGCGGTGAAGTACGCGAGCTGCTCGGCGTTCATGTAGTCATCGGCCGACATGGCCAGCAACTGTTCCTTGGTCATCGACTTCTCTATGAAAAATGTGCATTTGGGCGATTCAGGTGCTGCCGACGTCATATCGTCGATAGCGAAATTCTTCAAGCGCCAACCGGCACTCTTTTACAGGGGGCGGCAGTCTAAGGTGCCAGGCGACGGCGGGCAACAGAAATGACGGAGGAATTGACCGAAATGGGCAGGAATCCGCCCATTGGTGGCGTATCGCACGCTACAGGCACGCGGATCTGGCGCTGCCAGGCAATATGCCGCAACAAATACCTTGCCACGAGCGTCAGGGCGACGCTTCACCCGTTCGGCAGAACACCGTGCGGGCGCAGCCTGGCTGCGCCCTTGTCCATCAACGGTCCTTGAATTGCGCTTCGCGCTTGGCAATGAAGGCTGCCATGCCTTCTTTCTGGTCTTCGGTAGCGAACGCTGCGTGGAACACCCGGCGCTCGAAGCGCACCCCCTCGCTCAAAGTGACCTCGAAGGCGCGGTTGACGCTTTCCTTGACCATCATGCTCACCGGGATCGACTTGCTGGCGATGGCCGCAGCCACTTTCAGCGCCTCTTCAACCAGTTCGGCCTGCGGCACGATGCGCGCGACCAGGCCAGCGCGCTCGGCTTCCTCGGCGCCCATCAGGCGACCGGTCAGGCACAACTCCATGGCCTTGGCTTTGCCGACGGCACGAGTCAGGCGCTGGGTACCGCCCATGCCCGGCAGCACGCCAAGATTGATCTCCGGCTGGCCGAACTTGGCGTTGTCGGCGGCCAGGATGAAGTCGCACATCATCGCCAGCTCGCAGCCACCGCCCAGGGCGAAGCCGGACACCGCGGCGATGATCGGCTTGCGCCGGTTGGCGATGCGATCGGCGTCGCTGAACAGGTCATCGACATAGATCTGCGGATATTGCAGCTCGGCCATTTCCTTGATGTCGGCGCCGGCGGCGAAGGCCTTGGCGGAACCTGTCAGCACCACGCAGCCGATGTTCGGGTCACGCTCCAACTGGTCCAGGGCCTGGTTGATCTCGCCGACGATCTGCGCGTTCAGGGCGTTGAGCGCCTGCGGGCGGTTGAGCGTGATCAGGCCGACCTTGCCGTGGATGTCCAACAGGATGGTTTCGAATGCCATGCAGACTGCTCCTTCAAAGATTGCGCGCAATGACCATGCGCTGAATGTCGCTGGTGCCTTCGTAGATCTGGCAGACCCGTACATCGCGGTAGATCCGCTCCAGCGGGAAGTCGCTCAGATAGCCATAACCGCCCAGGGTCTGCAAGGCATGCGAACAGACCTTTTCGGCCATTTCCGAGGCGAAAAGCTTGGCCATCGAGGCTTCCACCAGCGCCGGGCGCCCGGCGTCGCGCAGAGCGGCGGCGTGCAGCACCATCTGCCGGGCCACGGCGATCTGCGTCGCCATGTCGGCCAGGCGAAAAGCCACGGCCTGGTGCTCGACCAAGGGCTTGCCGAAGGTCTGTCGCTCATTGGCGTAGTCGCGGGCCACCTCGAAGGCGGCGCGGGCCATGCCCACCGACTGCGAGGCGATGCCGATACGCCCGCCTTCGAGGTTGGCCAGGGCAATCTTGTAGCCCTGCCCTTCTTCACCCAGGCGATTGGCCACTGGCACGCGCAGGTTGTCGAAGACGATCTGGCAGGTGTCGGAGGCATGCTGGCCGAGCTTGTCCTCGACCCGCGCCACCTGGTAGCCCGGCGAATCGGTGGGCACGATGAAGGCCGTGATGCCGCGCTTGCCGGCGTCCGGATCGGTGACAGCGAAAACGATCACCACCCCGGCGTTCTGCCCGGAGGTGATGAACTGCTTGCTGCCGTTGAGCACGTAGTGATCGCCATCCAGGCGAGCGCGGGTCTTCAGGCTG
>NZ_JAOCDM010000015.1 GCF_029840925.1 Pseudomonas sp. GD03858
CCAGTTGAAAAATCTCAGCAAGGCAGTTGCTACCACAAGCCCCTGCTAAATCAATAAGTCATATGCAGTGCCATGAAAGCGAACTTGTCCCGCGATGGCATCGGCAGGCCTGCCGGCAGCTCCCACAAGTGCTCGACCTAGCCGTGGGCCAGTTGTTTATCCACACCCCCACGGAAGCGCGACGCCAGGAATGGTGTGATATCCAACGGCAACGCCTCGTTGTGGACAACCTTGTCCAGCAACACACCGGTAATCGCCGACGTCAGGATCCCGGTGCGGAAATGTCCACAGGCATTGAAATAACCCTGCACATTATCCACAGGCCCGAGAATCGGCAGCTCGTCTGGTGACCCCGGGCGCAGGCCGGCCCAGGTGCGCTTGAGGTTCACCTGCGCCAGCTGCGGCACACAACGAATCGCGCCCTGCACCAGGCCATTGATTTCTGGGAAGGTATTGCTGACATCGAAGCCTTTCTCTTCCGTGGTGCTGCCGATCAGGATCTCGCCGTTGTCCTTCTGCGCCATGTAGCAGTCGCTGGTGGTGATGCAGCCATCGAGCAGCTTGGGCAGGCGCTCAGTCAACACGATCTGGCCTTTCACCGGCTTGACCGGAATGCTCTCCCCGGTCGCCCATTCGCTCAGCTCGGCGGCCCAGGCGCCCGCGGCATTGATCAAAGTGCCGCAGTGAAACTCGCCAGCCTCGGCGGTGCGCACACCCTTGATGCGCGAACCTTCATGCAGCACACCGGTGATGTTCACGTTCGGGTACAGGTCGACGCCGTTCTGCCGCGCCGCCTCCATGTAGGCATCGCCGAGGCGGAACGGGCTGACCTGGTGGTCGCAGAGAAACTCCAGCGCGCCATTGGCCTTGAGCGTCACCGCGGGCTCCGAAGCGCGCAACGCGTCGCGATCGAGCCAGCGTACCTGATCGGCCAGGTGCGGGATCTGCCTGACGATATGCTCGGCGTACAGCTGGTCTTCTTCATCCTGGATGATGTACTTGAGTCCGGTGCGTTCGAACTTGAAGTCCATGCCGTGACGTTCGATCAGTTCCTGGTGCAGCTGTGGATAAATCGCGTTGGACTGCAGGGCGAAGTCGAAGAAGCACTCCGGCAGGATATGCGGCGTGCTCGAATCGACCACCACCGCCGCGCCATTGGCCTCGCGCTTGCCGCGCGAGGACATCATGCGAAAGAAGATCACCCCACAGCCCAGCCCGACCGACTCGCCGATGGCCCACAGGCCGCCGGCCGAGGCGCGGGTGGCGTTGCCCGGACGCTTGCAATCGATCAGGGCGATCTTCAAGTTACCGCGCTTGGACAGTTGGTAGGCACAGGACGCGCCGATGACGCCGCCGCCGGCGATGATGATGTCGTAATGCTTGTTCATGTTCAGGCCTCCGTGCCGAGTTGCTCGAATGCGGAAAATGGGATCGGGTCGACCGGGAAACGCGGACGCAACCAGCCCACGTCCTTGCGCCCGGTGGCATCGCGCAGGCGGTCGCTGCAGTAGCCAACGCACATGCGCCCCTGGCAGTCGCCCATGCTCACCCGGGTGCGCATCTTCAGGCTGGCCATGTCCTCCACGCCCTGCTCCAGGGCCAGGTCGATCTGCTCGCGGGTGACGTGCTCGCAGCGGCAGATCACCGTGTTGGCCTGGGGCAGCTCGATCTGCGCCGCCCCGCGCGCGGTGTAGCGCTCCACCCCGGAGCGGAAGCGCTTGATCGCCGCCAGCTTGCCCAGGTACTGCTCACGGCGCTCGATAGCTTGCTCGGCATCGAGCTTGCCCATCTGTTGCAGCATGGAAACCGCGGCAATGCGTCCGGTGAGCATCGCCGCCTCGCCACCGCGGATGCCCGCCATGTCGCCGGCCAGATGAATGTTCGGCTGGCTGCTCTGCTGCCACACGTTGCACTCGGCACGCAGATAGCCATCCTCGCTGACGCCATGATCCAAGCCCAGCTGCTGGCTGAGCTGGGTACGCGGAATGAAGCCATAGCCCACCGCCAAGGTCTGGACCTGCTCGCGCTGGATGCGGGTCATGTCCGGCTTCCAGTCCTGGGTGTAGGGGGCGACCTGGACCTCCTGCAGTTCGCCCTCCCCCGTGGCGCCTACCACGCCCCAGCCGTAATGCATGGGGATGCCGTTGAGCTTCATGTACGCGAGCATGCTCAGGCCATCGAGGAACAGCTGCGGCTTGTTCATCAACGCCAGGCTTTGCTTGGCGATGCGGTTGAACGAACAGGCCTCGTACACGCCAGCCACCTTGGCACCGGCCGCGTGCAGCTGGCAGGCGACCAGCGGCAGCAACGGACCGGTACCGGCAATCAAGGTGCTGCCCAGTGGCTTGACCACGCCGCTCTTGATCTGCAACTGCAAGCCACCGAGCAGGATCACGCCCGGCAGGGTCCAGCCGGGAAACGGCACATTGCGCTCGTGGCAGCCAGCGGCCAGCAACAGGTGGGAATAGTCGATCTCGTGCAATTTCTCATCGCCATCGAGCACCATCAGACGCTGCTCGTCACCGCCCACCACACGATGCCCGAGGCGCAGGTCGATATGCCTGGCACTGGCACTGAAGTCTTCGTGCAGCTTGTTCAGGGCCTTGCTGTAGCGCGGCCCCAGGTAGCCCAGGTCGACACCGGCGCGCAGCGGGCCACGGTAGACCACGCCACCGGGACGCGAGGCCTCGTCGAACAGCAGGCAGTCCACGCCATGCTCGGCCAGCTCGATGGCCGCGCCCATGCCGGCCGAACCGCCACCGACGATCACGGGACGAAGGCTCATGGCTGGGTCTCCTCTTGCACGCGGTTCACTTCGGTCTCGATGCGCATACCGGGCCTGACCACGGTTTGACAGGCCTTGCGCTTGGGGCGGCCATCGATCTGTACCAGGCAGCAGTGGCATACGCCCATGCCACAGAACGCACCACTGACCTGGCCGTGATCATTGCGCGCCACCAGGCGCAGGCCCACCGCGTTGAGGACGCTGAGCACGGTTTCGCCTGCGGCTGCGAGCACTGGCTGACCGTTGAGTTGGAGGGAGATATCAGGGTGCTGCAAGGGTTGTATGTCGTGGCTACGTTCCATTGTCTGCATGGCATTCTCGTCCTTGGTGATACAGGGACTCGGAAAAGTAAGACAAGCGCAATGCCGCTCTATTGACCCATGTCCTAAAAATGCGCAGGAATTTTCTTAACCAGACAAGTGGCACAACCCCTTCCGAGCCTCGCCGCTCAGGCGCGGCGACAGCGGCTTCCACGGTTTTCGTAGCGAGCGTGAGCAGTATCAGCGCTCATTCCCTTCATCGCGGCCGCTCATGTCATTCCATTGCAGCGAGCCCTCGTGAGCCTCGATTGGAGTCGCGAGCACCTTGTCGATGCGCTTGCCGTCCATGTCGACCACCTCGAGCATCCAACCGTCCCACTCCACTCGATCCCCCGTGGCCGGCACATGCCCCAACAGAAGCATCACCATGCCGGACAGGGTGTGATAGCGGCCCTTGTTTTCCTCGGGCATTGCCCTGAATGCCAGGCGGTCTTTCATCTCCGGAATCGGAATTGCACCGTCGAGCAGCCAGGAGCCATCGTGCCTCTGGACGGCCCAGGCATCGTCTTCATTGTCGGGGGTGAATTCGCCGGTTACCGCTTCCAGCAAGTCCTGCAGAGTGACTATGCCTTCCAGTTCGCCGTACTCGTCGATCACGAACGCCATGTGCATGCCATTGACACGAAACTGCTCCAGCAACTCCATCCCGGTAAGGGTTTCAGGAACGAACACACAGGGAGGGAGGTGTTCGGTGAAGTTGGGCTGTTCTCCCTTGGCCAGGCAGGCAAAGGCCTGCTTGACATGAATCAGGCCGAGCAGGTTGTCCAGGCCACCGTCGCAGACCGGAAAGCGGCTGTGCTCGGACTCGAGCATCAGCTGGACGTTCTCTTGTGTCGCCCTGCGAATGTCGACATAGATCAGCTCTGAGCGTGGGATCATCAACGAACCGAGTCGGCGGGCATCCAGGCGGAACACGTTGCGTACCATCTGATGCCGATTCTGTTCGATCACACCCGCTTCGGAACCCTCTTCGAGCATTGCCTGAATTTCTTCCTCGGTGACGCCCGAGTTGTCGACCGCACGCACGCCCATGATGCGCAGGATGGTCTGGGTCGACCATGACAGCACGGCCACGAACGGCCTGGTCAGGAAGGCCAGGCTCACCATCGGCCGTGCGACCAGGCATGCGACGCCCTCGGGATTGATCTGCCCAATGCGCTTGGGCACCAGCTCACCGATCACGATGGATACATAGGTGATCACGATCACCACGACTGCCGTCGCCCCGATGCCGGCCATCGAACCCGATACGCCCAGGGCTTTCAGCCATTGAGCCAAAGGCTCGGCCAGCACCGCTTCACCAACGATCCCGTTGAGGATACCTATGGAGGTGATACCGATCTGCACAGTGGAGAGAAACCTGGTCGGATCCTCGCCAAGCTTCAGGGCCACCGCGGCTGACGAGTCTCCTTCGGCCACCAGCTTCATCAACCGCGCCTTCCTGGCGGCAACCAGGGCGATCTCCGACATGGCGAACAGACCATTGAGGACGATCAAAAAAGCCAGTAGTAAAAACTCCATTGCGGTTCTCCTGCATGCGCCATCGGCGCAAGCCCCGTGCATGCCCCTGCCGTCGGTGGCCGCCCTCGCGGGGCAGCCCAGACCACGGCGAACCCGAATAGTCGAAACGCGACGAGGAACCCACATCCACCGTCATGCGTGACATACCGGCTTGGGCATGCTCGCGTGCAGGTAGGCGTAGCATCTCAACGAAGTGGGATGGCGACAGGAAAGCTGGCGTGATGAATCGACTGGTCAGAGGCCGTGTAGAGCGCTCTGCCGGGAAGGGTGATGTGCAGTGTGAGCCTTTCTCGTCAAGGAAGGCCCAACTGGGCGGCTCCGATGAAGTTGCCATGTAGAAATGATGGCGGCTGAGGGAACTCAATGTTAACCACTGCAACCTCTGGCGTGGGTTGCATTGTTTTACAAGCTATGTGAGCCATGTCGGGCTTTTGAGCGGGCTATCTCGTGCGCCCGCGAACCCGTTGCCAAGTCCGCGGGGCTGGTACGAAATGGCCTCAGAACGCCCAGTCCAGGGTCAGGCCGACCCCGTGGCTCTTGTCGCGACTACCCAGCAATCCGTTGTAGTCGAGGTTGACCCTGGCCTGACGCCCCAGGGCAATCCCCACCCGTGCGCCGACCACCGCCGCATCACGATCCAGGGACAGCGCCTGGACCTTGTAGCTGTCGCCCTGGCCAGCGAAGGCCAAGTGCTGGTCGGCCCCGGTGGAACTCAGGTTGTGCTGCCAGCCCAAGGTGGCGGCAAGCTCCACCGCCTGGCCGCCGGACAATTGCAGTTGCTTGCCGGCGCGCATGCCCAGGGTCGAGAGCCAGGCGTCGCGGTTGTCCCGCCCACCCTTGAGCGCGGCAGCGCCGCCATGTTCCTTGAAGCTGTCGCTGGCGATATGCACATAGGCCAGGTTGGCGAACGGTTCCAGCGCCATGCTCGGCAGGGCGACCTTCCAGGCGGCCTCGCCGAACACCTGGGTGCTCTGGGCATCGCGCTTGCTCTTCTGGCGATCGCTGACCTCGTTGTACTGCAGCTCGCGCTTGGTCTCGATGCGGTGCCAGCTGTGGCTGGCGCCCAGGCTCAGGCGTATCTGCTCCAGCTCCTTGCCGGCATAGGCACCCAGGTGGTAGCTATCGACGCTGGCCGAGGAATGACGACCATCGCCCATGCTCAGCGAGCTGTCGCTGTAGCCGGTGAAGACGCCAAGGCGGGTGTCCTCGCTCATCTGCCCGTCGACACCCAGCAGCATGCCGCCAATCGAACTGCTATAGCGCGCATGTCCGGAATCACCGTCGGCCTTGCCCCAGGCACCCAGAGCCTTGACCCACAGGCCATTGCCCTGGCCGTCCACGGCCGGAGCGGCGGCGATGCCCTGCTGGCGGGTACGCTCGCCCACGGCGTCGCGCAACTGGCGGCTGTCGTTGAGCAGCAGGTTGCCCACCGCCGGGTGGATTTCCCCGGACAGCTGATCGAAAGCCTGCTGGGCGCTGCGTGCATCGGTCGACAGCAGTAGGCTCTCGTAGACCGGGTTGCCCGCGCCGAGTCGATCGGCGGCCGCGGCCACCGAACGCTGGTTGGCGGTCAAGCCGACACTGGCGAAACTGGCATTACGCTGCACTACCAGCCGCACCCCGTTACCGCCATAGGACACGCCGCCGCCGAGGAACAGCAAGTTGGACTGCACCGTGGCGAAACCACCCTGTACGCCGCCCGCGGCATCCAGGATGTCGAATTGACGCCCCTCCAGGCTCGTTGCCTGCTGGGACTGTAGCGAAACCCCGGGGTTCTGCAGGTCCAGCGCCAGGTTCGCACCGCCCAGGGAAACCGTGCCATCGCTGACCAGGCGATCGCTGCCGCTGGCATCCACCTCCACGGCATAGGTCGAGCCCGGCTGGAAGGTCACGTCGGAATCCACGCGCAAGGTGCCGACGGAGTTGCCTGGGGCCACCACGCCGCCAGTGTTGACCACCAGCGCGCCGATCCGGCCATTGCCGCCCAGCACACCGCCGTCATTGACCGTCACCGTCGATTGCAGCGAGCCATTGATCGCCAGCCGTCCCTGGTTGACCAGGGTTGGCCCGGAGTAGGTGTTGTTACCGGTGAGCACCAAGGTGCCGATGCCCTGCTTGGTCAGGCCGCCATGGCCAGAGATATCGTTGCTCCACAGGTCCAGCACGCAACTCAGGTCGTTACAGCGCCTCTGGGTCGGCCTGCCGGCATCCACCAGGGCGCCGATACCCGGCAGATCGACCACGAACTGGCTCGGGCCGTAGCCACCGGCGATGCGGAACTCCTCGGGAATGTCCTGTTCGGTGACCAACATGCCCGGGCCGCGGATCCCCTTGTCCAGGTTGATCATGCCCCAACCGTACAAGGCATCGATGCCGGGCGCGCCCATGTCGGTGGCGGTGGTGCGCAGCACGCTGGCGATTTGTGCGCCGCTCATGTAGGGGAAACGCTCCATCAGCACCGCTGCCGCACCGGCGGCATGGGGCGCGGCCATGGACGTACCGTTCTTGTTGGCGTAGCCCAGAGTCAGGTCTTGAAGGCTGGTGCCGCCGATCACCGCGCTGTAGATCCGGGTACCGGGGGCCGATACGCAGAGGCTCGCGGTATAGCCGCAACGGGACGAGAACGTGCTGATCAGATAGGGATTGGCACTGCTGGTATCGGGGTTCTGCTGCAACGCCGCCACGGTCAGCCAGTTGGGGGCGATGTCCGGGACGAAATAGGCAAGGCCCGCGATCGCATCGGGGTTGTTCAGGTTGTAGTCATTGCCGGCGGCGAAGATCGTCATGACCCCGCTGCGGGCGGCGGCGAGGGCGCCGTCATAGGCTCCACCGGGCAAGGTGCCCAGCAGCGGCTGGATCTGCGCGAACTGTGCCCGGGCATCGTCCACGGTGAAATGCGGGAAATCCGGATTGCGCCCGCCCTTGGCGAAGCGATCGGTGATGCCGATGCCCCAGCTGTTGTTGATGATCCGCGCGCCGCTGGCCACCAGGTCGTCCCAGCCGGCCTTGTACACCGCGCCATCGTTGCCCAGGACGATGCCGTCCTCGGGGCCGGGGTCGCCGTTGTCGGCGCTGATGATCTGCGCATCGAAGGCCACGCCATGCATCGACTCGCCGTCACGGTTGCCGGCGGCGATCCCGCCGACATGGGTGCCGTGGGAGCCGAGCTTGCCATCCGAGCCCAACGAAGGGCTGCCGTCATAGCGGAACGCATCGCCGGCCTTCACCGGGATGTAGGGATCGGTGTACTGGCGAATGCCACTGGTGACCAGGGTCACGATCTTGTCCTTGCCGGCGAACTCGGGGTGCGGGGCGTAGACCGGCTGGTCGAAGATCCCAAGCTTCACCCCCTTGCCGCTGTAGCCAGCGGCATAGGCGCTGTCGGCGTGGATCGCCCCCAGCCCCCAGTCGGCCTTGAATTCGCTGCTGCGCCAGCTGCTGGCATCGCCCAACCGGCCGCTTTCCACGTAGGGCGCGGCCTGGGCCGTGCCCATCAGCGCCACCCAACCCACCAATGCCCGCCCCAACGGAGCCAGGGCCCAGCCCTGCGCGAGTGCGCTGTCATCCTTTCTGACTTGCTTCACTACGACCTTCCTTAGTTTTGTTTTGATTGAATACCGCGTTGGTCACACTCCGTGTTGCAACGCCTGGCCCAACCCGCACCAGGGCGCTTCAGAACCGCCATTGCAGGTTGAGCCCCGCGCCATGCTGTTGCTCGCGACTGGCCAGGCGCCCCTGGTAGTCCAGGCTCAGGTCCAGGTCGCGGGTCAACCCAATCCGTGCCTGCAGTCCAACCAGCGCGGCATCGCGCAAGGCCGGTGCAGTCTCCACCCGGAACGGCAGGTCGCTGCCGGCGAAGGCCAGGTGTTCGCGATCCTGGGTCCCGCTCAGGCGATGCTGCCAGCCCAGGCTTGCCGCCAGCTGCAGGTCCTGCCGCGGGCCCAGTTGCCATTGCTGGCGCCCACGCAGGCCCAGGGTGCTGAGCCAGGCGTCACGCTGCTCATCACCGGCATGCAACGCCGCGGCATCGCCTTTCTCGTGGAAGCCGTCACGATCCAGGTGCTGATAGGTCAGGTTGAAGAAGGGCTCCAACTGCACCGCCGGCAACGTCAGGCGATAGGCCGCCTCGGCGAACAGCTGCTGGCTGCGGGCATCGATCCGTGCGCGCTGGCGACCGGACACCTCGCCATAGGCCAGGTCGCGCCGGACCTCGGCACGGTGCCAGCTGTAGCTGGCGCCCAGGCTCAAGCGCAGCTGGTCCAGGTCGTGGCGGGCATAGGCGCCCAGGTGATAGCTGTCGACCGTGGCCCGGGAGTGACTGCCCCCCATGCCCAGGGAACTGTCGCTGTAGCCTGCGGCCAGGCCGGCCCGGGTCTGCTCGTCAAAGTCACGGTCCAGGCCCAGCAGCATGCCGCCCAGGGAGGTGGTATAGGACTCGCTGCCCTGCACGCCCTCGATACGTCCCCAACTACCCAGGCCCTTGAGCCAGAGCTGGGTCGAACCTGGCTCGCGGGCAGTCGTTGCAGGCCCGTCGCCACCTTGCACGCGCTCACCGAAGGCATCGCGCAAGACCGAGCCCTGGCTGAGCAGCATCGAGTCCAGCGCCGGGTAGATCTCCCCGGACAGCTGCCGCAGGCCGTCCCGGGCCTGGTCCACCGAGGTCGAAAGCAGCAGGCTTTCATACACGGGATTGCCCGGCCCCAGCTGCTCCACAGCACCGCCGCTGGCACGCTGGTTGGGTGTGGCGCCGACACTGGCGAACGTCGTGGCGCTGCGCGTCACGTCCAGTTGCACGCCGTTGGCCGAATAATCGAGCATGGTCCCCAGGAACAGGTAGGCGGGTTGGACCTGGGCGAAGCGCCCGTCGACGCCACCCGCGGCCTGCAGGATGTCGAACTGGCGCCCTACCAGGCTGGCTACCGGGCCACCGGCCAACAGGTTCGGTCGCGCCTGGGGCTCCAGGCTGAGATTGGCGCCAGCGACACTGGCCTGGCCGCCGACGACGAGCCGGTCGCTGGCCGTGGGCGACAGCTCCACCTGGTAGGTCGAGCCCGGCTGCAAGTCCAGGTTGCCGGCGACACTCAAGGTGCCGATGGAGTTACCCGGAGCCACCACCCCACCGGCGCCGGCAGTCAGGGCGCCGATTCGGCCATTGCCGCCCAGGCTACCGCCTGCGTTGACCGTCACCGCTGATTGCAAGCTACCGTTGACCACCAGCAACCCGCCATCGATCCGGGTCGGGCCGCGGTAGCTGCTGTCACCGGTGAGCGCCAGCCAGCCAGCCCCGGACTTGACCAGGCTGCCCTGGTAGACCCGCTGCGCGGCGGCCGCGTCGCGGGCCATGCCCAGGGCATAGTCGCTGCGATCCTGCTGGCTGGCGCCCTCTGCCAGGCCATGCTCCCAGCCGCGATCCTTGAGGGTCTGCTGCCAGGCCTGGCGTTCAGCTGCGTCCTCGGCCTGCCGCTGCACCAGTGCCTGATCGGAGATACCGTTGCTCCAGGTATCGCCCTGCCCGCGCCCCAGGTTGACGTCGAACTCACCCAGCAACTGCCCTGGGCCGTGCAACGCCCGGCCCAGGTCCGGGACGCCCCAGCCCACCCGGTCGCTGGGCCCTTGGGTTGGCCAGCCGTCCAGCTGGCGCGAGGTGGTCAGCAGCACTTGCAGGGCCTGCTGGTTGTTCAGATAGGGGTAACGCTCCATGACCAGGGCCAAGGCCCCGGTAGCATGGGGCGCGGCCATCGAGGTGCCGTTGTAGGTGGCGTAGCCGCCACCGGGCACGGTACTGGTGATCGCCGCACCCGGGGTCGCCAGGCACCAGTACTTGGCGATGCCGCACTGGTTGTATTTCTGCTGGTTGTTCTTGTCCAGGCCCGACACCGCCAGCCAGTGGCCTTCCAGCTCCGGCTGGAAGTACGGCAGCGCCGAACGCACGCTGGCATTGGCATAACCGCTGTTGCCGGCGCTGAACACGTTGATCACGCCACGACGCGCCACGTCGCCGGCGGCGTCGAGCCAGGTGCCCTGCTGGAAGTGCTGGGCGTAGGCCGCGCGCAGGTCGCCCAGGGTCTGATAGCTGACATCCTTGGGCTGGCTGCCCCAGCTGTTGTTGATGGCCCGTGCCCCGGCATCCACCAGGGCACCGTAGACCGCCTTGAAATACCGCGGATCGGGGTCGGTGCCGAACAGGAATTTGTCGTTCTTGTTGGTGTTGCCCACGTAGACCTGGGCATTGAATGCCACGCCATGCATGCCGATGCCATCACGGGCAGCGCCCATGGTGCCGGTGACATGGGTGCCATGGCTGTCGTTGGCGCCGTTGAGCACCCCGGACACGCTGAACGGGGTGCCGTCCAGGTACTGGCCGGTGGCGGTAACCGCGTGAAAACGTTCGGGACTGGCCTCAGGATGGGCGGCATCGAACCCTGAGTCCAGGGCGCCGATGCGCACCCCGGCGCCGGTGATCCCGGCGGCATAGGCCTGGCTCGCCTGCATGCGCTCCAGGCCCCAGTCCTGCTGGTATTCGGCCGACCGCCAGCTGGCGGGGTCGCCCGGGCGGCCAGTCTCTTGATAGGCCGCCGCGGCCGACAGCGGCAGTCCGGTGGCGAACGCCAGGCACAGGGTGCCCATCAGCGCCTTGAGCTGATCACATCTCACATCCATGTCGATGACTTCCTTGTTCTTGTTGTCGGATCGTCCGTTCCTGGACGACCAATGTGTCGCTGCATCGCTTGGCCACAAGCTCGCGGCCCGATCGAGCCGGAGGGGCGCTCGGCCCTGGGCAGGTTACTTCGGCCTCAGGCCGAGACGGTAGCCTTCGGTTGCAAATATTGCTACCACGTCAAATATTCGTGCAAAACCTGCCCCCAGCAGGCTAGCACGGTCCGCTTTAACCACCCCGTATGCACTCTGGATGGCATTTATCCTGTTCGAGCTTGTAAAGACTGGACTGTAAACCACTTTTTTGACCTGTAAACTACTGTGGTTTACAGTTTAAAAAATTGGTTTACACGAAGCTCGGACATGTCAAATTTACAAGACGAAGCCAAGACCTACATCGAGTCTGTTCTTGGGGTAACCGCGCACCTGGAGCCGATGCAAATCAGGGTCCCCTACACTGTCCAGGACAGCTACAAGACTTATGAATTGAGCATCCCGACGGGGAAGAACTCCGCGCTCAAGATCATGCTGCTGGTCGCCCGGGATGAGGTCGATTACCCAGGCATCGTGAAGCTGCAGAAGCACATCGAGTTGGTACGTAAAGCCACCAACCAAGTGATCGCTTACGTCTGCAGATCCATGTCGATTCCGGACCGCCGAAGCCTGATCACGCATCAGGTCAACTTTATCCAGCCCGGCTTCCAGATGTTCATACCGGAGATCGCGCTGGACCTGCGCGAAAGCTTCCGCCAGCGGCGTGAGCAAGGTGAGATTGCCGCCCTCCTCCCCGCAGCGCAGGCCATGCTTCTCTCATGCCTGTATGCCGGCAAAACCGACGAAGCCTATTTCACCACGAACGCTCTGCTGGGCGATCTCAATTACAGCCGTGTAACGCTCTCGAAGGCCGTGGAACAACTGACATCGCTGGAGGTGATTACCCCAGCCAAAAGCGATCTTCCCTGGAAGACCTACGCATTCGAAGGATCACCCGCTGAGGTGTTCCGAAAAGCCAGGCAATACCTACGGTCACCCGTCAGAAAAACGGTTGGCATTACGCGCAACACCATCCCTATGGCACCTGGTGTATATCTCGCTGGGGAAACTGCTCTGGCCAAATACACGATGCTGGCGGAGCCTGAGCAAGCAGTGTGGGGAATGACCAAGAAAGTGTTCAACGACATGCTGGCGCACCGAGCGTTCGAGGTCGTTGAGTCGGTGGATGCGATCGAGGAATGGGTGGAGATCTGGGCGTATCCGTCGCTCACCGAAAGCACATGCATAGCAGACGCAGCGTCGCTGTTTCTGAGCTTGGACGACGCCCCCGACGAACGCATTCAGATTGCATTGAATGAACTCAAGGAACAGGTGAAATGGTTAGCGTGAAAGGTCTGGACGTATTCGGCCAGCATTTCCGGGATTTCCGCGATCGCTACGTCCTGATCGGTGGCGTTGCCTGCGCACTGGCAATGGACGAAGCGGGTGAACGTTTCAGGACCACCAAGGACCTGGACATCGTCTTGGTGATCGAAGCCTTGGATGCTGGGTTCGTCGCGCATTTCTGGGACTTTATCAACGCGGGTGGGTATGAGATCAGGCAGAGAGGCGGCGAGCGTCCTGATCCCATCTTCTATCGGTTCCAAGGCCCGAAAGACGAAGCGTACCCGGCCATGATTGAACTCTTTTCGCGTGTACCTGAAGGACTGGAGCATAAGGAAAACGCAACGCTGACCCCGATCCCCACAGGTGAATCGGTTTCGAGTTTGAGTGCCATCCTCCTGAATGAGGACTACTACCAGTTCCTTCTAGCGGGTCGCCAGCAGAGCGAGGAGCTGACCTACATCAGCGCTGATCGGCTCATCCCCTTCAAGGTCAAAGCCTGGCTCGACCTGTCTCAGCGCAAAGCAAACGGCGAGAGTGGGGTCGACAGCGGGGACATCAGAAAGCACCGTAACGACGTCCTGCGCCTTTCCGGCCTACTGACCGGTGAAGTGATTGAGTTGTCCGAAAGCCTTACCGCAGACATGGCGCAGTTCCTTGGGCTTTTGGCAGCTGAGAACATCGACCTCAAATCACTGAAGATCCCGGGCGACCTTCCGACCATTATCGGTCGTATTGCAGAGTCCTTCGGCCTTCAGGCTGCTTCGTAAGGCGGGCCTGCGCCCCTTCCCGACCGTCAGACCGGGCGCCATGCCTTGGACGCTCACTGCGCATTGAAACGCAGGGAATCGCTCACAAGTCTCAGGTGATCCCATGTCAGACCCATGTGCCAGTTGAGGTGCAAGTTACGCCGCACGCATGAAGCGGGAGATTGGAAAGCCATCTTGAGAGAGGGAGCCAGGCGCGGCTCCCCCTCTGCGACAGTTTTAAATCTTGGAGATCAACTCGAAGCCAACGCTGGCGCTGATTACTCCACCGTCACCGACTTGGCCAGGTTGCGCGGCTGGTCGACGTCGGTGCCCTTGAGCACGGCGACGTAGTACGACAGCAGTTGCAGCGGAATGGTGTAGAGGATCGGCGCCAGTGCATCGTTGATGTGTGGCACGTTGATCACATGGGTGCCCTCGCCGTTGCTCATGCCGGCCTGCTCGTCGGCGAACACCACCAGCTCGCCGCCACGGGCGCGGACTTCCTGCAGGTTCGACTTGAGCTTTTCCAGCAGCTCGTTGTTCGGCGCCACGGTGACCACCGGCATGTCGCTGTCCACCAGCGCCAGCGGGCCGTGCTTGAGCTCGCCGGCCGGGTAGGCTTCGGCGTGGATGTAGGAGATCTCCTTGAGCTTGAGCGCGCCTTCCATTGCCACCGGGTACTGGGCACCACGGCCGAGGAACAGGGTGTGGTGCTTGTCGGCGAACAGTTCGGCGATCTTCTCGACCACGCCATCCATTGCCAGCGCTTCGCTCAGGCGCGCCGGCAGGCGACGCAGCTCGTCGACCAGCTCGGCTTCGACGCCTGCTTCCAGCGTGCCACGCACCTGGCCCAGGGCCAGGGTCAGCAGCATCAGCGACACCAGCTGGGTGGTGAACGCCTTGGTCGAGGCAACGCCGATTTCCGGACCGGCCAGGGTCAGCAAGGTGAGGTCGGATTCGCGCACCAGCGAGCTGATGCCCTTGTTGCAGATGGCCAGGCTGCCAAGGAAGCCCAGCTCCTTGGCGTTGCGCAGTGCCGCCAGGGTGTCGGCGGTCTCGCCGGACTGCGAAATCGAGACGAACAGCGTGTCCGGCTGCACCACCACCTTGCGGTAGCGGAACTCGCTGGCCACTTCCACCTGGCAGGGGATACCGGCCAGGCTTTCCAGCCAGTAGCGGGCGACCATGCCGGCATGGTAGCTGGTGCCACAGGCGACGATCTGCACGTTGCGCACCTTGGCGAACAGCTCGGCGGCCTGTGGACCGAAGGCCTGCACCATCACATGGTCCTTGCCCAGGCGCCCTTCGAGGGTACGCTGCACGACGCTGGGTTGCTCGTGGATTTCCTTGAGCATGAAGTGGCGATAGTTACCCTTCTCGGCGGCTTCGGCGCCTTCGTGGTACTGCACCGTTTCACGCTGGACCGAATGGCCGGCCTGGTCCCAGATCTGCACCTGGTCGCGGCGGATCTCGGCGATGTCGCCTTCTTCGAGGTACATGAAACGGTCGGTGACCTGACGCAGGGCCAGTTGGTCCGACGCCAGGAAGTTCTCGCCGTGGCCCAGGCCAATCACCAATGGGCTGCCGCTGCGGGCCGCCACCAGACGATCCGGCTGGCTGGCGCTGATCACCGCCAGGCCATAGGCGCCGTGCAGGCGCTTAACCGCGGCCTTGAGGGCGTCGGTCAGGTCGGGAATGCTCTTGAGCAGGTGATGGAGCAGGTGAACGATCACCTCGGTATCGGTCTGCGACACGAACACGTAACCCAGGTCCTTCAGCTCTTCGCGCAGGGCTTCGTGGTTCTCGATGATGCCGTTATGCACCACCGCCACTTCATGGCCGGAAAAATGCGGGTGAGCGTTGTGCTCGGTTGGCGCACCGTGGGTTGCCCAGCGAGTGTGGGCGATGCCCAGCTGGCCAGCCAGAGGATCGGCGGCAACCGCTGCCTCCAGCTCGCTGACCTTGCCGATGCGACGGCGGCGCTGCAGCTCGCCCTGCTGGGTGAAGACCGCAAGGCCGGCGCTGTCGTAACCACGGTATTCCAGGCGCTTGAGACCTTCGATGAGGATGGCTGTGATATTGCGCTCGGCAACGGCACCAACGATTCCACACATATATGTTGCTCCTAGCTGATAGCGGCGCAGATCAGGGTGACGCCGCGGGCTTGAATCCGGTCGCGTGCCTCGGCGGACAGGCGATCATCAGTAATCAGGGTGTTGACGCTGCCCCAGGGCAGCTCGAGGTTGGGGATCTTGCGACCGACCTTGTCCGACTCGACCATGACGATCACCTCGCGCGCCACCTCGGCCATGACCCGGCTCAACCCCAGCAGCTCGTTGAAGGTGGTGGTGCCACGCTCCAGGTCGATGCCGTCGGCACCGATGAACAGCTGGTCGAAGTCGTAAGAGCGTAGTACCTGCTCGGCCACCTGGCCCTGGAACGACTCTGAATGCGGGTCCCAGGTACCGCCGGTCATCAGCAGGACGGGCTCGTGCTCCTGCTCGCTGATGGCGCGGGCCACATTGAGCGAGTTGGTCATCACCACCAGGCCTGGCTGGCGCCCAAGCTGCGGGATCATCGCCGCCGTGGTGCTGCCGCTGTCGATGATGATGCGCGCGTGCTCGCGGATGCGCTCCACCGCCGCGCGGGCGATCGCCTGCTTGTAGAGCGAAACCGGTTGGACCGCGTCGCCCAGCAGTTCCTGGGGCATGGTCACCGCGCCGCCGTAGCGACGCAGCAGCAGGCCATTGGCCTCCAGGGCGGCGAGGTCCTTGCGGATGGTCACTTCGGAAGTCTCGAAACGCTTGGCCAGGGCGTCGACGCTCACCTCGCCCTGCTCGTTGAGCAAGGCCAGGATATTGTGGCGGCGCTGGGGGGTGTTTCGTTTCGACATGTCGGTTTTAAGTTTCGATTCGAAAGATAAGTGGTGCAATCAAAACCTAAGATGGAGGATTCGTCAAGTTGCCGCTGCGCTGTGGATAGTTTTTCTCTGCCCTGACGCGGTCCCTGTAGGAGCGGCCTTGTGTCGCGATGGGCTGCATAGCAGCCCCAGGATCTCAGCGCCAAGGCAGAAATAGCTAGGGCCGCTTTGCGGCCCATCGCGACACAAGGCCGCTCCTACAGGGACCGCGATACGGCACCCAATAAAAAGCCGGCTTATTCACATAAGCCGGCTTTCGATCGAAAGTGCTGTGGATAACTCAGCTCTTCTTGATCTTCTCCGGCCGCTTCCAGCCTTCGATGTTGCGCTGGCGCGCTCGCGCCACGCCCAACTGCCCAGCTTCAACCGTCTGAGTGATGGTCGAGCCCGCCGCGGTAGTGGCCCCGGCCTGGATTTCCACAGGCGCGACCAGCGAGTTGTTGGAGCCGATGAACACGTCCTCGCCCATCACCGTGCGGAACTTGTTGGCACCGTCGTAGTTGCAGGTGATGGTGCCGGCACCGATATTGGTGCGGGCACCGACCTCGGCATCGCCCAGGTAGGTCAGGTGACCGGCCTTGGCACCTTCGCCCAGGTGTGCGTTCTTCAGCTCGACGAAGTTACCCACATGGGCGCGGGCTTCCAGGATGCTGCCTGGACGCAGACGGGCGAACGGGCCGGCATCGCTGCCCTCGCCCATCACCGCGCCTTCGATATGGCTGTTGGCCTTGACCACCACGCCCTTGCGCAGGGTGCTGTCCTTGATCACGCAGTTGGGGCCGATCTGCACGTCGTCCTCGATCACCACCTTGCCTTCGAGAATGACGTTGATGTCGATCAGCACATCGCGGCCTACCGTTACCTCGCCACGCACATCGAAGCGCGCCGGATCACGCAACGTGACGCCCTGGGCCATCAGGCGGCGACCTTCGCGCAGCTGATAGTGACGCTCGAGCTCCGCCAGCTGGCGGCGGTCGTTGGCGCCCTGCACTTCCATCGGGTCGTGGGGCTGCTCGGTGGCGACCACCAGGCCATCGGCCACGGCCATGGCGATTACGTCGGTGAGGTAGTACTCGCCCTGGGCATTGTTGTTGGACAACCGGCCCATCCAGTCGGCCAGGCGTGCGGCAGGCATGGCGAGGATGCCGGTGTTGCCTTCCTTGATTGCCTTCTGCGCTTCGCTGGCATCCTTGTGCTCGACGATCGCGGTCACGTTGCCCGCCGCGTCACGCACGATGCGGCCGTAGCCGGTCGGGTCCTGCAAGGTCACGGTGAGCAGACCCAGCTGCTGCTCGCTGACCTTGGCCAGCAGACGCTGCAGGGTTTCCACCTCGATCAACGGCACATCGCCGTACAACACCAGTACGGTGTCGGCGGTGATGGCAGGCAGCGCCTGTGCCACGGCATGGCCTGTGCCCAGTTGCTTGTCCTGCATGACGAAATTGAGATCGTCGGCGGCCAGGCGCTCACGTACCAGCTCCGCACCATGGCCGATAACCACGTGAATACCGGTGGGCTGCAACTGACGCGCGCTGTGGATAACGTGGCCGAGCATGGAATTGCCGGCGACCGGGTGCAGTACCTTCGGCAGCGCGGAGCGCATGCGGGTGCCTTGGCCTGCGGCGAGAATGACGATATCGAGGGACATTGACTGGCTACCAATCCTGGGCGGTCAGGGACGTGACCAAAGGGGAATTTCAGAAAAAGAAAAAGGGTAGCCGAGGCTACCCTTTAACTCAATTGCAACGGCAGTGACCGGCCAAAGCCAGGTTACTTGCCTTTGCGCAATTGCTGGACAGTACGCAGCTGAGCTGCAGCCTCGGCCAGACGTGCGGCGGCGGCGCCGTAGTCGAAGTCCGAGCTTTTCGCGTTCAGTGCGTTCTCAGCAGCCTTGAGGGCTTCCTGAGCCTGAGCTTCGTCCAGGTCGGCAGCGCGCTGCACGGTGTCGGCAAGAACCTTGACCATGTTCGGCTGCACTTCGAGGAAACCACCGGAGATGTAGAACACCTCACGATCGCCACCTTGCTTGGTCAGCGTGATCGGACCAGGCTTGAGATTGGTGATCAGCGGCGCGTGGCCTGGAGCGATACCCAGATCGCCCAGGTTGCCGTGCGCTACTACCATCTCGACCAGGCCGGAGAAGATCTCTCCTTCCGCGCTGACGATATCGCAATGGACTGTCATAGCCATCTGCTTGCCTCAACCTGATTAGCGCCCCTTGCGGGGCGCCGGGATTACAGTTTCTTGGCTTTCTCGATCGCTTCGTCGATGCTGCCGACCATGTAGAACGCTTGTTCTGGCAGGTGGTCGTAGTCACCTTTGAGGATGCCGCTGAAGCCAGCGATGGTGTCCTTGAGCGAAACGTACTTGCCTGGCGAGCCGGTGAAGACTTCGGCCACGAAGAACGGCTGCGACAGGAAGCGCTGGATCTTACGAGCACGGGCAACCAGTTGCTTGTCGGCTTCGGACAGTTCGTCCATGCCCAGGATCGCGATGATGTCCTTCAGCTCTTTGTAGCGCTGCAGAACATACTGGACCTGACGGGCAGTTTCGTAGTGCTCGGTACCGATCACGTTCGGGTCCAGCTGACGCGAAGTCGAGTCCAGTGGGTCGACCGCTGGGTAGATACCCAGGGAGGCGATGTCACGGGACAGTACGACGGTGGCGTCGAGGTGGGCGAAGGTGGTGGCTGGCGACGGGTCGGTCAGGTCGTCCGCAGGTACGTATACGGCCTGGATCGAGGTGATCGAACCTTCCTTGGTCGAAGTGATGCGCTCTTGCAGAACGCCCATCTCTTCAGCCAGGGTCGGCTGGTAACCTACTGCCGAAGGCATACGGCCCAGCAGTGCGGATACTTCGGTACCGGCCAGGGTGTAACGGTAGATGTTATCGACGAACAGCAGAACGTCGTTACCTTCGTCACGGAACTTCTCAGCCATGGTCAGGCCGGTCAGCGCTACGCGCAGACGGTTTCCTGGTGGCTCGTTCATCTGGCCGTAGACCAGCGCTACCTTGTCGAGAACGTTGGAGTCCTTCATCTCGTGGTAGAAGTCGTTACCCTCACGAGTACGCTCACCCACACCGGCGAACACGGAGTAACCGCTGTGCTCGATGGCGATGTTACGGATCAGTTCCATCATGTTCACGGTCTTGCCGACGCCGGCACCACCGAACAGACCAACCTTACCACCCTTGGCGAACGGGCAAACCAGGTCGATAACCTTGATGCCGGTTTCCAGCAGGTCGTTGCCGCCTGCCTGGTCAGCGAACGAAGGTGCCTTCTGGTGGATGCCACGACGCTCTTCTTCGCCGATCGGGCCGGCTTCGTCGATTGGGTTGCCCAGAACGTCCATGATACGGCCCAGAGTGGCCTTACCAACAGGAACGGAGATGGCCGCGCCGGTATCGACGACGTCCAGACCGCGCTTCAGACCTTCGGTCGAGCCCATCGCAATGGTACGAACCACGCCGTCGCCCAGCTGCTGCTGAACTTCCAGGGTGGTTTCCGCGCCTTGTACTTTCAGCGCGTTGTAAACACTCGGCACGGCATCACGTGGGAATTCCACGTCGATGACGGCGCCGATGATTTGAACGATACGTCCGCTACTCATAGCTGGATCCTCTGAATATTTGAACCGTTAAACCGCGGCAGCGCCGCCGACGATTTCCGAGATCTCCTGGGTGATCGCAGCCTGACGCGCCTTGTTGTAGATCAGCTGGAGTTCGCTGATCAAATCACCGGCGTTGTCTGTGGCGTTCTTCATGGCGATCATCCGGGCCGCTTGTTCAGCAGCGTTGTTCTCGACCACCGCCTGGTACACCTGCGACTCCACGTAACGCACCATCAAGCCGTCCAGCAGCTCTTTTGCGTCGGGTTCGTACAGGTAGTCCCAGTGGTGCTTGAGTTCCTGATCCGGGGTTGCCACCAACGGTACCAACTGCTCTACCGTCGGTTTTTGGGTCATGGTGTTGATGAACTTGTTCGAAACCACCGAGAGGCGATCGATGCGGCCGTCCAGGTAGGCGTCCAGCATCACCTTGACGGAGCCGATCAGATCGTTGATCGATGGCTCTTCGCCCAGATGGCTGATCGCGGCTACGACGTTGCCGCCAAAGATGCGGAAGAAAGTCGCACCCTTGCTGCCGATCACGCACAGGTCGATTTCCACGCCCTGTTCGCGGTTTTCGTTCATGTCCTTGACCAGGGCCTTGAACAGGTTGGTGTTCAAGCCACCGCACAGACCACGGTCACTGCTCACCACGATATAACCGGCGCGCTTTACAGGGCGCTCGATCATGAACGGGTGGCGGTATTCCGGGTTGGCGTTGGCCAGATGACCGATCACCTGGCGGATACGCTCCGCGTAAGGACGGCTAGCAGCCATGCGCATTTGTGCCTTGCGCATTTTGCTGACCGCCACTTTCTCCATGGCGCTGGTAATTTTTTGCGTGCTTTTGATGCTCGCAATCTTACTGCGAATCTCTTTTGCGCCTGCCATGTATCACCTATCAGGTTAGCAAGCGGGGGCCGGAGCCCCCGCTGCGGCTTACCAGGTCTGGGTGGCCTTGAACTTCTCGATACCGGCTTTCATGCCAGCGTCGATTTCGTCGTTGAAGTCACCCTTCACGTTGATCTTCGCCATCAGTTCGGCGTGATCACGGTTGAAGTAGGCGATCAGCGCTTGCTCGAAGCTACCGACCTTGGCGACTTCTACGTCGGTCAGGAAACCACGCTCAGCGGCGTACAGCGACAGGGCCATGTCGGCGATCGACATTGGCGCGTACTGCTTCTGCTTCATCAGCTCGGTAACGCGCTGACCATGCTCCAGCTGCTTGCGGGTAGCCTCGTCCAGGTCAGAAGCGAACTGGGCGAATGCCGCCAGCTCACGGTACTGAGCCAGAGCGGTACGGATACCACCGGACAGCTTCTTGATGATCTTGGTCTGGGCGGCACCACCAACACGGGATACCGACACACCGGCGTTAACGGCAGGACGGATGCCTGCGTTGAACATGGCCGATTCCAGGAAGATCTGACCGTCGGTGATCGAGATCACGTTGGTCGGAACGAACGCGGAAACGTCGCCAGCCTGGGTTTCGATGATCGGCAGGGCGGTCAGCGAGCCAGTCTTGCCAGTTACGGCACCGTTGGTGAACTTCTCGACGTACTCTTCGGAAACGCGCGATGCACGCTCCAGCAGACGGGAGTGGAGATAGAACACGTCGCCTGGGTACGCTTCACGTCCTGGTGGACGGCGCAGCAGCAGGGAGATCTGACGGTAGGCAACGGCCTGCTTGGACAGGTCATCGTAAACGATCAGGGCGTCTTCACCACGGTCGCGGAAGAACTCGCCCATGGTGCAGCCGGCGTACGGTGCCAGGAACTGCAGCGCGGCGGATTCCGAGGCGCTGGCGGCAACAACGATGGTGTTGGCCAGGGCGCCGGCTTCTTCCAGCTTGCGAACAACGTTGGCGATGGTCGACTGCTTCTGGCCGACGGCCACGTAGACGCAGAAGATGCCGCTGTTTTTCTGGTTGATGATCGCGTCGACCGCCATGGCGGTCTTGCCGATCTGACGGTCACCAATGATCAGCTCACGCTGGCCACGGCCAACCGGGATCATGGCATCGACCGACTTGTAGCCAGTCTGTACAGGCTGGTCTACCGACTTACGCCAGATCACGCCTGGAGCAACTTTCTCGACCGCGTCGGTCTCGGTATTGTTCAGCGGACCTTTGCCGTCGATCGGGTTGCCCAGTGCGTCGACGACGCGACCCAGCAGTTCCTTACCAACCGGAACTTCCAGGATGCGGCCGGTGCACTTGGCCGACATGCCTTCGGCGAGCGAGGTGTAGTCGCCCAGGACAACTGCACCTACGGAGTCTTGCTCCAGGTTCAGTGCCATACCGAAGACGCTGCCCGGGAACTCGATCATTTCGCCGTACATGACGTCGGCCAGACCGTGGATCCGTACGATACCGTCGGAAACGCTTACGACAGTACCTTCGTTACGGGCTTGGGAGCTGACATCGAGTTTCTCGATGCGGCCCTTGATGATTTCACTAATTTCGGAAGGATTGAGTTGCTGCATTGCTCTGCTGCCCCTTCAAACTCAAGATTTCAAGGCTTCGGCCAGTTTCGCGATCTTGCCGCGAACCGAACCGTCGATTACCAGGTCGCCGGCGCGGATGACGACGCCGCCGATCAGGCTGGCATCCTCCGACGCGTGCAGGCGCACTTCCTGGCCTAACCGTGCACTGAGAACCTTGGCGAGTTTGTCTTGCTGTTCTTGGTTCAACGCAAAAGCACTGGTGACTTCCACGTCCACGGATTTCTCTTGCTCGGCCTTGTACAGATCGAACAGAGTCGAAATCTCCGGCAGAAGCAGGAGACGTTCGTTTTCCGCGGCAACATGAATGAAATTCTGTGCCTGGGCGTCAAACTTGTCACCGCACACTTCAACGAATGCGGCGGCCTTTTCTGCGCTAGTCAGTTGCGGGGCCTTGAGCAGGCGCTGCATGGTGTCGTCTTGCGACACCGCAGCAGCCAGGCCGAGCATGGCTGACCAATTGGCCAGTTGCTGATGGGCCTGGGCATGCTCGAAGGCAGCCTTAGCGTAAGGTCGGGCCAACGTGGTCAGTTCTGCCATGATCGCCCTCGCTTAAATTTCAGCGGCCAGTTTGTTAACCAGCTCCGCATGCGCGTTTTGATCGATTGTGGCGCCAAGGATCTTTTCAGCACCGCCAACGGCCAGGGCACCCACTTGGGCACGCAGGGCGTCTTTGACGCTGTTAATTTCCTGTTCGATCTCGGCTTGAGCCTGAGCCTTCACACGGTCAGCTTCGACGCGAGCCTGTTCACGGGCTTCCTCGACAAGCTGAGCAGCGCGCTTCTTGCTTTGCTCAATGATTTCGGCTGCCTGTGCCTTCGCTTCACGCAGTTGCTGACCCGCTTTCTCTTGGGCCAGCTCCAGGTCGCGAGCTGCGCGGTTGGCAGCGTCCAAGCCGTCTGCAATCTTCTTTTGGCGCTCTTGCAGGGCAGTGATGACCGGAGGCCATACGTACTTCATGCAGAAGAGTACAAAAATCAGAAAAGCAACGGATTGGCCAATCAGGGTTGCATTAATGTTCACGCCAACACCTCGCTCGGTCTTTGTCCATCACACCAATCAACTCGTAAGAAACGAGTGATTAGCCGGCGATCTGACCAACGAAGGGGTTCGCGAAGGTGAAGAACAGAGCGATACCAACACCGATCATGGTTACGGCGTCGAGCAGACCGGCAACGATGAACATTTTGACCTGCAGCATCGGAACCATTTCTGGCTGGCGAGCAGCGCCTTCCAGGAACTTGCCGCCCAGCAGGCCGAAACCAATGGCGGTACCCAGAGCACCCAGGCCGATCAGCAGAGCAACAGCGATAGCGGTCAGACCAACTACAGTTTCCATCTTTCCTCCCGACTTTTACGTCGTATTGGTTAGGTTTTTAGTTTGAAGCGGTAAAACAAATCGTTTGTTACAGCATGCCCTTGCGGACTTTTTAAGCCCTCCCCCCGAACGGGCGGGGAAGGCTATCAGACACGCCAGGCGGTCTTAATGGTTATCTTCGTGAGCCATCGACAGGTAGACGATGGTAAGCATCATGAAGATGAAGGCTTGCAGGGTGATGATCAGGATGTGGAACACAGCCCACGCCCATTGCAGCACGATACCCAGGCCGCTGAGCCAGAGGATGCCGGCGCCGAACATCACCGCGATCAGGATGAACACCAGCTCGCCGGCGTACATGTTGCCGAACAGACGCAGGGCCAGCGAGATCGGCTTGGCGATCAGGGTGACGAATTCGAGCAGGAAGTTCACCGGAATCAGCAGGATCTGCACGAAGATGTTCTTGCTGCCGAACGGGTGCAGGGTCAGCTCGCCGAGGAAGCCGCCCAGGCCCTTGACCTTGATGCTGTAGAAGATGATCAGGGCGAACACGCAGAAGGCCATGGCCAGGGTCGCGTTCGGGTCGGTGGTCGACACGGCGCGGAACGGAATGTGCGGATCACCGGAGATCAGGATGGCCAGCTGAGGAATCCAGTCGACCGGTACCAGGTCGATGGCGTTCATCAGGAAGACCCAGACGAAGATGGTCAGCGCCAGCGGGGCGATCACCGGGCTACGGCCGTGGAAGGAATCCTTCACGCTGCCGTTGACGAAGTCCACCAGCACTTCCACGAAGTTCTGCAGGCCGCTCGGTTGGCCGGAAGTCGCCTTCTTGGCTGCCATGCGGAAGATGAACAGGAAGATCAGACCCAGCGCAACGGACCAGCCGAGGGTGTCCACGTGGAACGCCCAGAAGCCCATTGCCTTGGCTTCTGCAGCCGAATGGGCGAAGCCCCAGCTGCCGTCTGGTAGTTGACCGTAGGTCAGGTTCTGCAAGTGGTGCTGGATATAGCCCGAAGCGGTTTCTGCTGCCATGGTTGCCTCAAACGCCCTAAGGTCTCGAAAGTCTTTTATTCATCAGCAGGGGCGCGAACCAGCTGACCAAAAGGGTCAGCACGAAGACGCCGAATACTGCCAACGGCGCCAATGGCTTCACTCCTGCGAAGGTCAGTGCGAACAGCACTGCCGTCAAAATCATCTTGCCTGCCTCGCCCGCGTAGAACGACTTGACGATGGCCTGCGCCGCCCGGGCTCCACTGAAGCGGAATGCCTTCCAGGCGAAATACACATTGGGCAGCCAGGCAATCAAGCCTCCGCAGAGACCTGAATATCCACTGACCGCCCCTTTCCACTGCCACAACACCAGGGTTGCCAGCAGCAGTACGGCAAATTGAGCCAACAGAACCGGGAAAACTGCCCAGCGATGGAAAGGCAGGCGGTTTGGCGTGCGGATTTCCATCTCAACTGCTCCTCGGAAGTCGACCGCCTAGTCAGCTATGACTTGGCATAATTTGTGCCGACAAAATGCGCGCAGAGTATAGGGGTGGATTAACCCCTATTCAACTCTTCGGTAGTGATTTCCGACTGCGCGCTACAACGGGAATTGTTTCAGCGGATGTGAGCAAGCACGCCTTGCAACTCGTCAAGCGAGTTGTAGCGAATAACCAACTGGCCCTTGCCCTTGTTGCCATGGCGAATTTGCACCGCCGAGCCCAGGCGCTCTGCCAGACGCTGCTCGAGGCGAGCGATATCCGGATCAGGTTTGCTCGATTCGACCGGCTCAGGTTTGCCATTGAGCCACTGGCGCACCAGTGCCTCGGTCTGGCGCACGGTCAGGCCACGTGCGACAACATGACGCGCCCCCTCTTCCTGACGCTCTTCCTCGAGGCCGAGCAAGGCACGGGCGTGGCCCATCTCCAGATCGCCATGGGCGAGCATGGTCTTGATCGCCTCGGGCAGCGAGATCAGGCGCAGCAGGTTGGCGACAGTGACCCGCGACTTGCCGACGGCATCGGCCACCTGCTGCTGGGTCAGCTCGAACTCCTGCTGCAGACGCTGCAAGGCCAATGCCTCTTCCAGCGGGTTCAGGTCCTCACGCTGGATGTTCTCGATCAGCGCCATCGCGATGGCGGCTTCGTCGGGCACCTCGCGGACCATGGCCGGAACGGTGTCCAGGCCGGCCTGCTGGGTGGCGCGCCAGCGGCGCTCGCCGGCGATGATCTCGTAGCGGTTGTCGCCGATCGGGCGCACCACGATCGGCTGCATGACGCCGTGGGTGCGGATGGAGTGCGCCAGCTCTTCCAGCGCCTCGGGGTCCATGTCGCGACGCGGCTGGTACTTGCCGCGCTGGATCAGCTCGACCGGCAGTTGTTGCAGTTCCTTCCGGTCGACCTTGACAGCCTGCTCTTCGAGCGCGCTGACGGAAGGACCACTGAGCAGTGCATCCAACCCACGTCCGAGACCGCGTTTCTTGATGGCCATGCGGATTCCTTAAGTTGTTTGTGCAGTGCGTGATGGACGGCGCTGACGGCGAACCAGTTCCCCGGCCAGCGCCAGATAGGCGAGCGCGCCTCGGGATTGCTTGTCGTAGGCCAGGGCCGGCATGCCGAAGCTCGGCGCCTCGGCCAGGCGGATGTTGCGCGGAATCACCGTGTCGTACAGCTGGTCGCCGAAGTGTTCCTTGAGCTGTGCCGAAACATCGTTGTTCAGGCTCAGGCGCGGGTCGTACATGGTCCGCAGCAGGCCTTCGATCTTCAGCTCAGGGTTCAACCGCGCGGCGATGCGCTTGATGTTATCCACAAGGTCGCTGAGCCCCTCCAGCGCGTAGTACTCGCACTGCATGGGGATGATCACGCCATCGGAGGCGACCAGGGCATTGAGTGTCAGCATCGACAGCGACGGCGGGCAGTCGATGAGGATGTAGTCGTAGTTCTCGCGGATCGGCGCCAGCGCGTTGCGCAGGCGGCTCTCCTTCATCTGCATCTCGAGCAGCACCACCTCGGCGGCGGTCAGGTCGCGGTTGGCCGGCAGCAGCTGGAAATTACCGTGCTCGGAGTAGTGCATGGCCTGGGCCAGGTCGCATTCCCCGATGAGCAGGTCGTACACCGAGTGCTCGAGCTCGTGCTTATCCACACCGCTGCCCATGGTGGCGTTGCCCTGTGGATCGAGGTCGATCAGCAGCACGCGACGCTTGGTCGCGGCCAGCGATGCGGCGAGATTGATGCAGGTGGTGGTCTTGCCCACACCACCCTTCTGGTTCGCGATTGCGAATACCTTAGCCATTGTTGCGTGTGTTCCCAGTCATGCCTTGCGGCGCAGTATCAGCAGATGGCGCTGGCCCTGGCAACCCGGAACGGTCAGGGCCTGCTCGCTTTCCACTGTGAAGTCTGCGGGCAATGCTACCAGTTCGTCGGCAGGATGCAGCCCCTTCATTGCAAGCCATTGCGTGCGAGCGTCACCCAGGTGGCGGGTCCAGTTGGTGAAATTCTCCATGCTGCTGAACGCGCGGGAGATGATCCCGCAGAACGGCTGCTCGGGCTGCACCTCTTCGACCCGGCTGTGGATAACCGTAAGGTTGTCCAGTTTCAGTTCCATCTTCACCTGGGTCAGGAAGCGGGTCTTCTTGCCGTTGCTGTCCAGCACCGTCACTTGCTTGTGCGGGTGCAGGATGGCCAGCGGGATGCCGGGCATGCCGCCGCCGCTACCGACATCCAGCCAGCGCTGGGCGTCATTGTGGATAAACGGCATGACACTCAGGCTGTCGAGCAGATGCCGCGAAACCATCTCGTCCGGGTCGCGCACGGCGGTGAGGTTGTAGGCCTTGTTCCATTTGATCAGCAGGGCCAGGTAGCCCAACAGCAGCTCGTGCTGCTGCGCGCTCAGCTCGACACCGAGCTGGCGCGCACCTGTGGACAACTCTTCGGCATGTTGCGGGGTGACCGGGGAACTCAAGCGCTTTGCTCCAATTCGCGGCCTGCGCCGCGTTTCTTCAAGTGAATCAGCAACAGGGAAATCGCCGCCGGGGTCACACCCGGGATGCGCGATGCCTGGCCAAGGGTTTCGGGCCGGGTCTGCTCGAGCTTGCCCTGGATTTCCTTGGACAGGCCGGAAATCGTGGTGTAGTCGATATCCACAGGCAGGCGCGTATCTTCGCTGGCGCGCAGCCGGGCGATCTCTTCCTGCTGGCGGTCGATGTAGCCGGCGTACTTGGTCTTGATCTCGACCTGTTCGGCGACCTGTGGATCGATCACTTCACCGCCGGTGGCCTCGATCAGCCCAGCGTAGTCGACTTCCGGACGCGCCAGCAGGTTGAGCAGGCTGTATTCGTGGGCCAACGGCGTGCCGAACTTATCCACAATGGCCTGGCCCTGCGGCGTGCCCGGGCGAACCCAGGTGCTCTTCAGCCGCTGTTCCTCGCGCTCGATGCCTTCGCGCTTGGCGCAGAATGCGGCCCAACGGACGTCGTCGATCAGACCCAGTTCGCGACCTTTTTCGGTCAGGCGCAGGTCGGCGTTGTCTTCGCGCAGGATCAGCCGGTACTCGGCACGCGAAGTGAACATGCGGTACGGCTCCTGGGTGCCGAGGGTGATCAGGTCATCGACCAGAACGCCAATGTAGGCTTCGTCGCGACGTGGGCACCAGCTTTCACGGCCCTGGGCGCGCAGCGCGGCGTTGGTCCCGGCCAGCAGGCCCTGGGCACCGGCTTCTTCGTAACCGGTAGTGCCGTTGATCTGGCCGGCGAAGAACAGGCCGCCGATGACCTTGGTCTCGAGGCTGTACTTCAGGTCGCGCGGGTCGAAGTAGTCGTACTCGATGGCATAGCCCGGACGCACGATATGGGCGTTTTCCATGCCGCGGATCGAGCGCACGATCTCCAGCTGCACATCGAACGGCAGCGAAGTGGAGATGCCGTTGGGGTACAGCTCATGGGTGGTCAGGCCTTCCGGCTCGATGAACACCTGGTGGCTTTCCTTGTCGGCGAAACGGTGAATCTTGTCTTCGATCGACGGGCAGTAGCGCGGGCCGATGCCTTCGATCACGCCGGAGTACATCGGCGAACGGTCGAGGTTCGAAGCGATGATCTCGTGGGTGCGGGCGTTGGTGTGGGTGATCCAGCAGCTCACCTGGCGCGGATGCATCTGGGCATTGCCCATGAACGACATCACCGGGATCGGCGTGTCGCCCGGTTGCTCGGTCATCACCGAGAAGTCCACGGAACGGCCGTCGATGCGCGGCGGGGTGCCGGTCTTCAACCGACCGACGCGCAGCGGCAGTTCGCGCATGCGGTTGGCCAGGGCATTGGCGGGCGGATCGCCGGCGCGGCCACCGGAGTAGTTCTGCAAACCAATGTGGATAAGTCCGCCGAGGAAGGTGCCGCTGGTCAGGACCACGGAATCGGCGAAGAAGCGCAGGCCCATTTGCGTGACCACGCCCTTGACCTGGTCCTGCTCGACGATCAGGTCATCGCAAGACTGCTGGAATATCCACAGGTTCGGCTGGTTTTCCAGGATCTCGCGCACCACCGCCTTGTAGATGGCGCGGTCGGCCTGCGCACGGGTGGCGCGCACGGCCGGGCCCTTGCGGTTGTTCAGGATGCGGAACTGGATGCCGCTCTTGTCGGTGGCCAACGCCATGGCGCCGCCGAGCGCATCGATTTCCTTGACCAGGTGGCTCTTGCCGATGCCACCGATGGCCGGGTTGCAGCTCATGTGACCGAGGGTTTCCACGTTATGAGTCAACAGCAGGGTCTTCACACCCATGCGTGCGGACGCAAGCGCAGCCTCGGTACCGGCATGGCCGCCGCCGATGACGATCACTTCAAAACGGGAAGGGAAATCCACCACGCACCTCGTGCCTGTTTTTGCGAATAGAGAAGGTAAGCGGACAAGTATAGGGACTTCCCGCCCTTCAAAGAAACCTTCTGAGCAAAAAATGAGCAGGCTGTGGATGAGTGGCAGGCAAAAGAAAACAAAGAGGAAAAATTTAAAAAAGCTTTGTTTTTATGTTTATGTTTAGGCACTGCTATGCCTGTGCATAAGTACTTCTAGGCCATATATTACGGTGTGTACAGAGAATCATAACCCTGTGTCGAAATGGGCCTGGGGGCTCTGGATACTGCTGTTTAACCTGTGGATGAATGTGCCTGTTACCCACAGGCGGGTTTTTCCTCAGAAAAAAAGCCTGGTTATCAACGGAGCTGAAGGCGAGTTTTCCACAGAGCTCCTGAGTCAGGGCCTTAATCTGTGGATGAAGTCGTGGGAGCGAGCTTGTCTCGCGAAGCAGGCTTGCAGATATGGCACCGGCTGCACCGGTGTTCGCGGGTCAAGTCCGCTCCCACAATCCTGAATCACAGGCAAAAAAAAGCCGCTCCAGGTAGGAGCGGCTTCGATATCGCAGGGTTGTGGACTACTTACCGATGCAGAAGCTCGAGAAGATCCTGCCGAGCAGGTCATCCGAACTGAACGCCCCGGTGATTTCCCCCAACGCCTGCTGTGCCTGGCGCAGATCCTCCGCCAACAGCTCTCCGGCGCCAGCCAGGGTCAACTGCGCCCGACCATGTTCCAGGTGCTCGCTAGCCTGGCGTAGCGCCTCCAGGTGCCGACGACGGGCGCTGAAGCTGCTTTCCGCGGTCTGTTCATAACCCATGCAGGCCTTGAGGTGGTTACGCAGCAGGTCCAGGCCCATATCGCTCTCACGGGCACTCAGGGTGATGGTCACATGGCCGTCGTCGCTTTGTTCCATGCCAACGGCTTCACCACTGAGGTCGGCCTTGTTGCGGATGAGGGTGACCTTGGCCACGTCCGGACGCTGATCGAGAAATTCTGGCCACAAGGCGAAGGGATCACTGGCTTCCGGTGCGGTCGAGTCGACGACCAGCAGCACCCGATCGGCTTCGCCGATGGCCTTGAGCGCCCTTTCCACGCCGATCTTTTCCACATGGTCATCGGTATCGCGCAGGCCGGCGGTATCGACCACATGCAACGGCATGCCATCGATGTGGATATGTTCGCGCAGGATGTCCCGGGTGGTGCCGGCAATATCGGTGACGATCGCCGCCTCGCGTCCGGCCAACTGGTTGAGCAGGCTCGATTTGCCGGCGTTCGGCCGGCCGGCGATGACCACGGTCATGCCATCGCGCAACAAGGCGCCCTGCCCGGCTTCACGCTGCACTGTGGACAACTCGCTGCGCACGTCATCGAGCATGCGCAACACATGGCCGTCGGCGAGAAAGTCGATTTCTTCCTCGGGGAAGTCGATTGCCGCCTCGACGTAGATGCGCAAGGCAATCAGCGCCTCGGTCAGCCCGTGCACACGCTTGGAGAACGCCCCCTGCAGAGAACGCAGGGCATTACGGGCAGCTTGGGTGGAGCTGGCTTCGATCAGGTCAGCGATGGCTTCGGCCTGGGCCAGGTCGAGCTTGTCGTTGAGGAACGCTCGCTCGCTGAACTCGCCCGGGCGCGCCAACCGGCAACCCAACTGCAGGCAACGCTGCAGCAGCATGTCCATGACCACCGGCCCACCGTGGCCCTGCAGCTCCAGCACGTCTTCGCCGGTGAACGAGTTCGGTCCGGGGAAGAACAGCGCTATGCCTTCGTCCAGGACCAGGCCTTCGGCATCGCGGAACGGGCCGTAGTGGGCATGGCGCGGGGTCAGCGTGCGGCCGGTGATGGCCTGCCCGGCCTGGCTGGCCAGCGGCCCGGACAAGCGGACGATGCCAACACCGCCACGGCCCTGGGCGGTAGCGATGGCGGCGATGGTTTCACGCACAGTGTTCATGCTCGAAAGCCTCTACAACGAATTCGACGGATAGCAAAAACGCCCCACTAGGGGGCGTTTTTATTCACAGGCAAACAGAAGTGCCCGTCAAGCAGCAGCTTTCTTGGCCGCTGCCTCGATGCCGCGAGTGATGTACCACTGCTGTGCGATCGACAGGCAGTTGTTCACAACCCAGTACAGCACCAGACCGGCCGGGAACCACAGGAAGAAGAAGGTGAAGATGATCGGCATCATTTTCATGACCTTCGCTTGCATCGGATCCGGTGGCGTCGGGTTCAGGCGCTGCTGGATGAACATGGTGGCGCCCATGATGATCGGCAGGATGAAGAACGGATCCTTGATCGACAAGTCGGTGATCCACAGCATCCACGGGGCCTGGCGCATCTCGACGCTTTCCAGCAGTACCCAGTACAGGGCCAGGAACACCGGCATCTGCACCAGGATCGGCAGGCAGCCGCCCAGCGGGTTGATCTTCTCTTTCTTGTACAGCTCCATCATCGCCTGGGACATCTTCTGGCGATCGTCACCGAAGCGTTCCTTGAGCTGGGCCAGTTTCGGCGCCACGGCACGCATGCGCGCCATCGAGCGGTAGCTGGCGGCCGAGAGCGGGAAGAACAGGCCCTTGATCAGCATGGTCAGGACGATGATCGACCAGCCCCAGTTGCCGAGCAGGCTGTGGATATGTTGCAGCAGCCAGAAGATCGGCTGGGCGATGAACCACAGGAAGCCGTAGTCGACGGTGAGTTCCAGGCCTGGGGACAACTCCTTGAGCTTGGACTGGATCTTGGGACCGGCGTACAGCATGGCGCTGGTCTCGACCTTGCCGCCGGCAGGCACGTTCAGGGCCGGACCGGTGTAGCCGATGATGTAGTTGCCCTGGCTGTCCTTGCGGGTCTGGACCGCATTGTTGTCCGAGTGGCTTGGAATCCAGGCGGTCACGAAGTAGTGCTGCAACCAGGCGACCCAGCCGCCGGTTACATTTTCTTTCAAACTGCCTTTGTCGATGTCTTTCATCGACACTTTCTTGTACGGCTCCGAAGCTGTCCACAGGGCCGCACCCAGGTAGGTGGCGGTGCCGGTGGCGGTGCTCGACGACGGATCGGAGCTGGCGTCACGCTTGAGCTGGGCAAACATGTTGCCGGTCCAGGCCTGGCCACTCTGGTTGTCGATCAGGTAGCTGACGGTCAGGTCGTACTCGCCACGCTTGACGCTGAAGCGCTTGATGTAATTGACGCCGTTTTCGCTGAACTTCAGGTCCACGACCAATTGGTCCTGGCCGTCGGCCAGCTGGAAGCTCTTCTGGTCCGCAGCGTAAAGCGGGCGACCGGTGGCGCGCGCATCCGGGCCGTTGGTACCGGTCAGGCCGCTCTGGGCAAGGTACACACGTTCGCCACCGTTATCGAACAGCTGGAACGGAATGTCCGGATGGTCCTGACGACGTGGGTATTTCGGCAGGTTCAGTTGGACGATGTCGCCACCGACCGGGTCGATAGCCAGGTCCAGGACATCGGTCTTGATCCGGATCAGGTCCTTGCTGACCGCGACCGGCGCCAGCTCCGCAGGGCTGGATTCAGCATTGGCGCTCGGCACATCGGCGCTGGCACCGGAGTTGCCGGCCGGCACGGTATCCGGCAGGGACGGAGCAGCGTTGCTGGCAGCAGCATGCTGAGTCGGCAAGGCAGCCTGGCCGTAGTCCTGGTTCCACTTGAGGACCAGTACGTAGGACACGATTGCCAGGGCGACGATCAGGATCGTGCGTTTAATATCCATGATTACTCGGCTATCGAAGAAGTTCGGGAGGAAGGAGCAGGTGGAACGGGATCGAAACCGCCGTCGTTCCACGGATGACAGCGCCCCAGGCGACGAACGGCCAGCCACCCACCACGCAACAGGCCATGGTTTTCGATGGCTTCGTATGCGTAACAGGAACAGCTGGGATAGAAACGACAGTGACTGGCCATCAGTGGACTGATGGCGTAACGGTAGAACTGGATCGGAACGAGGGCCAGTTTACGCATTGTTACTGTCTACCCCTGCGGGATCGGCATTGACCGCTGGAGAGGGTCGACTGCGAACCAGTCGCTTCCAGAGCTTGCCAAAGTGTTGGTGCAATTCTGGGTTTTCCACTTCGCCCAACCCCTTGCGCGCAACGATCACGATATCCAGACCAGCCAACAGCTGCTGGTTCAGGCGAAACGAGTCGCGCATCAGGCGTTTCAGGCGATTGCGTTGAACGGCGAGCTTGACGCTCTTCTTGCCGATCACCAGGCCGAGGCGTGGGTGATCGAGACCGTTCTCGCGGGCAAGGATAAGCAGGTTTTTCCCTGGAACCTTGCCGGTTGGGGAGTCGAAGACCGCTTTGAAGTGTCGGGGTGTAAGCAGTCGCTTTTCCCGACTGAAGTCCTGACTCACCACCTGTGCCGGAAAATCAAATGGCCAGACGCTTACGGCCTTTGGCGCGACGACGCGACAGAACAGCACGGCCGTTCTTGGTGGCCATACGGGCACGGAAACCGTGGGTGCGGGCGCGCTTGATGGTGCTTGGTTGGAAAGTACGTTTCATGGCGTGTTACCTGGGTTGGTCGACAACGGGCCGGAAGGGCCCCCTTTTTAAGAGATCGGCGATTCTAGAGAAAGCAAGCGGATAGGTCAATTTCCAACCAGCCTTTCCTTCAGCCGGTGAAGTGGGTGATCAGCGGTTAGCCGGGTTGTCCGTCGATTCCCGAGACAGCCGCGTGAGATAAAAAAACAAAGAGGCATATAGAAAGCTTTTCTGAAGAACTTATAGAGCTTAAGTGGATAACCTTCTGTGGATAACTGCTTTGAGCCCAGAAATCACCTGCTGTACAGCAATTCACAACCTTGTCGGTAACAGGTGTTCTCTCTGTGGCGGGCTTGCGTAAAAGCTGTGTACCGAAGATGAGTTTATCCACAGGACGATTATCCACAGATCAAAACCCAGGGTTGTGCATAGACCTCAGCTAGCGTTATCCACAGGGCTTATCTACCGCTTGGGGTGGTAAAAAAGTCAATTTTTGGCGCTTTTACTGTGCCCGAGACGCCCGCCACGTGTGGATAACTGGTCGCCCGACCGGTACAATGGCGGTTTGTTTTTGCCTCAGCCGGCTTTCAACTCAGGGGATATCCGTGTCAGTGGAACTTTGGCAGCAGTGCGTGGAGCTTCTGCGCGATGAACTGCCTGCCCAGCAATTCAACACCTGGATCCGTCCGCTACAGGTCGAAGCCGAAGGCGACGAGTTGCGCGTCTATGCGCCCAACCGCTTTGTGCTCGATTGGGTCAATGAGAAGTATCTTGGCCGCCTGCTCGAATTGCTCGGCGAACAGGGCAGCGGTATCGCGCCCGTCCTTTCCTTATTAATAGGCAGTCGTCGCAGCTCCGCGGCGCGCGCGGCACCCAATGCCCCCGTCAGTGCCGCAGTCGCAGCCAACATGGCGCAACAAGCTCAGTTGCAGCAGTCGGCAAAAGTCGAACAGCCGGCCGAGCCTGTCAGTGCCTCGGTGATCGAGCCTGCGCCGAACGCCGAGGTCGAAGAACCGACTTCCCGTGACAGCTTCGACAGCATGGCTGAACCTGCCGCGATGCCTGCGACTACTGGGCGCACCGAGCAACGTACGGTGCAGGTCGAAGGCGCGCTCAAGCACACCAGCTACCTCAACCGCACCTTCACCTTCGAGACGTTCGTCGAGGGTAAGTCCAACCAGCTGGCCCGTGCTGCGGCCTGGCAGGTCGCCGACAACCCCAAGCATGGCTACAACCCGCTCTTCCTTTATGGCGGTGTTGGCCTGGGTAAGACGCACTTGATGCATGCGGTGGGTAACCATCTGTTGAAGAAGAACCCGAATGCCAAGGTGGTCTACCTGCATTCCGAGCGCTTCGTCGCGGACATGGTCAAGGCGCTCCAGCTTAACGCCATCAATGAATTCAAACGTTTCTACCGTTCGGTCGATGCGTTGCTGATCGACGACATCCAGTTCTTCGCCCGCAAGGAGCGATCCCAGGAAGAGTTTTTCCATACCTTCAACGCCTTGCTCGAAGGCGGTCAGCAGGTGATCCTCACCAGTGACCGTTACCCGAAGGAGATCGAAGGCCTGGAGGAGCGTCTGAAGTCGCGCTTCGGTTGGGGCCTGACGGTGGCCGTCGAGCCACCGGAACTGGAAACCCGCGTGGCGATCCTGATGAAGAAGGCCGACCAGGCCAAGGTCGAGCTGCCGCACGACGCCGCGTTCTTCATCGCCCAGCGTATCCGCTCCAACGTGCGTGAGCTCGAAGGTGCTCTGAAGCGGGTGATTGCTCACTCGCACTTCATGGGCCGCGACATCACCATCGAGCTGATCCGTGAGTCGCTCAAGGATCTGCTGGCGCTGCAGGACAAGCTGGTCAGTGTGGATAACATCCAGCGCACCGTGGCCGAGTACTACAAGATCAAGATCTCCGATCTGCTGTCCAAGCGACGGTCGCGCTCCGTGGCGCGTCCTCGGCAGGTGGCCATGGCGTTGTCGAAAGAGCTGACCAACCACAGTCTGCCGGAGATTGGCGACATGTTCGGCGGCCGCGACCACACCACCGTGCTGCACGCCTGCCGCAAGATCAACGAATTGAAGGAATCCGACGCGGACATCCGCGAGGACTACAAGAACCTGCTGCGCACGCTGACGACCTGATGGCCGTCTGCGCAGCTAATTGAAGGCAAGGGACTAGACCATGCATTTCACCATTCAACGCGAAGCCCTGTTGAAACCCCTGCAACTGGTCGCAGGCGTCGTCGAGCGCCGCCAGACCTTGCCGGTCCTGTCCAACGTCCTGCTGGTCGTGCAAGGCCAGCAGCTGTCGTTGACCGGTACCGACCTGGAAGTCGAACTGGTTGGCCGCGTCCAGCTGGAAGAGCCCGCCGAACCGGGCGAGATCACCGTGCCGGCGCGCAAGCTGATGGACATCTGCAAGAGCCTGCCCAGCGATGTGCTGATCGACATCAAGGTCGACGAGCAGAAGCTGCTGGTCAAGGCCGGCCGCAGCCGTTTCACCCTGTCCACCCTGCCGGCCAATGACTTCCCGACCGTGGAAGAAGGTCCAGGCTCGCTGACCTGCAACCTGGAACAGAGCAAGCTGCGCCGCCTGATCGAGCGCACCAGCTTCGCCATGGCCCAGCAAGATGTGCGCTACTACCTCAACGGTATGTTGCTGGAAGTGTCCCCCGGCACCCTGCGTGCCGTGGCCACCGACGGCCACCGCTTGGCGCTGTGTGCCATGCAGGCACCTATCGACCAAGCTGATCGTCACCAGGTCATCGTGCCACGCAAAGGTATCCTCGAGCTGGCGCGCTTGCTGACCGATCCGGAAGGCACGGTCAGCATCGTCCTGGGCCAGCACCACATTCGTGCTACCACTGGTGAGTTCACCTTCACCTCCAAGCTGGTCGATGGCAAGTTCCCGGACTACGAGCGCGTACTGCCCAAGGGCGGCGACAAGCTGGTAATCGGCGATCGTCAGGCGCTGCGTGAGGCGTTTAGCCGTACTGCGATCCTGTCCAACGAGAAGTACCGCGGTATCCGTCTGCAACTGGCTGCCGGTCAGTTGAAGATCCAGGCCAACAACCCGGAGCAGGAAGAAGCGGAAGAAGAAATCAGCGTCGACTACAACGGCAGCTCGCTGGAGATCGGTTTCAACGTCAGCTACTTGCTGGACGTGCTGGGCGTCATGACCACTGAACAGGTTCGCCTGATTCTGTCGGACTCCAACAGCAGCGCCCTGCTGCAGGAAGCCGGCAATGACGACTCGTCCTACGTTGTCATGCCGATGCGCCTGTAACCCATAGCAGGCGACATGTCCCTTCGACGTCTCTCGGTCACCGCGGTGCGCAACCTGCACCCGGTGACCCTCTCACCCTCCCCCCGCATCAACATCCTTTATGGCGCCAACGGCAGCGGCAAGACCAGCGTGCTCGAAGCCGTGCATCTGCTTGGGCTTGCACGTTCGTTCCGCAGCACACGGTTGAATCCAGTCATTCAGTACGAGCAGCCAACCTGCACCGTGTTCGGCCAGGTTGAACTGGCCGAAGGTGGTACCAGCAACCTGGGCGTTTCACGTGAACGACAAGGCGACTTCACCATTCGCATCGACGGACAGAATGCGCGTAGCGCTGCGCAATTGGCCGAGATGCTACCGCTGCAGTTGATCAACCCGGACAGCTTCCGCTTGCTCGAGGGGGCGCCCAAGGTGCGTCGGCAGTTCCTCGATTGGGGCGTGTTCCACGTGGAACCCCGTTTCATGGCGACCTGGCAGCGCCTGCAGAAGGCCCTGCGGCAGCGGAACTCATGGCTGCGGCATGGTACACTGGACGCCGTTTCGCAAGCCGCCTGGGATCGGGAGTTATGCCTCGCCAGTGCGGAGATAGATGAATACCGTCGCAACTATATCAAGGCCTTGAAGCCTGTCTTCGAGCGAACCCTGAGCGAACTGGTCGAACTGGACGGGCTGACCCTGAGCTATTACCGAGGCTGGGACAAGGACCGGGAACTCAACGAAGTCCTCGCAACCTCCCTCCTTCGCGATCAGCAGATGGGACACACCCAGGCCGGGCCACAGCGTGCTGATCTGCGCCTGCGATTGGGCGCGAACAATGCGGCCGACATCCTTTCGCGAGGGCAGCAGAAGCTGGTGGTCTGTGCCCTGCGCATCGCCCAGGGGCATCTGGTCAGCCAGGTTCGTCGCGGTCAGTGTATTTATCTGGTGGATGACTTGCCGTCCGAGCTGGACGAGCAGCACCGCCGCGCCCTGTGCCGCTTGCTTGAAGAATTGAACTGCCAGGTGTTCATCACCTGTGTAGACCACGAATTTCTGAGGGAAGGCTGGCAGACGGAAACGCCAGTCGCCTTGTTCCACGTGGAACAAGGCCGTATCACCCAGACCCACGACCATCGGGAGTGAAGGCATGAGCGAAAATCAAACGTACGACTCCTCCAGCATCAAGGTGCTGAAAGGGCTGGATGCCGTACGCAAACGTCCCGGCATGTACATTGGCGACACCGATGACGGCAGCGGCCTGCACCACATGGTGTTCGAGGTGGTCGACAACTCGATCGACGAAGCCCTGGCCGGGCATTGCGATGACATCACCGTCATCATTCACCCGGACGAATCCATCAGTGTCCGTGATAACGGCCGTGGCATTCCGGTCGATGTGCATAAAGAAGAAGGCGTTTCCGCAGCCGAGGTCATCATGACCGTGCTGCACGCTGGCGGTAAGTTCGACGACAACTCCTACAAGGTATCCGGCGGTCTGCACGGTGTAGGCGTGTCGGTGGTGAACGCCCTGTCCGAGCAGCTGGTGCTCACCGTTCGTCGTAGCGGCAAGATCTGGGAGCAGACCTACGTCCATGGTGTGCCGCAGGCGCCGATGGCGGTCGTCGGTGACAGCGAAACCACCGGTACCCACATCCACTTCAAGCCTTCCGCTGAAACCTTCAAGAACATCCACTTCAGCTGGGACATTCTCGCCAAGCGTATCCGCGAGCTGTCGTTCCTGAACTCCGGCGTTGGCATCCTGCTGAAGGACGAGCGCAGCGGCAAGGAAGAGTTCTTCAAGTACGAAGGTGGCCTGCGCGCATTCGTTGAATACCTGAACACCAACAAGACCCCGGTCAACTCCCAGGTCTTCCACTTCAACGTTCAGCGTGACGATGGCGTGGGTGTGGAAATCGCCCTGCAGTGGAACGACAGCTTCAACGAAAACCTGCTGTGCTTCACCAACAACATTCCCCAGCGTGACGGTGGTACCCACCTGGTCGGCTTCCGTTCCTCGCTGACTCGTAGCCTGAACAGCTACATCGAGCAGGAAGGCCTGGCGAAGAAGAACAAGGTTGCCACCACGGGTGATGACGCCCGCGAAGGCCTGACCGCGATCATCTCGGTCAAGGTACCGGATCCGAAGTTCAGCTCGCAGACCAAGGACAAGCTGGTTTCCTCGGAGGTGAAGACCGCCGTGGAACAGGAGATGAACAAGTACTTCGCCGACTTCCTGTTGGAGAACCCCAACGAAGCCAAGGCCGTGGTCGGCAAGATGATCGACGCCGCCCGCGCCCGTGAAGCGGCGCGCAAGGCCCGTGAGATGACCCGCCGTAAAGGTGCGCTGGACATCGCTGGCTTGCCGGGCAAACTGGCCGACTGCCAGGAGAAGGACCCTGCCCTGTCCGAACTGTACCTGGTGGAGGGTGACTCCGCGGGTGGTTCGGCCAAGCAAGGCCGCAACCGTCGCACCCAGGCGATCCTGCCGCTCAAGGGCAAGATCCTCAACGTCGAGAAAGCGCGCTTCGACAAGATGATCTCTTCCCAGGAGGTCGGCACGCTGATCACCGCACTGGGCTGTGGCATCGGTCGCGAAGAGTACAACATCGACAAGTTGCGTTATCACAACATCATCATCATGACCGATGCTGACGTCGACGGTTCGCACATCCGTACCCTGCTGCTGACCTTCTTCTTCCGTCAGCTGCCGGAGCTGGTCGAGCGTGGCTACATCTATATCGCTCAGCCGCCGCTGTACAAGGTGAAGAAGGGCAAGCAGGAGCAGTACATCAAGGACGACGAGGCCATGGAAGAATACATGACCCAGTCGGCCCTGGAAGATGCCAGCCTGCACCTGGACGAGTCCGCGCCTGCCGTTTCCGGTGTGCAGCTCGAAGCGCTGGTCAACGAATTCCGCGCCGTGATGAAGACCCTCAAGCGTCTGTCGCGCCTGTATCCGGAAGAGCTGACCGAGCACTTCATCTACCTGCCGGAAGTCACCCAGGAGCAACTGGCCAACCATGCTGCCATGCAGACCTGGCTGGGCAAGTTCCAGGAGCGTCTGAACAACAGCCAGAAGTCGGGCCTGAGCTACGTCGCCAGCCTGCGCGAAGACAAGGAACGCAATATCTGGCTGCCGGAAGTGGAAGTCACCTCCCACGGCCTGGCCAGCTATGTCACCTTCAACCGCGAGTTCTTCGGCAGCAACGACTACCGCTCGGTGGTCAACCTGGGCGCCAAGCTCGGCACCCTGCTCGGTGAAGGCGCCTACGTTCAGCGTGGTGAGCGTCGCAAGGCGGTTATCGAGTTCAAGGAAGGCCTGGACTGGCTGATGAACGAGAGCACCAAGCGCCACACCATCCAGCGATACAAAGGGCTGGGTGAGATGAACCCGGACCAGCTGTGGGAAACCACCATGGACCCGACTGTGCGCCGCATGCTCAAGGTGACCATCGAGGACGCCATTGCTGCCGACCAGCTGTTCAACACCCTGATGGGGGATGCGGTCGAGCCGCGTCGCGACTTCATCGAAAGCAACGCGTTGTCGGTGTCCAACCTGGACTTCTGATTAGCTGGCAGTACCAAAAAAGCCAATCCATGGGATTGGCTTTTTTTTGCCTTCACGAATGTTCCACGTGGAACTACGAAATTCCCAATGTTTTAAGTCGGCGGTACAACGTGCGTTCGCTCATCCCGAGGTGATCGGCCAATTCACTTCGGGAACCGCTGAAGGTTTCCAAGGCGTGGGCCAGATCGGCCATTTCGTTCTTACGTCCCCGAACACCTGGCTGCCTTATAGTCGGGTAGATATCTTCCGGAAGATGCTCGGGACGGATCAGCCCATCATCAGCAAACAATCGCGCGCGCTCCAGGATGTTCCTGAGTTCGCGAATGTTGCCTGGGAAGGTATGCAGGTTGAGGCACTCGAGTGCTTCGGCGGTAACCTTGGGCGCGTGCTTGCCGGCCATGCGTTGCAGCAGGCTCTCACAGAGCAACGGTAAATCCTCGACTCGCTCACGTAGTGACGGCAGGCGAATCGGGAACCCGCTGATGCGGTAATACAGGTCTTCGCGGAACGTCCCTTCGGCGGCCATCTCTTTCAATGGCTTGTGCGTGGCCGAGACCAGGCGAAAGTCCGAATGGACCGTGCGTGTGCTGCCGACCGGGCGGAAGCTACCGGACTCGATCAGGCGCAGCAGTTTCACCTGCATGGCCAGCGGTACCTCACCGATCTCATCGAGGAACAGGGTGCCACCGTGAGCGGCTTCGGCCAGGCCGATCTTGCGTTGAGTCGCGCCGGTGAAGGCACCTTTCTCATAGCCGAACAGTTCACTCTCGAACAGCGACTCGGTCAGCCCGGTGCAGTCCACCACCACCAGGGGACCATTGGCTCGGGGGCTGCCCAGGTGCAGGGCGCGGGCGAACAGCTCCTTGCCGGTACCGGATTCACCCTGGAGCAATACCGGGATCTGTGCGGGGGCCGCTCGCTGCAGACTGGCCAACGCAGTCTTGAAGGCTGGCGCCCGGCCAACCAACCCCTGCTGTTGAGGCTGTGCCGATGCCAGGGTGATGCTGGTCAGGCGTTCGACGAAGGCTACCACCCTGCCCTCGTCATCGAGGATCGGGCGCAGCTCCACATCCACATGTTCCGGCCCTCGCGGAGTGTGATGGATGTGCAGCACGCGCTCGGGCACCTTGCTGTCCAGCGACTTGCGCAGCGGGCAATGTTCCCCGGCCTGGTCGCAAGGCACGGCATAGTGGTGCGAGACCCGATGGCACTTTTCGCCGATAGGCGCGTGCTCCTCGTTGCCGAACTGGCGACGGTACGCCGCGTTGGCAGCCAGGATGTTGTAGTCGGTGTCCAGCACGATGCTGGGCAGCACATCGTGTTCGAGGTAGGACACCAGCGCGAGGATCGCGGGATGGGAAGCGGCTAGCATGACAGCACCAGATGAAGGACCTGGCGAGGGTAGCAAGGACTGCCAAACACTGCCATTGGCTGACAGTCGACTGCCAGGAACTGTCACCTTTGCTTGGCAGCAATGGGGCTGCTGCGCAGTCCATCGCGGCACGAGGCCGCTCCTGCAAGGGATGGCGTGCTATCTGAAAGGCTGGCATGCATCTTGATAAAGCCCCCTTCACTGCCTATGCCTTCAAGGAGGCTCGGTGGATAACTGGAGAGTGCAATGATCATCGGCAACAACCTTCACGTCGAAGCATTCTTCGACAAGGCGACCTGGACCATCAGCTACCTGGTCATGGATGGCGAGACGCGCCAATGTGCGCTGATCGACAGCGTGCTGGACTATGACCCGAAGTCCGGGCGCACCTGCAGCGATTCGGCGGACAAGTTGATCGCCCGTGTCGAAGCGCTGGACGCCAAGGTGCAATGGATCCTGGATACCCATGTGCACGCTGACCATCTTTCCGCGGCGGCCTATCTCAAGGAGCGGCTTGGCGGCAGCATCGCGATCGGTGCGCAGATCACCCAGGTGCAGAAAGTCTTCGGCACCCTGTTCAACGCCGAGCCGGGTTTTGCCCGCGACGGCAGCCAGTTCGACGTGCTGTTCGAAGATGAAGAGGGATTTCGCATCGGCAACCTGCACGCCCGTGCCCTGCACACCCCTGGGCATACCCCGGCGTGCATGAGCTACATGATCGAGGACGCGGGCGAGATCGCTGTGTTCGTCGGCGACACCTTGTTCACTCCCGACTATGGCACCGCCCGTTGCGACTTCCCGGGCGCCAGCGCGAGAACCCTGTACCAGTCGATCCGTCGCCTGCTCGCCTTCCCCGATCAGACCCGGCTGTTCATGTGCCACGACTACCTGCCCGGTGGCCGTGAACTGCGTTATGTCACCACCGTGGCCGAGCAACGTGCCTACAACATCCATATCCATGAAGGGGTCAGCGAAGACAGCTTCGTGCAGATGCGCGAAGCCCGTGACAAGACCCTCGACATGCCCGTGCTGATCCTGCCGTCGGTGCAGATCAACATGCGCAGCGGACAATTCCCCGAACCTGAAGCGAACGGTGTGAGCTACCTGAAGATCCCGCTGAACAAGCTGTAAGCCACGCCGTACCCATAACGAGATTTCCAAGGAATACCGCCATGCCTGCCTTGCTGTCCCCTGCCGATTCCTCCCGTGCCGACCACCACAAGGTGGTGATCGTCGGCGCCGGTGCCGCTGGCATCGCCACTGCCTCCAGCTTGATTGCCCGTGATCCGTCGCTGGACATTGCCCTGATCGACCCCGCCGACGTGCACTACTACCAGCCCGGCTGGACCATGGTCGGTGCCGGTGTGTTCAAGGCGCCGAGCACCGCCCAGACCATGGCGGCCACCCTGCCCCGTGGCGTGCGCTGGATCAAGGCGCGGGTGGAGGGCTTCGACCCTCAGGGGCAACTGGTGAGGCTCGAGGACGGGCGCGCGGTCAGCTATGAACAGCTGGTGGTCTGCCCGGGATTGAAACTCGATTGGAACGCTATCGAGGGCTTGAGCGAGACGCTCGGGCGCAACGGTGTCACCTCCAACTACCGCTACGACCTGGCGCCCTACACCTGGCAACTGGTGCAGAATCTCAAGCAGGGGCGTGCCCTCTTCACCCAGCCGCCGATGCCGATCAAATGCGCCGGGGCGCCGCAGAAGGCGCTGTACCTGTCCTGTGATCACTGGTTGCGCAACGGGCACCTGGGCAATGTCAGGGCCAGCTTCTTCAATGCCGGGGCAGTGCTGTTCGGTGTGCCGGACTATGTGCCGGCGCTGATGAGCTACATCGACAAGTACGGCGTGGACCTGAACTACCAGCATCGCCTGACGGCGGTGGATGGTCCGAACAAGCGTGCCACGTTCGTCCGTACCCTCGCCGACGGCAGCACCGAGACTCGGGTCGAGACCTTCGACATGTTGCATGTGGTGCCGCCCCAGGTGGCGCCTGACTTCATCCGCCAGAGCCCGCTGGCCGACGCGTCGGGCTGGGTGGATGTCGATCCCCACACACTGCGTCACCGCCAGTTCGGCAATGTTCATGCGCTGGGTGACGTGGCCAATACCAGCAACGCCAAGACCGCCGCCGCCGCCCGCAAGCAGGCGCCGGTGGTGGCCAACAATGTGCTGGTGGCACTCGGTCGCCTGGCGACCCTGGCCCAGTACGATGGCTACGGCTCCTGCCCGTTGACGGTCGAGCGCGGCAAGATCGTCCTGGCCGAGTTCACCTATGGCGGCAAGGTGGCGCCGAGCTTCCCGCGCTGGCTGCTCGACGGCCCCAAGCCAACCCGCCTGGCCTGGTTGCTCAAGGCGCGGATCCTGCCGCCGCTGTACTGGAAGGCCATGCTCAAGGGCCGCGAATGGCTGGCCCGGCCGCAACCTCTGGTGGTCGAGGCTCAGCAGTGATCGAACAGCAACTGCTGGGCGCCGGGCTCGGCGCGATCATTGGCGCGGTGCTGGCCCTGACCGGCGCCGGCGGTGGCATCCTGGCAGTGCCGTTGCTGGTGTTCGGCCTGGGGCTGAGCATGGTCGAGGCAGCGCCGATCGGCCTGCTGGCCGTGGGGCTCGCGGCTGCGGTCGGCGCGGTGCTTGGCTTGCGCCAGGGCCTGGTGCGCTACCGGGCAGCTTTGTTCATCGCGGCGATCGGGATTGCCTGCGCGCCGTTCGGCCTGATGCTCGCTCACCGTTTGCCCAACACGCCGTTGGCCTTGGTGTTCGCCGGGGTGCTGGTGTACGCCTGCCTGCGGATCTGGCGCAAGGCGGCGCGTGAACTGCGTGGCGAGTCGCCCTGTGGCGAGCGGGAGATCATGCCCTGCGTGCTCAACCCGCTGCAGGGGCGTTTGCGCTGGACCCTGCCCTGCGCCCGGGCACTGGCGTTCACCGGGATGCTGTCGGGATTGCTGTCAGGCCTGTTGGGCGTCGGTGGTGGATTCGTGATCATCCCGGCGCTGAACCGCTATACCAACCTGAACATGAAAAGCATCGTCGCCACCTCGCTGGCGGTGATCGCCCTGGTGTCCACCGGCAGCGTGGTCAGCGCCAGCGTGGCGGGTGTAATGCACTGGTGGGTCGGGGCGCCGTTCGCCGTGGGGGCGGTGCTGGGCCTGCTGCTGGCGCGGCCATTGGCGAGCAAGCTGGCCGGCCCGCGCCTGCAGCAGCTGTTCGCCGTGGTGGGTTGTGGCGCCGCACTGCTGCTGGCCGGCAAGGCGCTACTCGGCTAGCAACTCGTCCTGCTCGGCGGCGCACAGCGCCAGCAGATAGTCCCACACCACCCGCAGGCGTACCGACTTATGCAGCTCGCGGCGGGTGCAGATCCAGTAGCTGCGCTGGATGGTCTCGCTGGGCAGCACGCGCACCAGCTTCGGATCGTGGCGGGCCATGTAGTTGGGCAGCACGGCGATGCCCAGCCCGGCTTGCGCGGCATGCTGCTGGGCGATCACGCTGGTGCTGCGGAATACCACGTTGGGTGCCCGGCAGAAGCTGTTGAGGAACAGCAGCTCCTGGCTGAACAGCAGGTCGTCGACATAGCCGATCCAGCTGTGCCGGGCCAGGTCCTCGCGGCTGTGCAGCGGCGGTGCGCGGTCCAGGTACTCCTGGCTGGCGTACAGGGCCAGGCGGTAGTCGGTGAGCTTGCGGGTGATCAGCAGGTCGGCGTTGGGGCGTTCCAGGTGGATGCTGATCTCGGCTTCACGGTTGAGGATGCTGACGAACCGCGGCACCGCCACCAGTTCCACTTCGAGCCCCGGGTAGCGCTGGAACAGCGCTTTCATGCGCGGGGTGAAGAACATGATGCCGATGCCTTCGGTCACCCCCAGGCGGATCTTGCCCAATGGCGTGATGGCCTGGGTGATTTCTTCCTGCGCCAGCAGGGCGACGTTCTCCATGGCTTCGGCGTGCTTGAGCAGGGCCTGGCCGGAAGGCGTGAGTTCGTAGCCCTGGGCGTGCTGGACGAACAGCGCGGTGCCCAGGTGCTTTTCGATGCTCTCGATGTGCCGGGCCACGGTGCTGTGGGTGGTGTTGAGGCGCTTGGCGGCGGTAAGCAGGCGGCCGCTGCGCTGCAACTCGAGGAAAAACCGCAGATCGTTCCAGTCGAACATGCTGATCCTTTTGGCTGTTCGCGTTGGCCCATTCGCGGGTAAACCCGCTCCCACAGGGTCAATGCCAAACTCAGGATCGGCAGTGAACCTGTGGGAGCGGGTTTACCCGCGAATGGGCCTGCTCAGGTATGACGCTGTGCTAAAACGCACAACGGCTGCGCGAAATCTCGTGTTTCCTCAGCGAAATTAATCAATAAGATGGACCGGGACAAGAATAATAATCAGGCGCGAGGTTGCACATGCCATCAGCCGATTCTGTCTACGACTACGTGGTCGTGGGCGCCGGTCCCGCCGGTTGCCTGCTGGCCAACCGCTTGTCCGCCGACCCTTCGTGCCGTGTATTGCTGCTCGAGGCGGGTGGCCGCGACAACTATCCCTGGATTCACATCCCCGTCGGTTACCTCTACTGCATCGGCAATCCGCGCACCGACTGGTGCCTCAAGACCGAGGCCCAGCCCGGCCTGAACGGTCGCAGCCTGGGTTATCCACGGGGCAAGGTGCTGGGGGGCTGCTCGTCGATCAACGGCATGATCTACATGCGTGGCCAGGCCGCCGACTATGACCGCTGGGCCGAGCAAGGCAACGACGGCTGGGCGTGGAAGGATGTGCTGCCCTTGTTCAAGGCCAGCGAGAACCACTTCGCCGGCGCCAGCGACAGCCACGGCGCCGAGGGGGAATGGCGGGTCGAGCAGCAGCGCTACAGCTGGCCGATCCTCGATGCCTTCCGTGACGCCGCCGAGCAGAGCGGTATAGCCAAGGTCGACGACTTCAACGCGGGCGACAACGCCGGCTGTGGATACTTTCAGGTTAACCAGCGCAGTGGTGTGCGCTGGAACTCGGCCAAGGCGTTTCTCAGGCCCATTCTCAAGCGCCCCAACCTGACAGTGTTGACGGGCGTGCAGGTCGACCAGGTGCTGCTCGACAACACCCGCGCCCGGGCGGTGAAGGCCTTGTGGCAAGGCGCCTGGCACGAGTTCGCCGCTCGCCGCGAGATCATCCTGTGCGCGGGCTCCGTGGGCTCGCCCGGCATTCTGCAACGCTCCGGCATCGGCCCGCGCAAGCTGCTCGAAGGCTTGGGTATCGGGGTTCGCCATGAGATGCCGGGGGTCGGCGGCAACCTGCAGGACCACCTGCAACTGCGCCTGATCTATCAGGTCCGCAACACCCGCACCCTCAACCAGATGGCCAACAGCCTGTGGGGCAAGCTGGGCATGGGCTTGCGCTATGCCTATGACCGCAGCGGCCCGTTGGCCATGGCGCCTAGTCAGTTGGGCGCCTTCGCCCGTTCAAGCCCCGAGCAGGCAACGGCCAACCTGCAATACCACGTGCAGCCGTTGTCGCTGGACCGCTTCGGCGAACCGCTGCATCGCTTTCCGGCCTTCACCGCCTCGGTGTGCAACCTGCGCCCGGCGAGCCGTGGACGCATCGATATCCGCTCGGCGGACATGAATGCCGCGCCGGTGATCGACCCCAACTACCTGAGCGACCCCGAGGACCTGCGCGTTGCCGCCGATGCCATCCGTCTTACCCGGCGCATCGTCCAGGCCCCTGCCCTGGCGGCCTTCGATCCTCGTGAGTATTTGCCAGGCCCCGCGCTGCAGAGCGAGGACGACCTGCACCAGGCCGCCGGCCAGATCGGCACCACCATCTTCCACCCGGTGGGCACCTGCCGCATGGGCAGCGGCGCGCTGGACGTCGTGGATAACCAGCTGCGCGTGCATGGCATTCCTGGCCTGCGCGTGGCCGACGCCTCGATCATGCCGCAGATCGTCTCCGGCAATACCTGTTCACCCACGTTGATGATTGCCGAAAAGGCGGCACAACTGATCCTCAAGGGGGCCAATACCCAGACCAACCTCAGCGACGCCAGCGCGATACCGACGCCCTGACCCGGGTGTTTGCAACAGCGGTGGCTTGTGTTCGCAAGTCGCCGGCAGTGGAACAACAAGAATAATCACTGTGGCCCGAGGGCCGAGGACAGCAACGATGTCGGATTACATCCAGGAACAGGGGGCGGCGACGAGCAGCCCAAGCCGTCGTGAAGAGCGCAAGATCATTTTCGCGTCATCCCTCGGGACGGTGTTCGAGTGGTATGACTTTTTTCTCTATGGCGCGCTGGCCGCGGTCATCAGCAAGCAGTTCTTCGCTGGTGTCAACGACACCACCGCCTTCATCTTCGCCTTGATGGCCTTCGCCGCCGGCTTCCTGGTGCGCCCGTTCGGCGCGCTGGTGTTCGGTCGGCTGGGCGACATGATCGGGCGCAAGTACACCTTCCTGGTGACCATCGTGCTGATGGGCCTGTCGACTTTCGCCGTGGGCCTGCTGCCGACCTACGCCAGCATCGGCATCGCCGCGCCGATCATCCTGGTGGTGCTGCGCATGCTCCAGGGCCTGGCGCTGGGCGGTGAATACGGTGGCGCGGCGACCTATGTCGCCGAACACGCGCCGCCCGGCAAGCGTGGTTTCCATACCGGCTTCATCCAGTCCACCGCGACCCTTGGCCTGCTGTTGTCGCTGATCGTGGTCCTGGCCAGCCGCTACATCAGCGGCGACCAGTTCGAGACCTGGGGCTGGCGCCTGCCGTTCCTGCTGTCGATCGTGCTGCTGGCGATCTCCACCTGGATCCGCATGAGCATGCACGAGTCGCCGGCCTTCGTGAAAATGAAGGCTCAGGGCAAGATCAGCAAATCGCCGATTCGCGAGTCGTTCACCTCCTGGCCCAACCTCAAGGTGGTGCTCACGGCGCTGTTCAGCATCAACGCAGGCCAAGCGGTGACTTTCTACACCGCGCAGTTCTACGTGCTGTTCTTCATGACCCAGATGCTCAAGATGGATCCGGCCCAAGCCAACACCCTGCTGATCATCAGCGTGGTGATCGGTGCGCCGTTCTTCGTCTTCTTCGGCTGGCTGTCGGACCGGGTCGGGCGCAAGCCGATCCTGATGATCGGGCTGTTGCTGGCCACCGTGTGCTACTTCCCGATGTTCAAGGCCCTGAGCCACTACGCCAACCCGCAGATCGACGCCGCCAGCCGTCAGGCTCCGATCGTCGTCAGCGCCGACCCCAAGGGCTGCACCTTCCAGTTCGACCCGGTGGGCAAGGCGCGCTTCGACAGCCCCTGCGACAAGGTCAAGACCTTCCTGGTCAAGCAAGGCCTGCCGTACAGCTCGGTGAGCGCCAGCGGCAGCGATGTCAGCGTGAGCATTGGCGACAAGGTCATCAACGGCTTCGACGAAGTGGCCATGCGCAGCGCCATCGAGGCTGCCGGCTATCCAGCCAAGGCGGACCCGGCGCATGTGAACCAGGTGATGGTGGTGGTGCTGATCGTTGCCATGATCCTGATCGCCACCATGACCTACGGGCCGCTGGCGGCGGTGATGGTCGAGCTGTTCCCGACTCGCATCCGCTATACCTCGATGTCCCTGCCCTACCATATCGGCAACGGCTGGTTCGGCGGCTTCCTGCCGACGGTGTCGTTCGCGTTGGTGGTGTACACCGGGGATATCTTCTATGGGCTGTGGTACCCGGTACTGATCACCGGGGTGAGCCTGGTGGTGGGGATCTTCTGCCTGAAAGAGACCCGGGATGTGGATATCGACAAGGTCTGAGATTTTCGCTGGGGCCTTCGCGGGCTCGCGCAATACCCTGTGGGAGCGGCGGTGCGCCGATGCGATTTACCCGCGAAGAAGCCTGCAGCGATTTCAGCCCACAAAAAAACCGGCGTAAAAGCCGGTTTTTTTATCGCGGGAAAAAACTTATGCACGATTTTCGAAAAAACGTCATACATGGAAATAAATAGCTAATTCAATCACTTAGCTATGTTTTAAGTCGCTTAATCCAAAAATTGCTAACAAGTTATCCACAGATCGTCAGGCAGACTGTTGCTCGGGTTTTTCCGCCGCTGGCGGCAGCGAACCCATGGCACGTTGGGCTGCCTCGTTCCATGCCTGGGCACGGTCGTTGAGCTCGGCGATGGCACGCGGGCCAGTCCCCTCCGGATACATCGGCTCGCCAATCACCACCTCGATGGTGCCCGGGCGTTTGCCCCAACCTTCGCGCGGCCAGAACTTGCCGGCGTTGTGGGCGATCGGCAGTACCGGCAAGCCGGCGTTCACCGCCAGCGCGGTACCGCCGCGGGAGAACTTGCCCATCTGCCCATGCGGCACGCGAGTGCCTTCGGGGAAGATCAACACCCAGGTGCCCTGCTTGAGCAGCTCGTCGCCCTGGCTGGCAACCTGGCGCAGGGCCTCCTTCGGGTTTTTCCGGTCGATGGCGATAGGCCGCAGCATGGCCATGGCCCAGCCGAAGAACGGCACGTACAGCAGCTCGCGCTTGAGCACCTGGCTCAGCGGCGAGAAGTACGCCGACAGGAAGAACGTCTCCCAGGTGCTCTGGTGGTTGGACAGGATCACGCAAGGTACGTCAGGCACGTTCTCGGCGCCGGTGACCTTGTAGTCGATCCGCAGGATCGTCCGCACCAGGAACAGTGCGCAGCGGCACCAGTACACGTTGATGAACCTGTAGCGCTTGGGAAACGGCAGGAAAGGCGCGACGAAAAAGCTCAGCGAGCACCACAGCAGCGAACTGGTGCCCAACAGCAGGTAAAAAAGAAAGATTCTGATCGCCTGCAGGATCGACATAGTGGCATGTACCGTTGCGGGCGTGCCCGCCTAATGAAAAGTGCGCCAGTCCTGGCGCACTCATTTAAATAATTTCTCTGGCGATGGCTGCCAGATCGTCGAAAATCAGCGTTTTTTCCGGGACACCCTTTTCCAGGGTCCTCTCGCCCTTGCCGGTTTTTACCAACACGGGTTGTGCATCGACGGCCAGGGCCGCCTCCAGGTCACCTTTGCTGTCGCCGACGAACCATACACCGGTCAGTGGCACCTGGTAATGCTCGGCAATGGTCCGCAGCATGCCGGGTTTGGGCTTGCGGCAGTCGCAGCCTTCATCCGGGCCGTGCGGGCAATGCACGATCAGGCCGACTTCGCCGCCCTGCTCGGCCACCAGCGCACGCAGGCGCGCATGCATGGCCTCGAGGGTCTCCAGCGGGTAGTAGCCGCGGGCAATGCCGGACTGGTTGGTGGCAACCGCCACCGTCCAGCCCGCCTTGCTCAACTGCGCGATGGCCTCGATCGAGCCGGGAATGGGGACCCACTCCTCCAGCGACTTGATGTAGGCGTCGGAGTCGTGGTTGATCACTCCGTCTCGATCAAGAATCAGCAGTTTCAACGACTCACCCCAGCAGCGAGATATCGGCCACGCCCAGGAACAGTCCGCGCAGGCGGCTGAGCAGGGCATAACGGTTGGCGCGCACCTTGGCGTCCTCGGCGTTGACCATCACCGCCTCGAAGAAGGCGTCGACCGGGTCACGCAGGGCGGCCAGGCGAGCCAGGGCCTCGCTGTACTGACGCGCGGCGGCCATCGGTTGCACGGCCTGGTCGGCCTGCTGGATGGCCGAGTACAGGGAGAACTCGTTGGCGTTGTCGAAGTACTTCGGCTCGACCTGCTCGGCGATGGCGCCTTCGGCCTTGCCCAGCAGGTTCGACACGCGCTTGTTCGCCGCGGCCAGGGCTTCGGCTTCGGGCAGCTTGCGGAAGGCCTGCACGGCCTGAACGCGCTGGTCGAAGTCCAGCGCCGAGCCCGGCTTCAGGGCACGCACCGACAGGTAGGTGGAGACGTCGATGCCTTCGTCCTCGTAGCGTGCGCGCAGACGGTCGAAGACGAACTCCAACACCTGCTCGGACAGGCCGGCGGCCTTGACCTTGGCACCGAACTGCTTGACCGCGAACTCGACCGCGACGGCCAGGTCCAGGTCCAGCTGCTTCTCGATCAGGATGCGCAGCACGCCCAGGGCGGCACGACGCAGGGCGTACGGGTCCTTGCTGCCGGTGGGCAGCATGCCGATGCCGAAGATGCCGACCAGGGTGTCGAGCTTGTCGGCGATGGCCACGGCGGCACCGGTGAGGGTCTGCGGCAGCTCGGCGCCAGCGCCGCGCGGCATGTACTGCTCGTTCAGCGCCAGGGCGACGTCTTCCGGCTCGCCGTCGTTGAGCGCGTAGTAGTAGCCGGCGATGCCCTGCATTTCAGGGAATTCGCCGACCATTTCCGAGGCCAGGTCGCACTTGGACAGCAGGCCGGCACGGCCGGCGTTGGCGGCGCTGCCGCCGATGTACGGAGCAATGAAGGCGGCGAGCTTGGAAACGCGCTCGGCCTTGTCGAACACGGTGCCCAGCTGAGCCTGGAACACCACGTTCTTCAGGCGCTCGTTGAAGCTTTCCAGCGGCTGCTTCTTGTCCTGCTTGAAGAAGAACTCGGCGTCGGTCAGGCGCGGGCGCACGACCTTCTCGTTGCCTTCGACGATCTGCTTCGGATCGCGGCTCTCGACGTTGGCCACGGTGATGAAGCGCGGCAGCAGCTTGCCTTCGCTGTCCAGCAGGCAGAAGTACTTCTGGTTGTCCTGCATGGTGGTGATCAGGGCTTCCTGCGGCACCTCGAGGAAACGCTCCTCGAACGAGCACACCAGCGGCACCGGCCACTCGACCAGGGCGGTCACTTCGTCCAGCAGCGCCGGCGGCACGATGGCCGTGCCTTCCTGCTGCATGGCCAGCTCCGCGGTGCGCTTGCTGATCAGCTCGCGACGCTCGGCGAAGTCGGCCAGCACGTGGGCCTTGCGCAGGTCCTCGACGTAGTTGGCCGGGGTGGTGATGAGCACGTTTTCCGGGTGGTGGAAGCGGTGGCCACGGGATTCACGGCCGGCCTTCTGGGCCAGGATGGTGCAGTCGACCACCTGGTCGCCCAGCAGCATCACCAGCCACTGGGTCGGGCGCACGAACTCTTCACGGCTGGCGCCCCAGTGCATGCGCTTGGGGATCGGCAGGTCGTTGAGCGAATCCTCGACGATGGTCGGCAGCAGGCTGGCGGTGGCCTTGCCCGGAATGTGCTGGGAGAAGCGCAGCTTGGGGCCGCTCTGGTCGATGTCCGACAGCTCCACGCCGCACTTCTTGGCGAAGCCCAGGGCGGCCTGGGTCGGCTGGCCTTCGGCGTTGAACGCGGCCTGCACGGGCGGGCCGTCGATGTTGATGCTGCGGTCCGGCTGCTGCACGTCCAGCTGGCGGATCAGCACGGCCAGGCGGCGCGGCGCGGCGTAGACCTGCTTGCCGGTGTAGTTCAGGCCGGCGGCCTGCAGGCCTTTCTCGATGCCAGCGAGGAAGGCGTCGCCCAGGGTGGCGAGGGCCTTCGGTGGCAGCTCTTCGGTGCCCAGTTCAACCAGGAAATCTTGAGCACTCATTGTGCAGCCTCCAGCTTAGCCAACACTTCATCACGCAGTTCAGGAGAGGCCATCGGGAAGCCCAGGCGTGCGCGGGCTTGCAGATAGCTTTGCGCCACGTCCCGGGCCAGGGTACGCACACGCAGGATGTAGCGCTGGCGCTCGGTCACCGAGATGGCGCGGCGGGCGTCCAGCAGGTTGAAGGTGTGCGAGGCCTTCAGGACCATTTCGTAGGTCGGCAGCGGCAGGTCCAGCTTGATCAGGCGGTTCGCTTCGCTTTCGTAGAAGTCGAACAGCTCGAACAGCTTCTCGACGTTGGCGTGCTCGAAGTTGTAGGTCGACTGCTCCACTTCGTTCTGGTGGAACACGTCGCCGTAGGTGACCTTGCCGAACGGACCGTCGGCCCACACCAGGTCGTAGACCGAGTCCACGCCCTGCAGGTACATGGCCAGGCGCTCCAGGCCGTAGGTGATTTCACCGGTGACCGGGTAGCACTCGATGCCGCCGACTTGCTGGAAGTAGGTGAACTGGGTCACTTCCATGCCGTTCAGCCAGATTTCCCAACCCAGGCCCCAGGCGCCGAGGGTCGGCGATTCCCAGTTGTCTTCGACGAAGCGGATGTCGTGAACCAGCGGGTCCAGGCCGATGGCTTTCAGCGAGCCGAGATACAGCTCCTGGAAGTTGGCCGGGTTCGGCTTGAGCACCACCTGGAACTGGTAGTAGTGCTGCAGGCGGTTGGGGTTTTCGCCATACCGCCCGTCGGCAGGGCGACGGCTGGGCTGCACGTAGGCGGCGTTCCAGGTCTCCGGGCCGACGGCGCGCAGGAAGGTAGCGGTGTGGAAAGTGCCGGCGCCTACTTCCATATCGTAGGGCTGAAGCACCACACAACCTTGCTCGGCCCAGTAGTTCTGCAGGGCGAGGATCAGGTCTTGGAAGGTACGCACGGCTGGCGTAGGCTGGCTCACGAAATTCACCTGTATCTGGGGATGCGGATGTAAAGAGCGGGAGTATAACCCGATTCGCCTCGCCCTCTACGTTATTGGAGCCTTATGCCACGCTGCTTTTGGTGTTCCGACGATCCGTTGTACCAGGCCTATCACGACCATGAGTGGGGAACGCCGCAGCGCGATCCGGCGTTGCTCTTCGAGATGCTTTTGCTCGAAGGGTTCCAGGCGGGGCTGTCGTGGATCACGGTATTGAAGAAACGCGAGCGCTATCGCCAGGTGCTGGACGGTTTCGATCCGGTGAAACTGGCACGCCTGAGCGACGAGCGCATCGAGGAGCTGATGCTGGACCCTGGCATCATCCGCAACCGCCTCAAGCTCAAGGCCGTGCGCCGCAATGCCCTGGCCTGGCTGGCTGTGGATAACCCCGCCGAGTGGCTGTGGTCGTTCGTCGGCGGTGAGCCGAAGATCAACCATTTCCAGGGGCGCGGCGACGTGCCGGCGGTCACCGACGAGGCCAAGGCCATGAGCAAGGCCCTGCAGAAGGCCGGTTTCACCTTTGTCGGGCCGACCATCTGTTACGCCTTCATGCAGGCCACCGGCATGGTCATGGATCACACCACCGACTGCGATCGCTACGCCGCGCTGGTGCGCTGACGGGGTACAATGCGCGCCTTGCTGAAATAAGGAATTGGCCTGTGGAAAAGTTCAAGGGCGCCCTGATGGTCGGGGTGCTGCGCCTGTTTGCCAAGCTGCCCTGGGGCGCTGTGCAGCGTGTCGGCGCCGGTATCGGCTGGCTGATGTGGAAAATCCCCAATGGCTCGCGCAATGTCGTGCGCATCAACCTGGCCAAGTGTTTCCCGGAGATGGACCCGGTCGAGCGCGAGCAGCTGGTTGGCCGCGCATTGAAGGACATCGGCAAGTCGTTCGTCGAGAGCGCCTGTGCCTGGATCTGGCCGCCGCAGCGCTCGCTCGATCTGGTCAAGGAAGTGCATGGCCTGGAAGTGCTGGAGCAGGCCCTGGCCTCGGGCAAGGGCGTGGTCGGCATCACCAGCCACCTGGGCAACTGGGAAGTGCTCAACCACTTCTATTGCAACCAGTGCAAACCGATCATCTTCTACCGCCCGCCCAAGCTGAAGGCGGTGGATGACCTGCTGCGCGAGCAGCGCGTGCAGATGGGCAACCGCGTGGCGCCTTCGACCAAGGAAGGCATTCTCAGCGTGATCAAGGAAGTGCGTCGGGGTGGTCAGGTGGGGATTCCGGCCGATCCGGAGCCAGCGGAGTCGGCGGGCGTGTTCGTGCCGTTCCTCGGGACCCAGGCGCTGACCAGCAAGTTCGTGCCGAACATGCTGGCCGGCGGCAAGGCGGTCGGGGTGTTCCTGCATGCCCTGCGGCTGCCGGATGGCTCGGGCTTCAAGGTGTTCCTGGAGGCGGCGCCGGAAGCGATGTACAGCACCGATGTAACTGAATCGGCGGCGGCCATGAGCAAGGTGGTCGAGCGTTATGTGCGCGAGTACCCGAGCCAGTACATGTGGAGCATGAAGCGCTTCAAGAAGCGTCCGGCGGGCGAAGCGCGCTGGTATTGAGATTGCTGGGGGCGCTTTGCGCCCCTTTCGCGACACAAGGCCGCTCCTACAGGTGACCGCAATCCCCTGTAGGAGCGGCCTTGTGTCGCGATGGGCTGCAAAGCAGCCCCGGCGATCTCAAGCCTTGTTCAGCTTCTTGAGAAAAACGGTCATCTCTTTCTCGGCCTGCTTGTCGCCATGGGCCTGCGCCGCGACGATCCCCTCTTCCCAGGCCTTGCGCGCTCCGTCCAGATCCCCGCTCAACTGATACGCCTTCCCCAACAGCTTCCACGCCGCCGAGTACTTAGGATCCTGCCTCACACAGGCCGCCAGGTGCACCGCCGCTTCAGCCCCGTTGCCCTCGTCCAGCCAGGCCTTGCCCAGCCCGAACCTCAGCAGCGGGTTATCCACACCCTTGGCCAGCATCTTCTCCAGCGATTCGCGCATAGGTTTCTCTCCCGAATCCATGATGTTGCGGGCGCCTGTGGGAGCGGGTTCACCCGCGAATGCGTCGGTGAATCGACAATCGTATTCGCGGGTGAACCCGCTCCCACAGGGTTGGCTTTCTCTTCTAGAAGAAACTCAGGCCCACGTGGAACAGCTTCTCCACGTCCCGAATATGCTTTTTATCCACAACGAACAGGATCACATGGTCGCCCGACTCGATCACCGTGTCGTCGTGGGCGATCAGCACCTCTTCGTCGCGAATGATCGCGCCGATGGTGGTGCCCGGCGGCAACGAAATGTCCTCGATGGCCTTGCCCACTACCTTGCTCGACTTCGAATCGCCATGGGCCACCGCCTCGATGGCCTCGGCGGCGCCGCGGCGCAGCGAGTGCACGCTGACGATATCGCCCCGACGCACGTGGGCCAGCAGGGTGCCGATGGTGGCCAGCTGCGGGCTAATGGCGATATCGATATCACCGCCTTGCACCAGGTCGACGTAGGCCGGGTTGTTGATGATGGTCATCACCTTGCGCGCGCCCAGGCGCTTGGCCAGCAGCGACGACATGATGTTGGCCTCGTCGTCGTTGGTCAGGGCCAGGAAGATATCGGCGTCAGCGATGTTCTCCTCGAGCATCAGGTCCTTGTCCGAGGCGCTGCCCTGCAGTACCACGGTGCTTTCCAGGGTGTCGGAGAGCTGGCGGCAACGGGCCGGGTTCATTTCGATGATCTTCACCTGGTAGCGGCTCTCGATGGCCTCGGCCAGACGTTCGCCGATCTGCCCGCCGCCGGCGATGACCACGCGCTTGTTGGTCTCGTCGATGCGCCGCAGCTCGCCCATCACCGCGCGGATGTCCTTCTTCGCGGCGATGAAGAACACCTCGTCGTCGGCCTCGATCACCGTGTCGCCCTGGGGCGTGATCGGCCGGTCGCGACGGAAGATCGCCGCCACGCGGGTATCGACGTTGGGCATGTGCGCGCGGATCTGGCGCAGTTGCTGGCCCACCAACGGGCCGCCGTAGTAGGCCCGGACCGCCACCAGCTGGGCCTTGCCCTCGGCGAAGTCGATCACCTGCAGCGAGCCCGGATGTTCGATCAGGCGCTTGATGTAGTTGGTCACCACCTGCTCGGGGCTGATCAGCACATCCACCGGGATATGGTCGTTGTCGAACAGCTCTTCGCGGGTGAGGTAGGCCGACTCGCGCACCCGGGCGATCTTGGTCGGGGTATGGAACAGCGAATAGGCCACCTGGCAGGCGACCATGTTGGTTTCGTCGCTGTTGGTCACCGCCACCAGCATGTCGGCGTCATCGGCGCCGGCCTGGCGCAGCACCGTCGGCAGCGAGGCGCGGCCCTGCACGGTGCGGATGTCCAGACGGTCGCCGAGATCGCGCAGGCGCTCGCTGTCGGTGTCGACCACGGTGATGTCGTTGGCTTCGCTGGCCAGGTGCTCTGCCAGCGTACCGCCTACCTGGCCTGCGCCGAGGATGATGATCTTCATCCGCTACTCCCTACCCTTTTTGTTCTTACCCGCGCGAGGCGGCGATCTTGATCAGTTTGGCGTAATAGAACCCATCGTGACCGCCTTCCTGGGCCAACAGCTGGCGGCCATGGGGCTGGCGCAGGCCAGCCTCGGTGGCCAGGTCCAGTTCGCGGGCGCCGGGGGTGCGGGCGAGGAAGGCGTCGATCACTTCGGTGTTCTCGGTCGGCAGGCTCGAGCAGGTGGCGTAGAGCAGCATGCCGCCAACTTCCAGGGTCGGCCACAGGGCATCGAGCAGCTCGCCTTGCAGCGCGGCCAGGGCCGGGATGTCCTCGGCCTGGCGGGTCAGTTTGATGTCCGGATGGCGGCGGATCACGCCGGTGGCCGAGCACGGCGCGTCGAGCAGGATGCGCTGGAATGGCTTGCCGTCCCACCAACTGGCGGTGTCACGGGCGTCGCAGGCGATCAGCTCGGCGTCGAGCTTGAGGCGGTCGAGGTTCTCGCGCACGCGGGCCAGGCGCTTGGCTTCCAGGTCGATGGCGACCATGTGGGCCAGGCCAGGCTCTGCTTCCAGCAGGTGGCAGGTCTTGCCGCCCGGGGCGCAGCAGGCGTCGAGCACGCGCTGGCCGGGGGCCAGTTCGAGCAGGTCGGCGGACAGCTGCGCGGCTTCGTCCTGCACGCTCACCCCGCCGTCGGCGAAGCCCGGCAGACCGCGCACGTCGCAGGCCTCGGCCAGGACGATGCCATCACGGCTGTACTGGCAGGCGCTGGCCTGGATGCCGGCCTCGGCCAGCAGCGCCAGGTAGGCCGCGCGGCTGTGGTGGCGGCGGTTGACCCGCAGGATCATCGGCGGGTGGGCGTTGTTGGCGGCGCAGATGGCTTCCCACTGCTCCGGCCAGAAGGCTTTCAGCGACTTCTGCAGCCAGCGCGGGTGGGCGGTGCGCACCACCGGGTCGCGTTCCATGCCGGCGAGCAGTTCCTCGCCTTCACGCTGGGCGCGGCGCAGCACGGCATTGAGCAGGCCCTTGGCCCACGGCTTCTTGAGCTTGTCGGCGCAACCCACGGTCTCGCCGATGGCGGCGTGGGCCGGGATGCGCGTGTAGAACAGCTGGTACAGGCCGACCAGCAGCAGCGCCTGCACATCGGCGTCGGCGGCCTTGAACGGCTTCTGCAGCAGTTGCGCGGCCAGCAGGTCCAGGCGCGGTTGCCAGCGGGCGGTACCGAAGGCCAGGTCCTGGGTCAGGCCGCGGTCGCGCTCCTCGACCTTGTCCAGTTGCGCCGGCAGCGAGCTGTTCAGCGAGGCCTTGCCGCTGAGCACGGCGGCAAGGGCACGGGCGGCGGCCAGGCGTGGGTTCATTGGCCGAGCACCTTGCCACTGGCGAACTTCTCGCGGCGGCTGTTGAACAGGTCGCTGAAGGCCAGGGCCTTGCCGCCGGGCAGTTGCAGGCGGGTCAGGCTCAGGGCTTGATCTCCACAGGCGACGACCAGGCCGTCCTTGCTGGCGGAGAGGATTTCGCCGGGGGCGCCCTTGCCTGTGGACAAGTTGGCGGCCAGCACCTTCACGCTTTCTCCGTCGAGGGTGCTGTGGCACACCGGCCACGGGTTGAAGGCACGGATCAGGCGTTCCAGCTCGATGGCCGGGCGGCTCCAGTCGATGCGGGCTTCGTCCTTGTTCAGCTTGTGGGCATAAGTGGCCAGGGCATCGTCCTGCACTTCACCTTGCAGCGAACCGTCTGCCAAGCCGGCGATTGCCTGGACTACAGCAGGCGGGCCCATTTCGGCGAGGCGGTCATGCAGGGTGCCACCGGTGTCCTCGGCGCTGATCGGGGTGACCACCTTGAGCAGCATCGGGCCGGTATCCAGGCCCGCTTCCATGCGCATCACGGTCACGCCGCTCTCGGCGTCGCCGGCTTCCACGGCGCGCTGGATCGGCGCCGCACCGCGCCAGCGCGGCAGCAGCGAGGCGTGGCTGTTGATGCAGCCCAAACGCGGAATATCCAGCACCACTTGCGGCAGGATCAGGCCGTAGGCGACCACCACCATCAGGTCCGGCTTAAGCGCGGCGAGCTCGGCTTGCGCCTCGGCGTTGCGCAGGGTCTGCGGCTGGTACACCGGAATGTCATGGGCCACTGCCAGTGCCTTTACTGCGCTCGGCATGAGCTTCTGGCCACGGCCGGCCGGGCGGTCGGGCTGGGTGTAGACGGCCACGATCTCGTACGGGCTGTCGAGCAGGGCCTTGAGGTGTTCGGCGGCAAACTCTGGAGTGCCTGCGAAGACGATGCGCATGGAGTTCTCGCTTCTTCAAAAAGAAAAAGGCTTGCCGGAGCAAGCCTTCTGGAAGGTGGGGATCAGGCTTGCTGGCGGTGCTGCTTTTCCAGCTTCTTCTTGATCCGGTCGCGTTTGAGCTGGGACAGGTAGTCGACGAACAGCTTGCCGTTGAGGTGATCGAACTCGTGCTGCACGCACACGGCCAGCAGGCCTTCGCATTCCAGTTCGTAGGGCTTGCCGTCGCGGTCCTGGGCCTTGACCCGCACGCGCAGCGGGCGATCGACGTTCTCGTAGAAGCCGGGCACCGACAGGCAGCCTTCCTGGTACTGGCCCATGTCGTGGGTCAGCTCTTCGACCGAGGGGTTGATGAAGACGCGCGGTTCGCTGCGGTCTTCGCTCAGGTCCATTACCACGACCTGCTTGTGCACGTTGACTTGGGTGGCGGCCAGGCCGATGCCGGGCGCCTCGTACATGGTCTCGAACATGTCGTCGATCAGCTGGCTCAAGGCGTCGTCGAACTCCGTCACCGGTTTGGCGATGGTGCGCAGGCGCGGATCGGGGAATTCGAGAATGTTCAAAATGGCCATGGCGGTCAGGCAGTCACTGTGCGGTCGGTTGAAAACTGAGCACACATAATAAAGGGAAATGGGGCGTTCGGCACCTGTGAAGCTTGGCTAGGGTCTCTATGGGCTTGATAGCTGCCATTTCATGGACAGCTTTTCAAAGTGTTACTCACAAAGTTATCCACAGGTTGTGCCACGTATCTGGCCCCCTGTCGATCAAGGACGATCCACCATGAACCCATCCCGTTCGTCGCCTTGTCCGCCTGCGGAACTGGAGGCGCGGCTGCGTCTTCATAGCCTTCCAGAGATTGGCTTGCGTCGTTTCCATACCCTCATCGAAGCGTTCGGCAGTGCCTCGTCGGCACTCAGCGCGCCGGCCAGTGCCTGGCAGGCGTTGGGGCTGAAGGCTGCCAGTACAGACGCCCGGCGCAGCCCGCAAGTGCGCGATGGTGCATTGGCTGCAATGCGCTGGCTAGAGCATCCGGGCCAGCATTTACTGATGTGGGACGAGCCTGGCTACCCGGCGCTGCTGGCCGAGATAGACGACCCGCCGCCACTGTTGTTCGTTGCGGGCGACCCCGATTTGCTCGAGCAACCGCAACTGGCGATCGTGGGCAGCAGGCGTGCTTCTCCCCCGGCGCTGGATACCGCAGGCGCGTTTTCCCGATGCCTGTCCCAGGCCGGTTTCACCATCACCAGCGGGCTGGCGCTGGGCGTCGACGGTGCCGCTCATCGGGCCGCTTTGAAGACCGGCGGACACACCATCGGGGTGCTCGGCACGGGGTTGCAAAAACTTTATCCACAGCGCCACCGTGACCTGGCACGGGCCATGCTCGACAGTGGCAGCGCGCTGGTTTCCGAGTATCCGCTGGACGCCGGGCCACTGGCCGGCAACTTCCCACGGCGTAACCGGATCATCAGCGGCTTGTCGCTGGGTGTGCTGGTGGTCGAGGCCAGCCTGGCTAGCGGCTCGTTGATCACCGCACGGCTTGCCGCCGAACAGGGGCGGGAGGTGTACGCGATTCCCGGCTCCATCCACCACCCCGGCGCGAAGGGCTGTCACCAGTTGATCCGCGATGGCGCCCTGCTGGTGGAAAGCGTGGAGCAGATTCTCGATAGCCTGCGCGGCTGGCAGAACCTGCCGCCTGCGGTTGTGGACAAGCCTGGACATCCACTGCTCGCCCTGCTCCACGCCGCGCCTCAGACCAGCGAGGGCCTTGCCCATAGCAGCGGCCTGCCGTTGGCCCAGGTGCTCGCCAGTCTCACCGAGCTGGAGCTCGAAGGCCGGGTGAGCAATGAAGCCGGTCGTTGGTTTGCCCGTGCCGGCTAAGTACACTGCGCACACGGCGTTTATGCGGAGAGACGGAAAATGGTGAGCAGTTGGCGTGTGCAACAAGCCGCGCGTGAGGTGAAGGCGGGTGCGGTGATCGCCTATCCGACGGAAGCGGTCTGGGGCCTGGGCTGCGACCCGTGGAACGAGGACGCGGTGTATCGCCTGCTGGCGCTCAAGTCGCGGCCTGTGGATAAAGGACTGATCCTGATCGCCGACAATATCCGCCAGTTCGACTTTCTGTTCGAGGATTTCCCCGAGGAGTGGATCGACCGCATGAGCGCCACCTGGCCCGGGCCGAACACCTGGCTGGTGCCGCACCAGGGCCTGCTGCCCGAGTGGGTAACCGGGCAGCATGACACCGTGGCGCTGCGGGTCAGCGATCATCCACAGGTGCGTGAGTTGTGCGCGCTGGTCGGGCCGTTGATCTCCACCTCCTGCAACCCGGCCGGGCGGCCGGCGGCCAAGAGCCGGTTGCGGGTGGAGCAGTATTTCCACAACGAGCTGGACATGGTGCTGGGTGGGGCGTTGGGTGGGCGGAAGAACCCGAGCCTGATTCGCGACCTCGTGACCGGTGAGGTTGTGCGCCCGGGCTGATACCGCTGGCGAGGGCTTTGCCCTCGTTTCGCGACACAAGGCCGCTCCTACAGGGGTACGCGATCCCTTGTAGGAGCGGCCTTGTGTCGCGAAAGGGCCGCAAAGCGGCCCCAGAATTCCCCGCCGATTTTTCTGATTTGCACCCAGATGGCTGCCCATTCTGAATTCAGAGAAATATCCTACGCAGTCTGTCGACTGCCATTACCTTCTCAGTGGGAACGCTTGCCTCTAGGCTCCAAGCCGTCGCCGAATAACTTGGCGATCGGGTGTGGTAGCCCGGGTATTCGATTCCCCATGTCAGTCCATGGCGGCTGTGCGTGGGAGGCTTTCGAGCCTGCCTGGTTTGGGAATCGCCCGGGTCTACCACCTCGCGTACAGTCGCCACCCAATTCGCGTGGTAGCGGGGCCGGTGGTTTTTTAAGGAGCGAATTCCCATGACTAGAAAGCTTGTTCCCGATCCACCACTCCCAAATACCACAACCCACCCCTTTGGCCGCTGCGATGCCGGCCACCCACCGCTCTTCACCGTAAATCCCAACATCGAAGCCCACGACGCCCTGGTACACGTCGCGCTCTACCTGCGCTGCGCCTACGACACTGGCATCAAGGCCCTCGATCACCTGCGCGACGAGGGGCGTGGCATGTATTGGTCGAGCCTGCATTCGCTGGAAATGGCGGAGGGGTTGGTAGAGGCGATGCTCGATGGCCTCGAGTCGGCGCCTGTAGCCCAAGGCGCTGCTGACTAGTTGGCGCTATCGCGGGCAATGTTTTGAATTTGCGTTCGACTTGGACTCGCTGGGGCCGCTGCGCGCCCCTTTCGCGACACAAGGCCGCTCCTACAGGTGACCGCGATCCTCTGTAGGAGCGGCCTTGTGTCGCGAAAGGGGCGCGCAGCAGCCCCAGAGCCTCAAGGCAGAAGCACAGTCGAGCCAACGGTCCGTCGCGCAGACAACTCCGCCTGCGCCTTGGCCGCCTCGCTCAACGGATACCGCTGCTGGATATCCACCACAAGCTTGCCACTGGCGATCATCGCGAACAGGTCATCGGCCATGGCCTGGGTATTCTCGGCATTGTTGGCGTAGCTCCCCAGCGTCGGCCGGGTGACATACAACGACCCCTTCTGCGACAGGATCCCCAAGTTGACTCCGGTTACCGCGCCGGAGGCATTGCCGAAGCTCACCATCAAACCGCGCGGCCTGAGGCAATCCAGCGAGGTCAGCCAGGTATCGGCGCCCACGCCGTCATACACCACCGCGCACTTCTGACCGTCGGTCAGCTCCAGCACGCGCTTGGCCACATCTTCATGGCTGTAGTCGATGGTCGCCCAGGCGCCGAGGGCCTTGGCCCGTTCGGCTTTCTCGGGAGAACTCACGGTGCCGATCAGCTTCGCGCCCAGCGCCTTGGCCCACTGGCAAGCCAGCGACCCCACACCACCGGCGGCGGCATGGAACAGCACGAAGTCCCCCGGTTGCACGGGATAGGTCTGCTTGAGCAAATACTGCGTGGTCAGCCCCTTGAGCATCACCGCCGCCGCCTGTTCGAAGCTGATCGCCTCCGGCAGCTTCACCAGGTTGGCCTCCGGCAGCGTATGCACCTCGCTGTAGGCTCCCAGCGGCCCACCGGCATAGGCCACGCGGTCGCCGACCTTGATCCGGCTGACGCCCTCGCCCACCGCCTCGACCACGCCGGCCGCTTCGGTGCCCAGCCCGGAAGGCAGCGCAGGCGGCGCATACAGCCCGCCACGGAAATAGGTGTCGATGAAGTTCAGCCCGATCGCATGGTTGCGCACCCGCACCTGCTGCGGGCCGGGCGGTGCCGGGTCGAACTCCACCAGTTGCAGGACTTCCGGGCCGCCATGCTGGCTGAACTGGATACGCTTGGCCATCACACACTCCTGTTGTCGAGGGTCGCAAAGACCTTCTATCGGACGCCTTTGCTTGATCGCCGTCAACTGCGACGCGGTGTTTGCCGGTGGTATGCTACGCGGCGAATTTTCCCGCTCTTTCCAGGTGACCCGATGACCAGCCGCACCGAGGCCGTAAAAGCCTACCTGCTCGACCTGCAAGACCGCATCTGCTCTGCCCTCGAAACCGAAGACGGCGGCGCCCGTTTCGTCGAGGATGCCTGGGTGCGCGATGCCGGTGGTGGCGGTCGCACGCGGGTGATCGGCGAGGGCAAGGTGATCGAGAAAGGCGGGGTGAACTTCTCCCACGTGTTCGGCGCCGGCCTGCCGCCGTCGGCCAGTGCCCACCGGCCGGAGCTGGCGGGACGTGGCTTCGAGGCCCTGGGTGTGTCGCTGGTGATCCACCCGCACAACCCGCATGTGCCGACTTCCCACGCCAACGTGCGCTTTTTCATCGCCGAGAAGGAAGGTGAAGAGGCGGTATGGTGGTTCGGCGGCGGCTTCGACCTGACCCCGTACTACGGCAACGAAGAAGACTGCGTACACTGGCACCGCGTCGCCGAGCAGGCCTGCGCGCCGTTTGGTGCGGACGTCTACCCACGCTACAAAGCCTGGTGCGACCGCTACTTCCACCTCAAGCACCGTGGCGAGCCGCGCGGCATTGGTGGCCTGTTCTTCGACGACCTGAACGAGTGGGACTTCGACACCTGCTTCGCCTTCATGCGTGCCATCGGCGACGCCTACGTCGACGCCTACCTGCCGATCATCCAGCGGCGCAAGGACACGCCGTACACCGCCAAGCAGCGTGAATTCCAGGAATACCGCCGTGGCCGCTACGTCGAGTTCAACCTGGTCTACGACCGTGGCACGCTGTTCGGTTTGCAGTCCGGTGGTCGCACCGAGTCGATCCTGATGTCGCTGCCGCCGCAGGTGCGCTGGGGTTACGATTGGAAGGCGGAGCCTGGCAGCGAGGAAGCGCGCCTGACCGACTACTTCCTGCAGGACCGCGACTGGCTCGCCCAGTAAGCCTGTGGATAACCGAGGAGCTCCCATGGACCAGTACGTCGTATTCGGCAACCCCATCGGCCACAGCAAGTCGCCGCTGATCCACCGCCTGTTCGCCGACCAGACCGGCCAGGACCTGGAGTACGCCACCCTGCTGGCGCCACTGGACGAGTTCAGCGACTGCGCCACGGGCTTCTTCAAGCAAGGCAGCGGCGCCAACGTTACCGTGCCGTTCAAGGAAGAGGCCTATCGCCTGTGCGACAGCCTCACCCCGCGCGCCCAGCGTGCCGGCGCGGTGAACACCTTGACCAAGCTAGCCGACGGCACCCTGCAGGGTGACAACACCGACGGCGCCGGGCTGGTGCGTGACCTGACGGTGAACGCCGGGGTGACCTTGGCTGGCAAGCGCATCCTTATCCTTGGCGCCGGCGGTGCTGTTCGGGGTGTGCTGGAGCCGATCCTGGCGCACAAGCCACAGTCGCTGGTGATCGCCAACCGCACCGTCGAGAAAGCCGAGCAGCTGGCACGGGAGTTCGACGAGCTGGGGCCGGTGGTGGCCAGTGGTTTCAGTTGGTTGCAGGAGCCGGTGGACGTGATCATCAACGCGACTTCTGCGAGCTTGTCTGGCGAACTGCCGCCGATTGCCGACAGCCTGGTCGAGGCGGGGCGCACCGTGTGCTACGACATGATGTATGGCAAGGAGCTGACGCCTTTCTGCCAGTGGGCGAGCAAGCTGGGGGCGGCCAAGGTGCTGGATGGGCTGGGGATGCTGGCCGAGCAGGCGGCCGAGGCGTTCTTCATCTGGCGTGGGGTGCGGCCGGAGACTGGGCCGGTCTTGGATGAGCTGCGCCGACAACTCGCTCGGGCTTGAGATTGCCGGGGCCGCTATGCGGCCCTTTCGCGACACAAGGCCGCTCCTACAAGGGGCCGCGATTTCCTGTAGGAGCGGCCTTGTGTCGCGAAAGGGCTGCGCAGCAGCCCCCAGGATCTGAAACTCATTCCTGGAATTTGACCGGACATCCTTCAACCCCCTCTAACTTCTGTAGTTCCTCGATGACCTGCGGCCTTGCCCGCTGCAACGTCAGGCTCCCGCCATTACGCATCAACCGCCGCGCCTCGCGGTGCAACATATCCACACCCGAGTAGTCGATAAAGTTCACCTGCCGCGCATCGATCACCACATGCGGTCCCTGGCAGCGCTGCAAGCGCACTTGCAGGTAATGCGCCGCGCCGAAGAAGATCGACCCGCCCACCCGCAATACGTCCGCCTCCCCTTCCCGGCTCTGCTGCACTCGCGGCCTCGAGGTGCGCTTGAGGTAGAAGAACAGCGATGCCAGCACCCCGGCGTAGATTGCCGTCTGCAGCTCCAGCAGCAGCGTCGCGGTAGCGGTCAGTGCCATGACCAGAAACTCCGAACGACTGACCCGGAACAGCGCACGGATGCCGCGATGGTCCACCAACCCCCAGCAGATCAGCAGGATGCTGCCCGCCATCGCCGGGATCGGCAGATGAGCGATCAGCCCGGCGCCAGTGACCGCGAACAGTGCCACCCACAGCGCCGAGAACACCCCGGCCAACGGCGAGCGGGCGCCTGCGTCGTAGCTGAGCCCGGAGCGGGTAAAGGAGCCGGAGGACAGGTAGCCGGAGAACAATGCCCCCACGATGTTCGACAGACCCTGGGCACGGATCTCCTGGTTGGCGTCGATCAGTTGCTCGGAACGTGCGGACAGGGAACGGGCGATGGACAGGCTGGTGACCAGCCCGAGCATGCCGACAGCCACGGCACTGGGTAGCAGGCGCAGGATCAGTTCCACATCGAGTAACGGCAGTGGGCTGAGCGGTGGCAACTGCCCGACGAAAGCGGGCACGCGCGGCACATGGCCGAACACGCCGGGCAACAGCCAGGCCGCCAGGCTCACCAGCAGCAGACTTATCAACAGGCTTGGCCAGCGTGGGCGCCACAGCTTCAACAGCACGCCAATCGCCAGGGTGCTCAGTCCCAGGACCAGCGATGGCATGTCCACCTCGCCAACGTGCCCAGCGAGTTCCTGCACGGTCTTCAGAGCCGTGGCCTGGCTAGGCAAGTCCAGGCCCAGCAGGTTGGGCAATTGCCCCAGGGCGATGACGACGGCGGCACCGAGGGTGAAGCCCAGCACCACCGAATGGGAGACGAAGTTGACCAGCGCGCCGAAGCGCAGCAGCCCCAGCAAGAGTTGGAAGATGCCGCCGAGAAAGGTCAACAGCAGCACCAGGGTCACGTAGTCGTCGCTGCCAGCCACGGCCAGCGGGCTGATGCTGGCATACAGGACGATGGAAATGGCGGCGGTGGGGCCGCAGATCAGGTGCCAGGACGAGCCCCACAGGCAGGCCACCAGCACCGGCACGATGGCGGCGTACAAGCCGTATTCGGCGGGCAGGCCGGCGATCAGCGCGTAGGCGATGGATTGCGGCAGGGCGAGGATGGCGCCGCTCAGGCCCACCAGCAGGTCCTGGCGCAGACTGCGGCCTGACTGGCGGGGGAGCCAGGTGAGGAAGGGCAGCAGGTGGTGGAGACGAGGCATGCGTCATTCCTGTTCAGTATCGCAGGCGAGGGCGTTGCCCTCGTTTCGCGACACAAGGCCGCTCCTACAGAAAAGCGCGAACTCCTGTAGGAGCGGCCTTGTGTCGCGAAAGGGCCGCAAAGCGGCCCCAGCAGCCTAACAGACAAAAATCAGAGTTTGGCTTTGACCGTTTCTGCTGCATCCCCGCCAGCTTTGGTGGTCACCCCTGCGAGCCAGGCATCCAACACCTGTGGATGAGCCTTCACCCAACCCCTGGCCGCCTCGTCAAAGCTCACCTTCTTATCCACAACCTCGGCCATGATGCTGTTCTCCATGTCCAGCGTGAACGTCAGGTTGCCCAGCAGCTTCGCCGCATTCGGGCACGCCTGTGGATATCCCTTGCGGGTCAGCGTGTACACATCACCTTTGCTGCCGAACCACTGCTCCCCACCCGTCAGGTAATGCATCTTCAACTTCACGTTCATCGGATGCGGGGTCCAGCCCAGGAAGGTGATGAACTGCTGCTTCTTCACCGCCCGGTCCACCTGGGCCAGCATCGCCTGCTCGCTGGATTCGACCAGCTTCCACTGCCCGAGCGCGAAGTCGTTCTTGTCGATGATCTCCTTCAGCGATAGGTTGGCCGGCGCGCCGGAGCCGATGCCGTAGAGCTTCTTGTCGAACTTGTCGGCGTGCTTGTGCAGGTCGGCGAAGTCCTTCACGCCGGCCTCCCACACATAGTCGGGCACCGCCAGGGTGAATTCGGTGCCCTCCAGGTTGCGCGCCAGCTGCTGCACATCGCCATTGGCGATGAACTTGTCATGGAAGCCTTGGTGCGCCGGCATCCAGTTGCCAAGGAAGGCATCCACCCGGCCATCCTTCAGGCCGCCGTAGATGATCGGCACGGCCAGGCTGTCGATCTTCACCTGGTAGCCCAGGCTTTCCAGGAGCAGGCGGGCCACGGCGTTGGTGCTGGCGATATCGCTCCAGCCGGGGTCGGCCAGTTTCACGGTGCTGCATTGCGCGTCGCCGTCGGCGGCGTGGGCCGTGCCCAGGCTCAGGGCCAGGGCGAGCACGGCGATGGAGAACTTCTGCATGGCGGCCTCTCTTCTCAATCCAGGGGTGCGGGCTGTGGATAACGTGCCTTGCGCTCGAGGTCGTCGAGATCGATGTGGTTGCGCATGTACTGTTGGCTGGCATCCACCAGGGGTTGGTGGTCCCAGCTTTTCAGCGTGCCGATGGACAGTGCCTCGGCCACCAGGCGGCGGCGGCGCTGGCTGGCCAGCACCTGTTGGCGCAGGCTGGGGATATCCCAGCGCTGCTTCGCTTCATCGACAAATGCCTGCAGCAGCGCCTGGTGCTCCGGGCTGCCGGTGAGGTTCTCCCGCTCGTGCGGGTCGCGGCTCAGGTCGTAGAGTAAACAGGGGTCGTCCTCGCTGTACACGAACTTGTACGCGCCGCGGCGGATCATCATCAGTGGGCCGACAGTGCCTTCGGCCATGTATTCGCCGATCACCTCGTCATGACCGCCCTGCCCTTGCAGATGGCCGAGCAGCGAGCGGCCGTCCAGGTGCAGGTCTTTATCCACAGCGCCGCCGGCCAGTTCGACCAACGTCGGCAGCAGGTCGCAGGTGGAAATGCTGGCGCTGATGCGCGCAGGTTTGAAGTGCTTGGGTGCGTGGATCAGCAGCGGTACCCGCGCCGACATCTCGAACCAGTGCATCTTGTACCAGAGCCCGCGCTCGCCAAGCATGTCGCCATGGTCGCCGGAGAAGACGATCAGGGTGTCGTCGGCCAGGCCGCAGTCTTCCAGGGTGTGCAGAAGCTGGCCGATGTTGTCGTCGATGTAGCTGCAGGCGCCGAAATAGGCGCGGCGGGCGTCGCGGATCTTGTCCACAGGCAGGGGCTTGTCCCACAGGTCGTAGACCTTGAGCAGGCGTTGCGAGTGCGGGTCTTGCTGGCTCTGGGCGATCATGTCGCGGGGCTGCGGGATATCCACAGCCTCGTAGAGATCCCAGTAGCGTTTGGGGATGGTGTACGGGTCATGCGGGTGGGTCATCGACACGGTCAGGCAGAAGGGCCGGCCATCGTCTTCGCGCACATGGTCGTAGAGGTACTGGCGTGCCTTGAACACCACCTCCTCGTCGAAATCCAGCTGGTTGGTACGCACGCACGGCCCGGCCTGCAGCACCGAGGACATGTTGTGGTACCAGCTCGGGCGCTCGTAAGGCGCGTCCCAGTTTACCGCCCAGCCATAGTCGGCTGGGTAGATGTCGCTGGTCAGGCGCTCCTCGTAGCCGTGCAGCTGGTCCGGGCCGCAGAAGTGCATCTTGCCCGACAGCGCGGTGCGGTAGCCGAGGCGGCGCAGGTAGTGGGCGTAAGTCGGTATGTCGGCGGGGAAATCGGCGGCGTTGTCATAGGCGCCGATGCGGCTGGGCAACTGTCCGCTGACCAGGGTGAAGCGCGAAGGCGCGCACAGCGGGCTGTTGCAGTAGGCGGAATCGAACACCACGGCCTGCTCGGCGAGGCGCGCGAGGTTGGGCATCTTGATCGGCGACGGGCTGTAGATCGGCAACAGCGGCGCGGCCATCTGGTCGGCCATGATGAACAGGATGTTGGGTTGTTTCATGGTGCCCTTCCATCGTCGATAGTTATGGTGAACGCTTGCAATCCAGCATGCTGCTGTGGATAACGTGGGTAAAGCCCGTGCCGGGCAATGACTGGGATTAGCCGAGCTTATGTTTGAGCACCTTGCCGACCTGTCACTCGACGCGCTGCGGGTTTTCGAGGCCGCCGCACGCCTGCGCGGCTTTACCGCTGCCGCCGTGGAGCTGGGCACCACACAGCCGGCGGTGAGCCAGCAGGTGAAGCGCCTGGAGGCGCAGCTGGGGACGCGGTTGTTCGACCGCATCTACCGGGGTATCGAGCTGACCGAAGCGGGTCAGCTGTTGTTCGAGCAGGTGCACCAAGGGTTGCAGGCCATGGACGAGGGTGTTGCCCAGGCCAGTGGCCGCGGGCAGCGTGAGGTGCTGCAGGTGGCTACCGACTTCGCCTTCGCCGCGTTCTGGCTGATGCCGCGCTTGCAGCGCTTTCACGAGGCCAATCCACAGGTGGATGTGAGCCTGGTGACCGGCGAGCGCAGCCAGGGGATGTTGCGCCCGGACATCGATGTGGCGGTGCTGTTTGGCGATGGGCGCTTCCATCAGGGCGAGAGTCGCTGGTTGTTCGACGAGGAGGTCTTCCCGGTCTGCAGCCCACGGCTGGCTCATGGCAAACCCTTGTCAGCCGTGGCTTTGCAACGATTGCCGTTGCTGCATTTGAAGGGTGAGCAGGCCAGTCGCTGGTTCGATTGGGCGGGGGTGTTTCGTGGTCTTGGCGTGGACAGCCCGCCTCCGGCCGGGCAGTTGCGATTCGATAACTACACGCTGCTGATCCAGGCCGCGATTGCCGGGCAAGGGGTGGCGATTGGCTGGGCGCATCTGGTCGATGGGCTGGTCGAGCAAGGATTGTTGTGTCGGCCTATGGAAGGCAGTTTGCGGTCGGAACGCGGGTATTACGTGGTGCTGCCGCCGCGAAAACGGCGCGGGGCGTTGATCCAGCGGTTCGTGGATTGGCTGGAGCGGGAGCGCCTCCTGTAGGAGCGGCCTTGTGTCGCGAACGGGGCGCGAAGCGGCCCCAGATTCCAGCATTCCTGCAACATTGCCGGGGCTGCTTCGCAGCCCTTTCGCGACACAAGGCCGCTCCTACACGGATGGCGTAGACTTCCAGGTGTTCGCATTACTGCAATCAGGAGCCACCGTGCAAAGGATCAAGGGCTATCACGCCCACGTGTACTACGACGCATCGACCATGGAGCAGGCCCGTGAGCTGTGCGAGGAAGCGACGCGCCTGTTCCCCGTGACCATGGGGCGCATGCACCAGAAGCCGGTCGGGCCGCACCCGGACTGGAGCTGCCAGCTGGCCTTCGGACCGGAAGTGGTCGGTGTGGTGCTGCCGTGGCTGGCGTTATATCGCAAGGGGCTGGTGGTGTTCCTGCACCCGGAAACCGGGGATGAGCTGGCGGATCACCGCGATCATGCGATCTGGATGGGGGCGATCAGGCCGTTGGATCTGTCGATTTTCAAAGAGTAGGGCGGTGTTGTTTGT
>NZ_JAOCDM010000150.1 GCF_029840925.1 Pseudomonas sp. GD03858
CTGCTCGGCGACCCACTCCACCAACGCCCGCACCTTCGGCACCTCCGCCGCATGCTCGGCATACGCAAGATAATGCGCGCCATTGCTCTGCATCGCATGCTCCCAGGCTAGCACCAGGCTGCCCTCGGCCAGCTCTCGGGCCACCAGGTAGCGCGGCACCAGCGCCACTCCGCACCCCGCCTGCGCCGCGCTCAAGGCCATGTAGAAGGTGTCGAAGCGCGGCCCGTGGTAGCTGTTGTCGGTGTGCAGCCCTTGCTCGAGGAACCACTCGTGCCAGGCTTCCGGTCGCGAGGTGCTCTGCAGCAGTACCAGCTCCGCCACCGCGCCTGCGTCAGGCAGCGTGCGCCCTTGCAACAGCTCCGGCGCGCACACCGGCACCACCTCTTCGCCGAACAGCTCGATGCAGGTCGCGCCGGGCCAGGTGCCCTGGCCATAGAAGAACACCACATCGGCCGAGCCCTGCAGCAGGGCGAACGGTTCCATTTCGTTGCGGATGTCCAGGTGAATGTTCGGGTAGCGCTTGCCGAAGCCCTTGAGGTGCGGGATCAACCAACGCACGCCGAAACTCGGTTGAGTGGCTACCTTCAATACTTCGGTCTGCGAGCCATAGCTCAGGACATAGCGGCTGGACATGTCCACCTGGGTGAGGATCTTGTTCACCTCGGCCAGGTACAGGCTGCCGGCGGGGGTCAGTTGCAGGCGTCGGCGGATACGCAGGAACAGGTGGTGACGCAGCATCTCCTCGAGCTGCGCCACCTGCTTGCTCACCGCGCTCTGGGTCAGGTGCAGCTCCTCGGCGGCACGGGTGAAGCTCAGGTGGCGGGCTGCGGCCTCGAAGCACTGCAGGGCGGTCATGGACGGAACCAGGCGTTTGGACATAAGCGGTCTCTGCGGCTGAAATCATTACCTGGCGGAATGATATGCGGAATAAAGGTCGTTTGTTGCACCTGTGTAATCGGATTAATACTGACCCACATCATTTTTCACCCCTTCACCCGATGAAAGGAGAAGCACAATGGTTGCTGCATTGCTCGAGCGTCTTGGCGTTGCCGCCGCGGCTCACACCCAGGGCGACTACCCTGTTCACACCCCGATCGACGGCAGCCGCATCGCTTCGGTGAAACTGCTTGGCAAGGCCGATACCGTTGCCCGCATCGACCAGGCGCAACAGGCCTTCGACGCCTGGCGCAGCGTGCCGGCCCCGCGTCGCGGCGAGCTGGTGCGCCTGTTCGGCGAAGTGCTGCGCGAGCACAAGGCCGACCTCGGCGAGCTGGTCTCCATCGAAGCCGGCAAGATCACCCAGGAAGGCCTGGGCGAAGTGCAGGAAATGATCGACATCTGCGACTTTGCCGTCGGCCTGTCGCGCCAGCTGTACGGCCTGACCATCGCCTCCGAGCGCCCGGGCCACCACATGCGTGAAACCTGGCACCCGCTGGGCGTGGTCGGGGTGATCAGCGCCTTCAACTTCCCGGTGGCGGTGTGGGCGTGGAACACCGCGCTGGCGCTGGTGGCCGGTAACGCGGTGGTGTGGAAGCCATCGGAGAAGACCCCGCTCACCGCCCTGGCCTGCCAGGCACTGTTCGACAAGGCCGTGAAAGCCTTCGGCGATGCGCCGGCTGGCCTGGCGCAACTGGTGATCGGTGGCCGCGAGGCCGGCGAAGCCCTGGTCGACGACCCACGCGTGGCGCTGGTCAGCGCCACCGGCAGCACCCGCATGGGCCGTGAAGTCGGCCCGCGTGTCGCCGCGCGCTTTGGCCGCAGCATCCTCGAACTGGGTGGCAACAATGCCATGATCCTGGCCCCGAGCGCCGACCTCGACTTGGCCGTGCGCGGCATCCTGTTCTCCGCCGTCGGCACCGCCGGCCAGCGCTGCACCACCCTGCGTCGCCTGATCGTGCATCGCTCGATCAAGGACGAAGTGGTCGCCCGCGTCAAAGCCGCCTACGGCAAGGTGCGCATCGGTGACCCGCGCAAGGACAACCTGGTCGGCCCGCTGATCGACAAGCAGTCGTTCGATGCCATGCAGGGCGCGCTGGCCAAGGCCCGCGACGAGGGTGGCCAGGTGTTCGGCGGCGAGCGCCAGCTGGCCGAGCAGTATCCGAACGCCTACTACGTGTCGCCGGCCATTGCCGAGATGCCGGCCCAGAGCGACGTGGTGCGCCACGAGACCTTCGCGCCGATCCTCTACGTGCTCGCCTACGACGACTTCGAAGAGGCCCTGCGCCTGAACAACGAAGTGCCGCAAGGCCTGTCGTCGTGCATCTTCACCACTGACATCCGCGAGGCCGAGCGCTTCCAGAGCGCCTCGGGCAGCGATTGCGGCATCGCCAACGTCAACATCGGCACCAGCGGCGCGGAGATCGGCGGGGCGTTCGGGGGCGAGAAGGAGACCGGGGGTGGGCGTGAGTCCGGGTCGGATGCGTGGAAGGGCTACATGCGCCGGCAGACCAATACCGTGAACTACTCGCGTGAGTTGCCGCTGGCGCAGGGTATCGTGTTCGACTGATGCAATGATGCTGCATGGCCGGGGGCCATAGCCCCCCCGGTTCGCGGGTAAACCCGCGAATGGGCCGCATGGCGGCCCCAACAAGAACAACAGCTGGAGCCGGGCCATGTCCGAACTGCGTCAAGAATGTCTGTGGGAACACGTCACCCAGCCGACCGTCGCCGCCCAGGCCCTGGCCGGCGAGCACAAGGCCGACGTGTGCGTGATCGGCGGCGGCATTACCGGCCTGTCCGCGGCGATCCACCTGCTGGAGCAGGGCAAGTCGGTGATCCTGCTGGAGGCCTGGAAGATCGGCCACGGCGGCTCCGGGCGCAACGTCGGCCTGGTCAACGCCGGCACCTGGATCCGCCCCGACGACGTCGAAGCCACCCTCGGTCACAAGCAGGGCAGCCGCCTGAACAAGGTGCTCGGCGAGGCCCCGGGCGAAGTGTTCGCCATGATCGAGCGCCTGGGCATCGACTGCCAGGCCCGACACGAAGGCACTCTGCACATGGCGCACAACGCCACCGGCATCGCCGACCTCGAGGCCCGCCACCAGCAATGGACCCGGCGCGGCGCCGACGTCGAGCTGCTGACCGGCGCGCAATGCCAGGAATACTGCGGCACCGACAAGATTTCTGCCGCGCTGCTCGACCGCCGCGCCGGCACCATCAACCCCATGGGTTACACACAGGGCCTGGCCGCTGCCGTGACGCGGCTGGGCGGCAAGCTGTTCCAGCAGTCCTCGGTCGAGGGCCTGGAGCGTGATGGCGATGCCTGGCGGGTGCGGACCGCACGCGGCGCGGTGCGCGCCGACAAGGTGGTGATCTCCACCGGTGCGTACACCGAAGGCGACTGGAGCAACCTGCAGAAGCACTTCTTCCGTGGCTACTACTATCAGGTCGCCTCCAAGCCCCTGCACGGCGGCGCCGCCGACAAGGTCCTGCCCCATGGCCAGGGCTCGTGGGATACCCGCACCGTGCTCAGCAGCATCCGCCGCGACGACCAGGGCCGTCTGCTGCTCGGCAGCCTTGGCCGGGTCGACAACAAGCCGGCGTGGTTCGTGCGCAGTTGGGCCGACCGCATCCAGAGCCACTACTACCCGGAGCTGGGCAAGGTCGAGTGGGAAATGCACTGGACCGGCTGCATCGACTTTACCCCGGATCACCTGATGCGCCTGTTCGAACCGGCGCCGGGGCTGGTGGCGGTGACCGGCTACAACGGGCGCGGCAACACCACCGGCACGGTTATTGGCCGGGCGTTTGCCGAGTTCCTGCTCAAGGATGACCCGGACAGCCTGCCGATTCCGTTCTCGCCGATGAAGCCGGTGAGCGCGCCGTCGCTGCGCACGGCGTTCTATGAATCGGGGTTCTCGCTGTACCACGCGGGGCAGTGTCTGCGGGTGGTGTTGTAGGCCCTGGCGCACCTGTAGGAGCGGCCTTGTGTCGCGAAAGGGCTGCGTAGCAGCCCCAGGGTTTCGGCGTTGAAGCAAAGATCGCCGGGGCCGCTTTGCGGCCCTTTCGCGACACAAGGCCGCTCCTACAGGGGGATGGCGGTGCTTGGCTACTTGTGCAACCAGCTCAGGAACCCACCTTTCTTCACCAGCGTCGGCTTCTGCAGCAACAGTGATTCACGCTTCATCCGCCGGAATCGCTGCAGCTTGGTCAGCGCCGACTTCACATCGCCGCTTTCGGCCAGGCAACCACGCACTTGCTCCTTGTCGATGCGATAAAGCATGCAACCGCTCAGGGCGCGGAACTCGACGGGCGAGGCTTCGTCGTCCACCAGGCCCTCGAGCCCCAGCACTTCCCCAGGGCCCATGCGCCCGCCTTCGATCATCCGCTCGCCATCGCGCACCGACGCCAGTATCACGCCCCGGCTGATCAGCAGCACATGCTCCGAACGTTCGCCGATGCCCAGGATGACCTGGTCGGCCAGGTATTCCACCGTGCTCATGCGCTGGCTGAGGGTGTCGCGCTCTTCATTGGTCAACGAACGGAACACCGTCACCTCGTCCAGCAGCTCGCGCTGGCGGCTGCGCACGGGGGCGCCAAGGTCGATGTTCCAGGTCACGCCGCTGGCCTCCAGGTGGCGGTGGGCCAGGTCGAACAGCTGATTGCGCGCCTCGGTCTTGCGCGACATGTCGGCGATGAAACCGCTGGCCTCGTACTCCACCGATTCCAGCGTCGAGGTCTTTACCGTGACCTTGGGCGCCGGCTTGTCCAGCAGCATGCTGGTGCCCTGCAGGGCCTTCTCCAGCGCGTCGAATACCCATTGCGGGCGCACCTTGGCCGGCACCACCACGCTGATCGACACCCCGTGCACTTCGGCCGGGCGGCTGAAATTGAGGATCTTGGCCTTGGCCGCCACCGAGTTGGGGATCACCGCCAGGCTGCTGTTGCCGGTGATCAGCCGGGTGGCTCGCCAGTCGATGTCCACGACCTTGCCCTCGGTGCCGTCGATGGAGATCGAGTCGCCGATCTGGTAGGGCCGCGTGGTGTTCAGCACGATGCCCGAGAATACGTCGGCCAGCGTGCTCTGCAAGGCCAGGCCGATGACGATGGCCATTACCCCGGAGGTCGCCAGCAGCCCCTTGACCGGCAACTGCATCACATAGGCCGCTGCGGCCACCACCGCCGCGAGGAAGATCAGCGCGCCGAGCACATCCTGCAGCAGGCGTCCGCCGTGGCTGCCGCGGGCTACCAGCAGCAGGCCGAACACCACCGTCACCGTGCGCGCGGCGAACAGCCACCAGCCGATCGCCAGTACCGTGGCCATCAGGTTGCGCGGGACATCGTCGGCCCAGGGCGGGGGCTGCAACGGGCTCATGCCCGCCGCCATGAGCACCGCGCTGAACAGCAGGAAGATCACCAGCCGCGTGGCGATCCGCCAGGCCCGGTGCTGCTGCAGCGGGATCAGCTGCCAGAGCAGCAGGTCGAGCAGGATCAGCAAGGTGCCGAGCAACAACGGGTATGACTGGATGAAGGCCAGCATGATGGTCTCGGTGCGGGGGAGGGCTGTGGGTAGTAATAGAGCAGGTTGGGGAGTCGGGCAATGACTGTCTGCGGGTATCGCAATCGCGGGGCAAGCCCGCTCCCACGCAAGCCATGTCGCTTGCGTGGGAGCGGGCTTGCCCCGCGATAAGGCCAGAACAGGCAACGCCAATCAATCGTTCGTAAAATAGAACGCTACGACCAAAATCCGCTATCTACCGCCATAAAGGTCCCGGTTTTAATCTTCTCCCATCAACGCGAAACACCTAACCCACTGAAGATCGAAACCCAAGGAGCACCGGCAATGAACAACTTCAAATACAACCGCCTGAACAAAGACGACGCCGCCGTACTGCTGGTCGACCACCAGGCCGGCCTGCTGTCCCTGGTCCGCGACATCGAGCCGGACCGCTTCAAGAACAACGTGCTGGCCCTGGCGGACCTGGCCAAGTACTTCAACCTGCCGACCATCCTCACCACCAGCTTCGAGCAAGGCCCCAACGGCCCGCTGGTGCCGGAGCTGAAAGAACTGTTCCCGGACGCCCCGTACATCGCCCGCCCCGGCCAGATCAACGCCTGGGACAACGAAGATTTCGTCAAGGCGGTGAAGGCCACCGGCAAGAAGCAGCTGATCATCGCCGGCGTGGTGACCGAAGTGTGCGTGGCGTTCCCGGCGCTGGCGGCCCTTGAAGAGGAGTTCGAGGTGTTCGTGGTGACCGACGCCTCCGGTACTTTCAACGAAATGACCCGCGACGCGGCCCACAGCCGCATGAGCCAGGCTGGCGCGCAACTGATGACCTGGTTTGGCGTGGCCTGTGAGCTGCACCGCGACTGGCGCAACGATGTCGAGGGGCTGGCGGCGCTGTTCTCCAACCACATCCCGGACTACCGCAACCTGATCACCAGCTACAACGCCCTGACTGCTGCCAAGTAAGCCGCCTGCCAGGCACCGGCTCGGTGCCTGGCCCACCCATTTTCAGGTGCGTCGCGCTGAGCGCCCGCCCTGTTCCATTGCTAGCCTTAACTGCCTGCCGATCACTCGTCCGAATGGAGAGCACCATGAGCCAGGATCCCACCGACCAGAGCCGCCGCAAGTTCCTCGCCACCGGCACCGTGCTCGGCGCCGCCGGCGCGCTGTGGAGCGCATTGCCGTTCACTGATTCCGCCCATGCCGGCATTTCAGGAGATCCCATGTCCGCCGACCTCATTCTGTTCAACGGCAAGTTGCACACCGTTGACCGCGAGAAGCCCACCGCCAGCGCCGTGGCCATCAAGGACGGCAAGTTCATCGCCGTGGGCAGCGACGCCGAAGCCATGGCCCACAAGGGGACCGCCACGCAGATCATCGATCTCAAGCAGCGCACGGTGATTCCGGGCCTGAACGACTCGCACCTGCACTTGATCCGTGGCGGCCTTAACTACAACCTCGAACTGCGCTGGGAAGGCGTGCCCTCGCTGGCCGACGCCCTGCGCATGCTCAAGGACCAGGCCGAGCGCACGCCGACCCCGCAGTGGGTGCGCGTGGTCGGTGGCTGGAACGAGTTCCAGTTCGCCGAGAAGCGCATGCCCACGCTGGAAGAGATCAACCAGGCCGCGCCGGACACCCCGGTGTTCCTGCTCCACCTCTACGACCGCGCACTGCTCAACCGCGCCGCGCTCAGGGCGGTGGGCTACACCAAGGACACACCCAATCCGCCGGGCGGCGAGATCCAGCGCGACAAGTTCGGCAACCCCACCGGCATGCTCATCGCCCGACCCAACGCCACCATTCTCTACGCCACCCTGGCCAAAGGGCCGAAGCTGCCGCTGGAGTACCAGGTCAACTCCACCCGCCAGTTCATGCGCGAGCTCAACCGCCTGGGCCTGACCAGCGCCATCGATGCCGGCGGCGGCTACCAGAACTACCCGGACGACTATCAGGTGATCCAGGAGCTGGCCGACAACGACCAGTTGACCGTGCGCATTGCCTACAACCTGTTCACCCAGAAACCCAAGGAAGAACTGGCCGACTTCAAGAACTGGACGCAGAAGGTCAAGCCGGGCGACGGCAACGACTTCTTCCGCCACAACGGCGCCGGCGAGATGTTGGTGTTCTCCGCCGCCGACTTCGAGGATTTCCTCGAACCGCGCCCGGACCTGCCGCAGACCATGGAACAGGAGCTGGAACCGGTGGTGCGTCACCTGGTCGAGCAGCGCTGGCCGTTTCGCCTGCACGCCACCTACGACGAGTCGATCTCGCGCATGCTCGATGTGTTCGAGAAGGTCAACCGTGAAATCCCGTTCAATGGCCTGCCGTGGTTCTTCGATCATTGCGAGACCATCACGCCGAAGAACATCGAGCGGGTGAGGGCGCTGGGCGGTGGCATCGCCATCCAGGACCGCATGGCCTTCCAGGGCGAGTACTTCGTCGACCGCTATGGCGCCAAGGCTGCCGAGAAGACCCCGCCGATCCAGCGCATGCTTGCCGAGGGCGTGCCGGTCGGCGCCGGCACCGACGCTACCCGGGTGTCCAGCTACAACCCGTGGACTTCGCTGTACTGGATGGTCAGTGGCAAGACCGTCGGCGGGCTGGAACTGTATCCGGAGGGCCTGAGTCGGGCGACCGCGCTGCAGCTGTTCACCCATGGCAGCGCCTGGTTCTCCAGCGAGCAGGGCAAGAAGGGGCAGATCAAGGTCGGTCAGCTGGCGGACCTGGCGGCGCTGTCGCTGGACTTCTTCAGCGTCGATGAAGAGGCGATCAAGGGCATCGAGTCGGTGCTGACCATCGTCGACGGCAAGGTGGTGTACGGCGCCGCCGAGTTCGACAAGCTGGGCCCCGCGCAGGTGCCGGTGTTGCCGGAGTGGTCGCCGGTGGCCAAGGTGCCGGGGCACTGGCGCGCCGGTGCGCCGCTGGCGGCGGCGCTGCACCAGTGTGTCGGGCCGTGCGGGGTGCATGCCCACAGCCATGAGAAGGCGCGGCATTCCAGTGTGCCGGTGAGCGATTACCAGGGCTTCTGGGGGGCGCTGGGTTGTTCCTGCTTCGCCTTCTGATGGCCTGATCGCGGGGCAAGCCCGCTCCCACCGAGACTACAGGGCTTCGTGGGAGCGGCGATGCGGCGGCCCGACTTGCCCCGCGATGGCGTACTACGCCATGTCGCTGATGGCGAACTCCTCCGCCAGATGATCGATCAACGATCGCACCGACGGCAGCAACCCCCGTCGCGACGGGAAGATCGCATGCACGATGCCGCAACGCGGATGCCAGCCTGGCAGCATCTCCACCAACCGCCCCGCCGCCAGGTCCTCGCGCACCGCCACCCTGGGCAGGTGCGCGATCCCCACGCCCGCCACCAAAAAATGCCTCAGCGCGAACAGGTCGTCGGTGACCATCCGTGGTTTGTGCGGGATCACCAGGCTGCGGCTCATGTCCTCACCCTGGAACAGCTCCCACTGATACTCCCGCTGGGCCCCGCCCCAGTGCAGGCTGGGCAGCTCGCTCAGCTGCCGTGGATCGAAACCGGGTGGCAGCTGTTCGCGCAGCGACGGGTGGCCGACCAGGCACTGGGTGCTGTTGCTCAGCACCTTCATCACCATGTCGGTGTTCTCCAGCGGCGGGAAACGCACCCGCAGTGCCACGTCAAAGCCCTCATGCAGCAGATCGACGCGGCGGTTGGTGCTTTCGATGAACAGCTCCACTTGCGGGTACTTGAGCATGTAACGGGTCAGCATCGGTCCGACCCAGGAGTTGAGCAGGGTGGTCGGGCAGCTGATGCGCACCAGCCCGCGTGGTTCGCTGCGGTTGCGCTCGATGAGCTCGGCGGCGCCCTCGGCTTCCACGCGCATGGCCAGGCAGCGGTTGTAGTAGGCCTGGCCGATCTCGGTCAGCGAACAGTGCCGGCTGGTGCGGTGCAGCAGGCGCACGCCGAGGCGCTCCTCCAGGTCGGCGATGCGCCGGCTGAGCTTGGACTTGGGCATGTCCAGCGCCCGCCCGGCCGGGGCGAAGCCACCGTGCTCGACCACCTGGGTGAAGTAGTAGAGGGAGTTGAGGTCTTCCAAGAGCGGTCTCCGCGACGGGGCAGGGGGTGGTTCGCAGTCTACCGGGTGGTGGGGCTGGCGTGCAGGGCGAGAGCTTTGTGGCGCCTATGAGATCGAGCGCCGCCCGCGCGGCGCATCGCGACGCAAGGCCGCTCCTACATTTGTTGCAACGTGCCGAACCTGTCAGGCCATGGTTGCCCGCCTTGATGCATGCCTTGAAACAGGTGAGGCGGCAGTGGTGCCCACGCTGAGACCGCGTCGTACCCACAAGGCGGACCCGGTAATGGCACAGGATTGACTGGCCCGAAACAGATGTAGGAGCGGCCTTGTGTCGCGACGCGCCGCGCGGGCGGCGCTCGATCTGATAGGCGCTGCAAGGCCCTCGGCAAGCACTTGGCGGCCCTCATGCGATCTGCTTCTCAGGACGACTCAATACCCTCCAGCATTGCCTCCGTCAGGCCTTCGGCCATCTCGATGCCATGCAGGCTGGCCCACAGCAGGCTCCTGCCGGTTTCATCCATATGTTCCAGCGCCTTGTAGCCGACGTTGTAGGCACTGCGCAGGTACTCGGCGACATGTACCAGGGCGTCGTGGGCGTTGATATTGGGGTTGACCGCGAACAGCGGTGGGTGGCCGGCGTCGCATTTGCCAAAGGGGTGGTGGCGGGTATCGGGGAGGGGTGGGTCGGGGACGATTTTTTTCATGGTCAAACTCCGATAGAAATTGACCGGCACCGTCCGTTTCCACGCGAAGGGTGGCGGCTGTACACGGGGTGGAAAACCAGGTTATCGGAGAACCCCGGCAGGCCTTACGGCCTCCCGCGTACAGCTGCCGTTACGACAGATAATCCGATAACCAACCAGCCGGGTTTCCACGCCCGATCGCTGAACCGACAGCGACCCGGTCAGCCTAGAGGGCATGATTTCCCCGGACAATCAGAAGGGTATCGACAGACTTTGTAGGGTATTTCTTGGGCTGTAGGCTGCCCAGTGGGAAAGGCCTGCAGAGCTCGTAGGAAGTGGATGGGGTTGTTCTAGCTTGAGGTTGCCAGCCACTCGCAGCAGCTCAGGACCGATCTGACAAGAACGCCAGAGAGCGGGGGCTCTCATCGAGTTGGCCCGAGTGATCAAACTGCGTTCTTTCCATTCCACAGGAACGCATCATGACTCAAGCAGCCTTGATGGGTGTAAGGTATTACCTTACACTCCTTCAACCATGATTCGAAGTTTCAGGCACAAAGGCCTGAAGTCACTTCACCTGCGGGGTGATACCTCGGCTGTCCGATTTGATCACGTAGCACGTCTGCGGCGTTTACTTGCATCGCTGGATGTCGCGCAAAG
>NZ_JAOCDM010000151.1 GCF_029840925.1 Pseudomonas sp. GD03858
CCAGCACAGGTGGTGATGAAATTTCGATCACCTCGATCAGGATTTTCAACCAGACATCTACCCAAATGAGCAATAAATTGTCGCCTAACACGTTCAACCAGACGACAAACACATACGCACATCGGACAAGCAGCACAGTGCCAGTGCGTTTGTCAGGTAAAACAGGTACCCTACGCGTTCACTCTGTGCCCGTACCCCAAAAGGGAACGACACGCTAAACGGGTCTGGCTCACCAAGCCGGGCAGCATTTCCCTTCATCCTGTGGGAAATCCCCTCCGACTCCCGATTTCAGCAGTGTGGTATTTCCTTAAATGAAAGTTTTAAAAGGCCAGGATATCCTGGCGCTTGGCTTTATGACGTTTGCGCTGTTCGTCGGCGCCGGCAATATCATCTTCCCGCCCATCGTCGGCCTGCAGTCCGGTCCGCACGTATGGATGGCGGCGCTTGGCTTCCTGGTCACCGCCGTGGGCCTGCCGGTCATCACCGTGGTTGCCCTGGCCAAGGTCGGTGGCGGCATGGACGCCCTGAGCAGCCCGATCGGCAAGTTCTTCGGTGGCCTGCTGGCGGCTGTGTGCTACCTCTCGGTCGGCCCGCTGTTCGCCACTCCACGTACCGCGACCGTGTCGTTCGAAGTGGGCGTTGCGCCGCTGACCGGCGAAAGCCCGACGGCGCTGCTCATCTACAGCATCGTGTACTTCGCCGTGGTACTGGCCGTGTCCATGTACCCGGGCAAGCTGCTCGACACCGTGGGCCGTTTCCTCGCGCCGTTGAAGATCATCGCCCTGGCGGTGCTGGGCATCGCGGCTTTCGCCCTGCCGGCCGGCACCATTGGCGAGGCCCAGCCTGCCTATGCCGCCGCCGCGTTCTCCAAAGGGTTCTCCGATGGCTACCTGACCATGGACACCCTGGGCGCCCTGGTCTTCGGCATCGTCATCGTCAACGCCATCCGCTCGCGTGGCGTCGAGTCGCCGAAGCTGATTACCCGCTATGCCATCATCGCCGGCTTGATTGCCGGTGTGGGTCTGGTGCTGGTGTACGTCAGCCTGTTCCGCCTCGGCGCGGGCAGCCATGACATCGCCGCCGACGCCACCAACGGTGCGATGGTGCTGCATGCCTATGTGCAGCACACCTTCGGCTCCCTGGGCAGCGGCTTCCTCGCCGTGCTGATCGCCCTGGCCTGCCTGGTGACCGCGGTTGGCCTGACTTGCGCCTGTGCCGAGTACTTCAGCCAGATCCTGCCGCTGTCGTACCGCGCCCTGGTGGTGATCCTGGCTGGCTTCTCGCTGCTGATCTCCAACCTGGGGCTGACCAAGCTGATCATGTTCTCGATCCCGGTGCTCACGGCCATTTACCCACCCTGCATCGTCGTGGTGGGCCTGAGCTTCGTGAAGGATCTGTGGAACTCGCCGGTGCGCATCCTGGCGCCGGTCATGCTGGTGTCGCTGCTGTTCGGTATCGTCGATGCGATCAAGGGCAGCAGCCTGGCGCACATGCTGCCGGACGCCATGGCTCACCTGCCATTGAGCGAGCAGGGCATGGCCTGGCTGGTGCCTTCGGTGGTCACCCTGGCCGCCGCCGTGGTCTTCGACCGCATGCTCGGCAAGCCTCGCGAGGCGCTGGCCTGATGGATTGAAGCCTGCAGGGTAGGGCGCTGGCCACAAGCCGAAGGGCGCCTAGCCAAGGTGGATATCGAAACCCCGCTTCTTGTGAAGGAGCGGGGTTTTTTATTGTCCGTGCTGGCCCCTTCGCGGGTAAACCCGCTCCCACAGGAGCTGGTGCGAATCCTGTGGGAGCGGGTTTACCCGCGAAGGGCCGGTGCAGGGAAAGCAAATAGTGCATTCACGTGTCTTTTGCCGAATCCAGGCGTCGAAAGCCGGTCAGTTCCTCTTTCTACGGGATGCCCGCATGAGCTTCATCCAAAGCAACCTGGCCAATCTCCTGGCCGCCTGCTGGTTCGCCATCTGCTGGGGCGGCTACACCCGCTACGCTATTTGGAAAGGCCGCGACACCGCCTGCCTGGCCAGCGTGCTGCACCTTTATCGCGAAGACTGGATGCGCCGCATGCTGCTGCGCGACAACCGTATCGCCGATGCCAGCGTGATCGGCAACCTGGAACGCAACGCCTCGTTCTTCGCCTCCAGTACCTTGATCATCCTCGCCGGCATCCTCACCGTGCTCGGTGCGTCGGATCGCGCGCTGTCGCTGCTGGCCGACCTGCCACTGGTGCAGCAGGCCTCACAAGGGATGTCGGAAATCAAGTTGCTGTGCCTGGCGACGGTATTCGTCTATGCCTTCTTCACCTTCAGCTGGTGCATGCGCCAATACAACTTCGCTGCGGTGCTGGTAGGTTCGGCGCCGATGATCGGCGAGCGCCTGGTCAATGAACTCGAGCGCAAGGCTTTCGCCTCTCGGGCCGCGCGGGTACTGTCGCTGGCGGCCAACCAGTTCAACCTGGGATTGCGTTCGTATTACTTCGGCATGGCCATGCTGAGCTGGTTCATCAGCCCTTGGTTGTTCATGGTCATGAGCGTGGGCGTGGTATTCATCCTGTATCGCCGCGAGTTCCATTCCCATGTACTGGAAGTGATGGTGTTCACGCCGACCGAAAGTGTCTCGGTCGAGGTGGGCAAGGACACTTCCGGCGTTACCAGCTGAAGCCTTTCAGTATTAAATGCCAAGTACAAAAAAACCCGACATCGTCGGGTTTTTTTGTACTGCGCGATTACTGCTTGGCAGGTTCGGCAGGCGCAGTGGTCGGCGCTGGAGTGGTCGGCGCGGCTTCCTCGGCGGCCTTCTGCTGCGCTTCGGCCTGATCTTTGGCGGCTTCGGCGTTTTCCTTGGCGGCTTCGTTCATCTTATCCTGAGCTTCGCCCATCTTCTCCTGGGCTTGCTCGGCGTGTTGCTGTGCGTCCTGGGCTTTGTCTTCGCTCGCTTTATCGCAAGCAGCCAGGCCCATGGCAGCGGCCAGCATCAGAGCAAAAGCAAAAGGTTTACGCATGGGGTGTTTCTCCTGGGTGGAATAACTTTACTTGTACCTTCGAGTTCACCGGGTGCGAAGAAGTTCCACAAAGGTTACAGATATATAACTGCCCGACCTATATGGACTTTTTATCCATTTTATGAAGCGAGGGACAATGAACGAGACGCCATTGATGGCGATGGCCGAGCGTTTTCTCTCGGCGCTGAAACATTGCCAGGTATTGCAGATGCGCGTGCACCACGCCGACGCCGACGGCATGACGCTGGTGCTGCCCTGGTCACCGGCGATTGTCGGTAATCCGCAGAACGGCGCGGTGCATGGCGGCGTGCTGACCACGCTGATGGACACCACCTGCGGCATGGCCACCCTCTGCGCGCTGCCGCGTTTCGAGGTGTGCCCGACCCTGGACCTGCGCATCGACTATATGCACCCGGCCGAGGCCGGCAAGGATATCTACGGTCATGCCCAGTGCTATCGGGTGACCCGCGATGTCATCTTCACCCGTGGCACCGCCTACCAGGACGACCCTTCGCAGCCGATCTGCCAGGTGGTCGGCACCTTCATGCGCCTGGGGCAGGACGTCAAGGGCGGCATCCGCTTCGGCAACAGCCTCAAGGAGGGTCGTGCGTGATCCCCGCCGATATCCGTCAACAGCTGAACCAGGCCCACGCGCGGGGCGACTACCAGCCCCTGCTGGCGTTGATCCCGTATGCCGGGCTGATCGGCATCGAATGCGAGCGCCAGGGTGACGACCTGCTGTTCCGTCTGCCGGCCAACCCCGACAACATCGGCAATCCGTTGCTGCCGGCGATCCATGGTGGCGTCATCGCCGGTTTCATGGAGCTGTCCGCGGCGCTCTACCTGCTGATCTACAGCGAGAGCGCGAGCATCCCCAAGATCATCGATTTCTCCATCGACTACCTGCGCGCCGGGCATTTTCGCGACACCTACGCCCAGTGCCAGCTGTGGCGCCAGGGGCGGCGGGTGACCAACGTCGCCATCACCGCCTGGCAGGGTGATCGCGACACGCCGATCGCCACGGCGCGCGCGCATTTCAAGATCGAACCGGAAAAGCCCTTGAAATAGTCGGGGCTGCCCCCATCTGTTGGACATCCGCCATCAAAAGCAGGCCAGACGGCCGCCAGGCGCCAACAACCAACAGATTGGAGTTTTGAAGACCATGAGTGTGGAGACTCAAAAAGAAACCCTGGGCTTCCAGACCGAGGTAAAGCAACTGCTGCACCTCATGATCCATTCCCTGTATTCGAACAAGGAGATCTTCCTGCGCGAGCTGATCTCCAACGCCTCCGACGCCGCCGACAAGCTGCGTTTCGAGGCCCTGGCCAAGCCTGAGCTGCTCGAGGACGACGCCGAGCTGAAGATCCGCGTGAGCTTCGACAAGGCTGCCAACACCGTGACCCTAGAGGACAACGGTATCGGCATGAGCCGTGAAGACGTCATCGCGCACCTGGGTACCATCGCCAAGTCCGGCACCGCCGACTTCATGAAGAACCTCACCGGTGACCAGAAGAAGGACTCGCACCTGATCGGTCAGTTCGGCGTGGGCTTCTACTCCGCGTTCATCGTCGCCGACAAGGTCGATGTGTTCAGCCGTCGCGCTGGCCTGCCTGCCGCAGAGGGCGTGCACTGGTCGTCGCATGGCGAGGGCGAGTTCGAAGTCTCGACCATCGACAAGCCTCAGCGCGGCACTCGCATTGTCCTGCACCTGAAGAAGGGCGAGGACGAGTTCGCCGATGGCTGGCGTCTGCGCAACATCGTCAAGAAGTACTCCGACCACATCGCCCTGCCGATCGAACTGCCGAAGGAGCAGTCCGCCGCAGCCGAAGGCGAGGAGCAACCGGCGCAGGAGTGGGAAACCGTCAACCGTGCCAGCGCCCTGTGGACCCGTCCGCGCACCGAGGTGAAGGACGAGGAGTACCAGGAGTTCTACAAGCACATCGGCCATGACTTCGAGAACCCGCTGGCCTGGAGCCACAACAAGGTCGAAGGCAAGCTGGAGTACAACTCGCTGCTGTATGTGCCGGCCCGCGCGCCGTTCGACCTGTACCAGCGCGAAGCACCACGCGGTCTGAAGCTGTACGTGCAGCGCGTGTTCATCATGGACCAGGCCGAATCGTTCCTGCCGCTGTACCTGCGTTTCATCAAGGGCGTGGTCGATTCCAACGACCTGTCGCTGAACGTCTCCCGCGAGATCCTGCAGAAGGATCCGATCATCGATTCGATGAAGACCGCGCTGACCAAGCGCGTACTGGACATGCTGGAGAAGCTGGCGAAGAACGAACCCGAGCAGTACAAGGGCTTCTGGAAGAACTTCGGCCAGGTGCTGAAGGAAGGCCCGGCCGAGGACTTCGCCAACAAGGAGAAGATCGCAGGGCTGTTGCGCTTCGCCTCCACCCAAGACGACAGCGGCGAGCAGAGCGTCGCCCTGGCCGACTACCTGGCCCGTGCCAAGGAAGGTCAGGACAAGATCTACTACCTGACTGGCGAGTCCTACGCCCAGGTCAAGAACAGCCCGCACCTGGAGGTCTTCCGCAAGAAAGGCATCGAAGTGCTGCTGCTGACCGACCGCATCGACGAGTGGCTGATGAGCTACCTCAACGAGTTCGATGGCAAGGCGTTCGTCGACGTCGCCCGTGGCGACCTGGACCTGGGCAATCTGGACTCCGAAGAGGACAAGAAGGCCCAGGAAGAAGTCGCCAAGGAGAAAGAGGGCCTGGTCGAGCGTCTGAAGGGTGCGCTGGGTGACAGCGTTGCCGAAGTGCGCGTATCCCACCGCTTGACCGACTCGCCAGCGATCCTGGCCATCGGCGAGCAGGACCTGGGCCTGCAGATGCGCCAGATCCTTGAAGCCAGCGGGCAGAAGGTGCCGGAATCCAAGCCGATCTTCGAGTTCAACCCGGCCCATCCGCTGATCGAGAAGCTCGATGGCGAGCAGAGCGAGGACCGCTTCGCCGAGCTTTCGCACATCCTGTTCGACCAGGCGGCCCTGGCGGCCGGCGACAGCCTGAAGGACCCGGCGGCCTATGTGCGTCGCCTCAACAAGCTGCTGGTCGAGCTGTCCGCTTGATCTGACGCAGACAAAGCCCGCTTCGGCGGGCTTTTTCATTTCTGGCGGGGACTCACTTGTGGGAGCGGGCTTGCCCCGCGATACCTGCTTCGCGGGGCAAGCCCGCGCCCACGAATGCATCTATCATGTGCTGACCCGTGAAGCCCAAGGAGAGCTGAATGAGCAAGGTCATCGTCGAGTCGCTGGTCTATCACCTGTCAGGCAAAGCCTATGAAAGCCGCCTGGTCTACACCCAGGGCGCGCTGCCGCAGCCGGGCTTGGTCATGGCGCCGAACTGGATGGGTATCGGCGAGGGCGCCGAACGTATCGCCAAGGAAGTGGCCGAGCAAGGTTATGTGGTATTGATCGCCGACCTGTACGGCCAGTCGGTGCGCCCGTCCAATGCCGACGAGGCGGGCGCGGCGATGATGCCGCTGAAGAATGACCGCGCCGAGCTGCGCAAGCGCATGCAGGAGGCGCTGGCGCAGTTGGTGGGGCAATCGAAGGCTTTGCTGGACCCCGGCAAGGTGGCTACCTTCGGCTTCTGTTTCGGCGGCTGCTGTGCGTTGGAGCTGGCCCGCACCGGTGCTGATCTGAAGGCGGCAGTGTCATTCCATGGCACCCTGGACACGCCGAATCCCGAGGATGCCAAGCGTATCAAGGGCTCGGTGCTGGTGCTGCATGGCGCGTCCGATCCGCTGGTGCCCAAGGAGCAGCTGCCGGCTTTCGAGGCCGAGATGAATGCAGCCAAGGTCGACTGGCAGTTGCTCAGCTATGGCGGCGCGGTGCATTCATTCACCGATCCGAACGCCAATGTGCCGGGCAAGATGCAGTATGACCGGCGAACCTCGGAGCGGGCATTCCGCGCGATGCATAACCTGCTCACGGAAGTGTTCCGCGGCTGAATGTGATGGGGGCTGCTGCGCAGCCCTTCGCGGGTAAACCCGCTCCCACAGGCATGCGTAAATCTGAACGTCACGCGATCTCTGTGGGAGCGGGTTTACCCGCGAAGGGCCGCAAAGCGGCCCCACATCAGCGCGGCAATTCGATCCGCCCGTTTTCCCCAGGCACCACCGGCCAATCGCCCGCCGCCCAGCGCGCTCGCGCTTGCTCGATCAACTCAGGGTCACTGGCAACGAAATTCCAGTTCATCCGCCGTGGCCCATCCAGCGGCTCGCCGCCAATCAGCACCAACTGGCATTCTTCCTCGGCATACAGCGTCACCTCTTCCCCTTCCGGCAGCACGATCATGCTGCAGGCCTCGACCTGATCGCCGTTCATGAACAGCTCACCGTCCAGCAGATACAGTGCTCGCTGAGCATGTTCGTCGGGCACCACCAGTGTTGTGGCTGATTGCATATGCACATGGGCATAGAGGGTCGGGGAGAGTACCGGCACCGGCGATGCCAGGCAGAACCCGGTACCGGCAATCATGCGGATCTGCACACCCAGGCTGTCACTGACCGGCAGGCTCGCCGCCGGATGATGGCTGTAGCTCGGCTTACCCTGCTCGTGCTCGCGGGGCGACGCCAGCCAGACCTGCAGCCCGTGCAGTCTTGAACCCTTGGCCAGCAGATCGGCCGGCGTGCGCTCGACATGCGCCACGCCTGCGCCGGCGGTCATCCAACTGACATCGCCCGGCTGTACATGCTGGTCCGAACCCAGGCTGTCCTTGTGCTGGATTTCACCCTCGAACAGGTAGGTGAGGGTGGATAGGCCGATATGCGGATGCTGGCGAATGTCCATGCCATGGCCGGGCGCGTAGTCGGTTTCCAGCATATGGTCGAAGAACACGAAAGGGCCGACGCTGCGGCACTGCGCCGAGGGCAGTGGGCGCAGGATCGGCTGGCCCTCGACCGATTCGGCACGTGGGCGGATGACCAGGGGACTGCTCATGGCGACACTCCTTGAGGGATGCCTGCAAGCATAGCGTTTCGCCGTCCGTGGCTGAACCGTCGCGGGCGCTGCCCGGTCTACTCTTGCGGGACCGGCAAAGGAGGCTCCGATGATCGCCCGCATACTGGCTTGCCTGCTGCTGAGCGCAGGCCTGTTCGACGCCGCGCAGGCCCGCGACTACCGCTACAGCGACGCGCACCTGCACTACGTGGACTTCTTCCAGGAAACCGAGGGCATGCCGGCGCTGCTCAAGGCCATGGACGCGGCCGGGGTGGAGCAGTCGATGATCTCCGGTGTCCCGGTGGCGAAGAAATGGCACGAGGACGAGCCCAAGCGTCCGCGCTATTACGCCGGGGACGACGCCGACGCCTACTGGTACAGCGCCACCGACCTTTATGTCGCCGCCGCGCTGCAGAAGCTGCCAGCGGAGCAGCGCCGTCGCTTCCACCCGTTCCTCACTGGCTTCAATCCGGTGGACAAGAACGCCGTCAATCATATCGAGCGCATGCTCGACCTCTATCCGGGGTTGTGGCAGGGCATCGGCGAAGTGTTCACCCGCCACGACGACCTCACCGCCCTGACCAGCGGCGATACGCCGCGGGCCAACAATGAAGCCATGACCCGTATCTATCACCTGGCCGCCGAGCGCGACCTGCCGGTGCTGTTGCATTCGAACATCACCTCCAAGCGCGAGCGCAACCCGCTTTACCTGGCCGAGATCGAAGAGCCGCTGCGCAACCACCCGCATACCCGTTTCATCTGGGCCCATGCTGGCAGCAGCCTGGAGATCCATCGGCACCAGGAACAGATGGATTTTCTCCTGCCGGTGCTGACGCGGCTGTTGGAGGACTACCCGAACCTGTACGTTGACCTGTCCTGGAGCGTGCTCAAGCCCTACCTGCTCGACCCGCAAGGTGTGCCGCGCCAGGCTTGGGTGGCCTTGGTGGAGCGCTTCCCACAGCGTTTCGTACTCGGCTCCGACCTGGTGGGACGGTTCGACAGCCTGGGTGAGCAGATGCACGGTTTCGACCCCTTTCTCGATGCCTTGCCGGCAGCGGTGGCGGAGCAGGTGAGTCGGAGAAATTTTGTCAATCTGCTGCCAAAAGCGGCGAAGTAGCGCGTTATAGCAGTAGATAGCTTTTTGATATCGCCTTTTCGTCTTACGCAATTTCCAGGCGGCCCGATACCTTCATTAAGCGACGGACCAATGCTTTTGGGAGGGATCCTGGAAATGAGCCTGAGACGCTTGAATATCGCCCCGCGCGCGGGCCTTGGCTTTGGCATCATGGCGCTGCTGGTGGTGGCGCTGGGCGGCTTCGCGCTGCAGCAGATGACCAGCATGCGCCAGCAGTCCGAGCAGGTCGACAACAACTGGCTGCCGAGCGTGATCTCGGTGGGCCGCATGACCCAGGACATGCTGCGCATCCGCGCCTTGACCCTGCGCCTGCTGGTCAACACCGACCCGGCCGCCCAGCAGCAGAATCGCGCCCGCATCGACGAGATCAAGGGAGGCCTGACCAAGGCCCAGAGCCATTACGACGGGTTGATCGTGCTGCCCGAGGAGCGGACCTTGTTCGACCGCTATCAGGTCCTGGAGCGCCAGTACATGATCTTGCAGGGGCAGGTGGTGCAGTTGGCCACCGATGGGCATGTCCAGGCTGCGGCGGCGCTGGTCAACGGCGAGATGAACCAGCTGGCCGACCAGATGAGCGCCACGCTCAACGAGTTGATCGAGCTGAACAACCACCAGGCCAATTCCGCCACCGACCTGGCCGAGGCCGTGTACAACGGCGCGAAGGTATGGGTCGGCGTGCTGTTGGTGATCGCCCTGAGCCTCACCGTGGTGCTCGCCCTGGCCCTGACCCGCAGCATCGTACGGCCGCTCGGGCAGTCGCTGAAGGTCGCCGAGACGGTCGCCACGGGCGACCTCACGCCGCAGATCACCGTGCAGGGCGACGATGAGCCGGCGCGCCTGCTGGCGGCGCTCAAGAGCATGCAGCAGAGCCTGCGCGAAACCATCGGGCGGATTTCCGACTCGGCCAGCCAGCTGGCCTCGGCGTCCGAAGAGCTGAGCGCGGTCACCGAGGACGCCACCCGCGGCTTGCAGCAGCAGAGCATGGAGATCGAGCAGGCCGCGACCGCGGTGAACCAGATGACGGCGGCGGTGGAGGAGGTGGCGAGCAACGCGGTGGCCACCTCGGAGGCTTCCCGCGAGTCCGACCAGATCGCTCGCCGTGGGCGCGAGCAGGTGCAGGCCACGGTCTGCGCCATCGAGGAGCTGGCCAATGGCGTGGCCGGCAATGCCGAGGAGGTTGGCCAGCTGGCGCAGCAGGTGCACGACATCAGCAAGGTGCTGGATGTGATCGGCTCGATCGCCGAGCAGACCAACTTGTTGGCGCTCAATGCCGCCATCGAGGCGGCGCGGGCCGGCGAGGCCGGGCGCGGGTTCGCCGTGGTCGCCGACGAGGTACGGGCGCTGGCCCATCGCACGCAGACCTCGACCCAGGAGATCGAGCAGATGATCGTCGCCATCCGCAGCGGCGCCGAGCGGGCCGTGCAGGGTATGCAGCACAGTGATACCCAGGCGCGCGCGACGCTCGATGGTGCTCATGCTGCCGGCGAAGCACTGGATGCGATCGCCGCCGCCATTGGGCAGATCAACGAGCGCAATCTGGTGATCGCCAGTGCTTCGGAAGAGCAGGCTCAGGTGGCGCGGGAGGTGGACCGCAACCTGACCACCATTCGCGACCTGGCGCACCAGTCCTCGGCGGGGGCCGAGCAGACCTCGGCGGCGAGCCATGCCTTGTCGCGCCTGGCGGTGGATCTCAACAGCCTGGTGCAGCGGTTTTCTGTCTGACGCTCATCGCCTCTGTAGGAGCGGCCTTGT